>JAYUKZ010000244.1:0-11018 GCA_043763995.1 Fibrella sp.
ATCGCCAGGCTTCGGACGTGATAATGAGCAGGTTGGGCGTGGGTTCGGCCCGCAGGTTCTGGTTCGGAATCCGGTACATGGCGGCAGGCATACCCAGCATCCGGGTTGTGTGGAGGTAGAACGCCGCCGTGTCGGGCGTGGCCCAGGTGGCTTGCCCGGCAGCCAGGGTGTAGGGTTGGAGTTGGGGCGCGGCGGGTTGGCTCACCTCCCAAATCAGGAGTTGGTCAGTGGCTTGGCGGGCGGTGTATTGGCCGCGCCCGCCCCGCACCAGCGTTGGCGCGGCATACTGCCGAATCTCGCGCCGGGTTTGCAGGGCCACGTAGTTGAGGTAGGCCACGGCCCCGCTGCCCGCCTGCCGGTCATAGGTAAGCGTGAGCCGAAGTTCGTCGGGCGTGGCGGGCAGAGTAGCCAGCCCGCTCACGGTTCGGGCCGAGCCTTTGATGGCAAACCGGTACGGATTCAGGCTGTCGAAGGTGGCTTTGACCAGCACCGTATTTTCGTAGGAAACAAAAAACGCCGAGGCCCGTTGAGAAGCCCCCACCGCCGAGAGCGTAAGGCGCACAGGTACGTTGGCTACGCGCCCCGGTAACAAAAACGGCACAAATTGCTGGGGAAAGGTGCCAAAATAATCGCCCAGCCACTCGCGCCCGGAATTCACGCCGAAGACTTTGGCCGTGTCTCGTTCGTAAAAAACATAGTCGTCAAACGTGGTTCGGGCGGGCAGGTTTGCGGGGGGTAGCACCGGGCGGGTAGCCATGCGCCGCCCGTTGCCGGTGCTGATGGTCAGGAAATAGAACGTGGTGTCGGAGAAGGGGTTTATGTCGTGGCGAAGCAACCCCGTGGCGGGGTCGCGGCTGATGGTTTGCGGCCCCTGCGCGTAGAACCGCAGGGCATCGCCAGGGTCGAACCGTCCGTCGGCCTCACCCGTGACCAGCACGGCGTTCTCGGTCAGGTCGGTGGGGCGGGGGGTGGCGTTGGGTTGGGGCAGGGGTGTGCCGCCGTTGCCGTAGAGCCGAAACCGGCGCGGATCGGCGGTGGCAAAAGCGGGGTCAAGTTTGGTGAGGGTAGCTTGGTCGAGTTGGTAAACGCCCGTGCCCAGCACCCCAATTTTGTACCACGTACCCGTGCTCAGCACTGATTGACCGGAGGCTAATGATCTGATTAACAGGCATAAAATTAGACAATACCCTACCACCTGGCTCAATGCCTTCTTCAGATAGTGATGCAGGTAGAATGGGGTCATAGTGGCGAATGGGCAAACCGGTGGTTCAGGGGGTGGTGGGGCAACAGACCAGCACGCCGGCCAGAATGGCATATGACCGGCCCGACTGTTTCTCTTTACAAACGACGCGGGTACGTCTTAGCTTACCCCGCACGTAGGTTTTTTTCTGAAAACAAAATACTTGTCCCTCAGCCAATTGCCCAAGCCGTACTTGTCCCGGTTGGTGGGCCGCCTGGGGCGGGGGTGGGTGCAGGGCCAGCCGCAGGGCGGGGTGTGCGGCGGTGGTGGCGGCGGGCCGGGCCATATAGCGTTGCAGGGGCAGCAATACCGTAGGCGGAAAAATGGCCTCGGTCAGCAGCGGAGCCATTAGTTGCTGAAACTGAACTTGCCAGGTACGTCCGTGGGGTCTGTCCGGCCCCATTCGGCGGAGTGTTTTGGCGGTTTGTTTCCGGGTAAGGTACACGGCGCAGTGGGCTACCTCATGCACATACGTGAGCAGAAAAGCGTGGGGCGGCAGGTCGGCGTTGACCGTGATTTGGGGCGGACAAGCGGGACCAGCCCGAAAGTCGCCGAGGCGGGTGCGCCGGGGTTTCACAATCCTAAACACAAACGGGTACCGCCGGTGCAGGGCCAGGCAGTAGGCCACGGCTTGGGCAGGTACGTATCGGGGCAGGGAAGACAGCACGGTGGAGGGGGGATTTTCGGCGTAACCCCCAACCCCCCTGAAGGGGGGTTGGGGGTTACGCAAGCGTAGGGCAGAGGCAAGCCCTGCCCCTACAATGCCGTCATTTTAGATATTACCATTCTGTGTGAAGGTTCCTGTGTAGGGGCAGGGCTTGCCTCTGCCCTACGCTTGCGTCAGCTTTTGCTCCCTTTAGGGCGGGGCTACGCCGAAAAAGATTTAATCAGTCACTTACTTCTTCGCACTCACACTAACCGGCTCAGCCGTGGTTGCTGAATCGGCCTGGGCAGCGGCGGCGGCGGCAGAATCGATGGTGGCCTCTTCGGTTTTGGGCCTTTCTTTGCAGGCGGTCAGCATCAGGAGGCTTGTTACTGCCAGCAGGGCGAGGCGTGTTTTAGTAAACATCTTCGCTTTGTTTGCCGGTGCGGGCCTTGATGCGGTCGTATACGCCGGTACTGCGGAAGGTGAGCAGTTTGTGGCCGAAAAAGTTTGCCAGAAAACTGAAGCCCATGCCCACCACGTGCGAGAATTTTTCGCGCCAAAACACCGCGAGGTACTCCGAGAGGTATGGGTTGGCAATCCATTTCAGGGTAGCGGCGGCAATGCCCACCTGCACGGCCCAGGCTACGGCGGCAATACCCAGGAATTTGATGGCCTCGCGGCCTGAATTACCGCTGCCTTTGGCCGAAAAGGCAAACAGTTTGGTGGGCACAAAACTGACAATGGTAGCCGTGAGGTAGCCCAGAAAGACGCTGGTATTAAAGTCGAAGTGCCGCCGGTAGTAAATTTGGCTAAAGAAATTCACCGAAGCACCGAGGAGAGCTGTCAGAAAGAAGGAAAAAAATTCCCGTTGTTGTGCTTTATATGTTTCTGTTGGCACGGTGCTTTGTTTCGACAGGTGGCGCAGGGTTGGTTAGTTAGAACAAAGCTACGTACTCTGGCTTATTTCCAGGCGCTAATGGCCTACTTCTGAGTAAACGGCCCCGGTTGGGAATAGTTATAGGAACTGCTGAAACAGCCCCGGTGCCAGGCCCAGCAGAATAGTAATTGCAGTGGTGGCCAGTAACACAAACCGATAAAATGGGGCAATTCGGATGGTTTCGACCTGCCCTTCGCGGAAAAACATGGCAATGATGACCCGAAAATAGTAGTACACGCCCACCGCCGACATCAGCACGGCCATTACCAGCAACCACGTCACATTCTTATCGACGGCGGCAGAAAAGACCATGAACTTGCCCCAGAAACCCGCCGTGAGCGGAATGCCCGCCAGCGAGAACATGGCTACGGCCATCACCACACTGAGCAGGGGGTTGTGGCGGGCCAGCCCGTTAAAGGCTTCATAGGTCTCGTCGGGGCGGGTGAGCGTTTTTTGGTCGCTGACAAACGCGGCGTTGATGGGCCGGTTTTTGGCCACCACCAGCAGCACCCCAAACGCCGACACCGTGGCCAGCGAGTAAGCCAGCGAATAGAACGAAACGGCCCCTTTCGATTGCGCCGAGAGGCCCACCAGCCCAATAAGCAGGTAGCCTGCGTGCGAGATGCTAGAGTAGGCCATCATCCGTTTGAAACTCTGCTGATACACTGCCGTAACGTTGCCAATCACCAGCGTCAGCACGGTAATAATGGTTAGCACCGGCACCCAGTAGGCATACACGCCCCCCGCGCTGAAACACACCAACAGAATGCGGAGAAGCGCGGCAAAACCCGCCGTTTTCACCACCGTAGACATAAACGCCGTGAAGAGCGTGGGGGCACCGTCATACACGTCGGGAGTCCAGAAGTGGAACGGAGCCGCCGACACTTTGAAGAGCATCCCGATGAGCAACATAAACATACCCACCGACAGCATGAGGGGGTTGGCTTTGCTGGCAATGAGGGTGTTGACTACGTGGCCAATGCCCGAAATACTGAACGTACCTGTGGCTCCGTAGAGCAGGGCAATACCGAACAGCAGAATGCCGGTGGCAAACGCGCCCATCAGAAAATATTTCAGCGCAGCCTCGTTCGAGCGCAGGTTGCGTTTGTCGCTGCCGGTAAGCACGTACATGGCCACCGACAGGATTTCGATGCCGACGAAGAGCATCAGCAGGTTTTCATAGCCCACCATCATGATGGCCCCCACCAGCGAAAACAACATAATGGCGTAGTATTCAGCCGGTTGTCCGTCTTCGTCGTCAATCAAACTACCCGACAGGGCCACAATGATGAAGGCCGTGAGCAACAGAATGCCGATGAAAATCATGGCCAAATTGTTGATCACCAGCATCTCGTGGAAGTAGACGAACGTTTTGTTCCAGTCGTAAAAATTAGCCACCAGTGCCAGGGCCAGGCAAGCCAGCGTGGCGGGCAGCAGCACCACCCGCGACTTGAGGAAGCCCAGAAACAACAGGAGGATGCCGGAAACGGAAAGGATAATGATGGGGAACATATTTTTCGAGTCGTAGACCTTCGGCAAACTATTTTATGTACTGGATCAAATTGGCCACGGCGGGTTCGGTCAGTTTCAGGAACGAGGCGGGGTAGAGGCCCATCCAGAACACAAACACGCACAAAATCAGCAGGGTATAACTTTCAGAGCCGCTCAGGTCGGTCATGGTTTCGGTGCGGGGGTTGGCGGGGCCGAACATACTTTTCTGGTACATCCGAAGCATATACACGGCCCCGAAAATGATGGTCAGGCCCGCCGCCAGGCCCAGGTAATGGTTGTAGCCGTAGATACCGGCCAGGAGCAGAAACTCGCCCACAAAGCCATTGGTGAGGGGCAGGGCTACGCTGCCCAGCAACATAATCATGAAATAGACCGTGAGGCGGGGGGTGTTGCGGGTGAGGCCCCCCAGTTGGTCGAGTTGGCGGGTACCGGTACGTTGCAAAATCAGTTCGGCAATAAAAAACAGCCCCACCACATTAATACCGTGGGCCAGCATCTGAATAAGTGCCCCCTGAAGCCCCAGTTCGGAGCGCGAAAAAACGCCCGCCGCCATCAGGCCCACGTGCGAGAACGACGAGTAGGCAATAAGCCGTTTCATGTCGCGCTGCCGAATGGCGATGATGGCCCCGTACACAATGCCCACCACCGACAGCACTATAGCCAGGTGGCCCCAGCGGTCTACCCCGGCGGGCACAATGGGCAATAGGAGCCGGATTAGCCCGTAGACCCCCATTTTCAGCATGATACCCGCCAGCAACATTGTGGCCGGCGTGGGCGATTCGACGTAGGTGTCGGGTTGCCAGGTGTGGAACGGGAACACCGGCATTTTGATGGCGAAGGCAATGAAAAACGCCCAGAACAGCCAGCCCTGTTGGGTAGGGTTCAGGTTCAGGGCGTAGAAATCGGCGAGAGCGGCACTGTGTACGCCGTCGGTGAGGGGCGTGTTGGCGTAAAGAAATACCAGGGCCACCAGCATCAGCAAGCTGCCGAAGATGGTGTAGAGAAAGAATTTGAAGGTGACTTTTACCCGGTTTTCGCCGCCCCAGATGGCGGCCAGAAAATAAATCGGAATCAGGGCGGCTTCAAAAAAGAAGTAGAACAGAAAGCCGTCGCGGGCCACAAACACGCCCATCAGCGCGGCCTGCATGAACAAGATGAGGGCGTAGAAGGTGTTGGGCCGTGGGTACGTTTGTTTCAGCGTAGACGAGAGAATAAGCGGCGTGACCAAGCCCGTGAGCACCACCGGCAACAAACTGATGCCATCTACGGCCCCGCTGAACCGCAGGCCCCCGGTGCCGTTGGCGGCATTGAAAAGCCAGCCGTAGTCGAAGCCATATTGAAAGTCGGCGTTGGCCTGGAAATGGATGAACACGGCGGCGGCCAGCAGCAACTCGGCCAGGGCACCGGCCAACGCCACCCACCGGGCCTGGGCAGGGGGTACAAACAGCACGGCAACGGCGGCAAAAGCAGGTACCAGAATCAGGGATAACGTAAGCATGGCAGGGTAGCAAAAACGGTTATTTCCCGCTAATGAATGGAATCGTGAAAAAACGCAGGGCCACAATGAGCGTGATACTCAGCACCATCAGCAGCACATACAGGCCGATGGAGCCGCTTTGCACCCGCCGCAACGCCGATGAACTGCCCTTAACGGCAAACACTACGGCCCCCACCACGGCATCGATGGCAAACTCGCCCAGGCTGTAAAAGGCATCGCCCAGGGCGCGGAGGGGCGTGACGATGAGTTGCCCATAAAATTCGTCGATATAATATTTACCGTACACTACCTGCTCCGGCAACGAACGTACCTGCGCGTCGGGGGCGGGCACGGCTTGGTTGCGCACATACACGACGTAGGCCGCCCCCGCCGCCAGCAGGGCAATACCCGCCGAAACGCCCATTAAGAGCAGTTCGGTGGAATGACTGAGGGCGTGGGCCTCAAAAATGGCCGGGTTGGCTTGCCGCGCCTGATCGAAGAGGGGGGCCATGAACCCGGCCAGCCGTGCCGAGCCGCCCAGCACTTCCGGCACGTTGAGCCAGCCGCCAATGGCCGAAAGCACCGCCAGCACCAGCAGCGGCACGGTCATGCTCCACGGCGATTCGTGGAGGTGGTTTTTTTGGTCGTCGGTACCCCTGAATTCGCCGAAAAACGTCAGGAACAGCAACCGGAACATGTAGAACGAGGTCATGGCCGAGCCGATTAGCCCCAGCCCCCACAGCAGTTTGTTGTGCTCGTAGACGTGGGCCAGGATTTCATCTTTCGAGAAAAAACCGGCAAACGGCGGAATGCCCGCAATGGCAATGGTACCCACCAAAAACGTCAGGTACGTGATGGGGAGGGTTTTGCGCAACCCGCCCATGTTTCGGATATCCTGCGGGTCGTTGCCTTTGCCGTTGCTCATGGCGTGAATGACGCTGCCCGCCCCCAAAAAAAGCAGGGCTTTGAAAAAGGCGTGGGTCATCACGTGGAACATACTGGCGGTGTAGGCCGTGGCCCCCAGCCCCATAAACATATAGCCCAGTTGCGAGACCGTGGAGTAGGCCAGCACTTTCTTGATGTCGTTCTGCAACAGGCCAATAGAGGCGGCCAACAAGGCCGTGGCCACGGCAATGCCGCCCATGATGTCGAGCGTGAGCGGGGCTAGCGAGAACAGCACGTTGGCCCGAATGACCATATAGATGCCCGCCGTGACCATGGTGGCGGCGTGAATCAGGGCCGACACGGGCGTGGGGCCAGCCATAGCATCGGGCAACCAGGTGTAGAGCGGTATCTGCGCCGACTTGCCCATAGCCCCCACAAACAGCAGCAGCGTGATGGTCAGAATTACGGGGGCGTTTACGTCCATACCAACTGCCTGCACAAACACGTCCGAGTATTCGACCGAGCCGAAAGTGGCCATGATGGTGAAAACAGCCAGCAGAAAACCCAGATCGCCGATGCGGTTCATGACGAAGGCTTTCCGGGCGGCGTTGTTATAGGCGGTGTTTTTGTTCCAGAAGCCAATGAGCAGGTACGAGCACAGCCCCACGCCCTCCCAGCCAATGAACATGACCACAAAATTGGACCCCAGCACCAGCAGGAGCATAAAGAACAAAAACAGGTTCAGAAACGCCATGAACTTGCCGTAACCCTCGTCGTGATGCATATAGCCCACGCTGTACAAATGAATGAGTGACCCGATGCCGGTCACGATGCTGAGCATCAGCAGTGTAAGCTGATCAACCTGAAAGGAGAAATAGATGTGAAAATCGCGGACACTGATCCAGTCGAAGAACACCGTTTTAATGGGAGTCCCGTCGCCCGCCAGGTACGTTGCCCAGAGCAGGCACACGCCCACAAACGACAGCACCGGCCCGGCCAGGCCAATTACCCCAACCAGCGCGGCGGGTACTTTACGGAAACCAACGCCATTGATAATAAACCCCAGCAGGGGCAACAAGGGTATTAAGAGGCAAAGAAGGTTGGCAGACATAGTTCTTTTGTATCAATCAATCCAATAATTCGGTCGCGCCACCCCTGTAGAGACCGGTACGCCGGTGCGGCGACACTCGCGTCTTACTCTCGCGAAAGCAATACGCCGAAAAATTGCTGACGCGCTTCGCCAGCTACCCAGACGCGAGTGTCGCCGCACTGGCGTACCGGTCTCTACGGTCAGGTACGTTACCATTTCAGTTTGTTCAGCACCCCCACGTCGGTGCTGCGGATGTTGCGGTAGATCATCACGATGATGGCCAAACCGACCGACACTTCGGCGGCAGCCACGGCCATGATGAAAAACACGAATACCTGCCCGGCGGGGTCGGAGCGGTACGACGAGAAGGCAATCAGGAGCAGGTTCACGGCGTTGAGCATCAGTTCAATAGACATGAAGATGACGATGGCGTTGCGCCGGGTGAGCACGCCCAGAATGCCGATAACGAACAGGGCCGTGCTGAAAATCAGGTAGTAATTGAGCGGAATCTGCTGAATTACATCCGGGATGGTGGTGGGGGCGGCAGTGGGTTGCATCAACGCTGGTAGGGGGTAATGGGGGCAAAGGTAGAAGAAAATCTATTTTTCCCGCCCAGTGCCCTGCGAATGCGTCCCGGTCAACCGTTCGCGGAATCGCACATGACCTAATAACCCCTTAACCGCCGCAGTTCGTAGAAAATCTTCTCAATCAGCCGCGTATCCTCGGTAATAATCTCGCCGGTGGCGGTCAGACCATTCCGAAAAGGCAGTTGCCGACCCGTTGAGGTACGTAGTCCGGCGGGGAAGTCGATACGTACCTGATAGGCTGTATCAGAGGTAATTTGCCTGATCGAAGCCACACGCCCCGACACGCTACCGAACTCCTGAAAGGGGTAGCTGGGCAATTTCACCAGCACCAGTTGCCCAACCCGTACTTTGCCAAAATTGTACTGCCCCATCGCCATGTTGCCCACATAGCTGTTGGGGCGGCTGTTGGCCGGCAGCACGTAATATAACTCCTGTCCTGTTTTTACGGCTTGTTCTTCGTGCAGGGGGGTAAGCCAGGCAACGTACCCGGCCAGCGGAGCCGCCACCACGTAACGCGCTTTCCAGGCGTAGGCGGCACTTTGCAGCGTGTTCAGTGCCTGTAAAAAACCGTCGCGTTGCTCGCTTATTTGCCGGGCAAGGTCAATGCGTTCTTTCTGCTTGGCATTTTGCGCTAACTGATTGTTGATCAAGCCCGCTTTTAGCTGTTCGTAGGGCATCTGCCGGTTGAGTTGCTTGCTTTCTTCGCGTGTCAATTCCAGTGGGGCAATCACTTTTTGCCCGGCCAATAATTGTTGCACGGCGTACTCCTGCCGGGCCAAGTCAAGGTCGCGGCGTTGAAGGGTTTGCTGCTCAAGCAGGTTCTGATGCAAGGCTTGCAGGTGCGTTAGTTCCTGTTGCAAAAGGCTCTGTTTCTGCTCATAAAATCCATTCTTCAGGTAGGCCCGAAGCTGACTCTGCGATTGCACAAACGCCTGATAGGCTGTCTGCAATTCGCCCAACTGATGGTAGTTGGTGAGGGGCAGTTGGCCAAGGGCATCGAGCCTATTTTGCCGCAGCATGGCTTCGGCCACCAACAACTGCCGGATCAGGCGCAACACATCGGCGTGGTTGGCGGTGCTTTCCAGGTACGCCAGCGCGGCCCCCGCCCGCACCGAATCGCCGTCATGCACCAGCAGCCGCGTGAGTCGCCCGTCGGTGCGGGCCACCACGGCGCGGGGCGGGTTGGTGGCTACCAACCGGAGCGGTGCCTTCACCACGTCGGGGTAACGTACCCACCACGCCAGCGCGAACAGCAGGGCTACTATGCTAAAAATGATGGTTGTTCCCCAGCGCACCAGCCATGCGGGCGTTTGCCCAAGCACCTCATCCACCTCGCTACTACGCAACTCAATGGGTGGCACGGCAGGTACGTTTGGAGGCGCAGGTACGTCGATAAATTTGGTAGGCTGAGGCATAATCAGACCCCCAGTTCCAACTGATTTCTGACCAACTCATAATAGCGGCCCCGTTGGCGGGTCAACTCGTCGTGGGTGCCAATTTCGGCGATTTCTCCGTGCTCCAGTACCACAATCTGATCGGCTTGGCGGACAGTGCTGAGGCGGTGCGCCACCACTACGACCGTGCGCGGGTTTCCGCCGTTTTCTTCAAAAAATTGGTTCAAATTCTGCATCACCACGCGCTCGTTATTGGCATCGAGCGCGTTGGTGGCCTCGTCCAGAAACAGGTACGTGGGTTCTTTATAAACGGCCCGCGCTAGCAACAGACGCTGTTTTTGGCCCTGACTTACGCCGTTGCCTTCGGCCCCGATTCGGGTGTTGTAGCGCAGCGGTAAGCTATCGATGAACGGTTCGATGTTGGCCACATCGACAGCCCGCAACAGCCGGGGTACGTTGGGCCGCTCGTCGGCCACGGCAACGTTGTTGGCGATGGTATCGGAAAAGAGCAACCCGTCTTGCAAGACCGTACCGCACTGCCCGCGCCACAACCGGTGACTGATGGTAGACAAACTCGTGCGCCCCACCCGGATATCGCCCGAACTGGGGTCATAAATCTTCAAGAGTAGTTTCAGCAGCGTAGTTTTGCCGCTGCCACTGCTGCCCACGATGGCCGTTACTTTTCCCTCTGGGATAACCAGATTGATGTTGGTCAGCACCGGCTCGTTGCCCGCGCCGGGATATGTGAACGACACATCGCGAAAGGTAATGCCCCCTAGCCCCCGAAGGGGGAAGCGTTGCCACAAGCGTAGCTCTTGACGCGGCAGCACTTCCCCCTTCGGGGATTAGGGGGCTGCTTTCCTCGTCGGGTTGTGTATGCACTTCGTTCAGCCGTTCCAGGCTCAGTTGGGCATCCTGATAGTGCTGTGTGAACTGCACCAACTGCTCTACGGGGCTGTTCAACTGCCCGATAATGTATTGCAGGGCCAACATGCCGCCCAGCGTGAGTTGCCCGTTTACCACCGCTGAGGCTGCCAGAAACGTGATGATAATGTTTTTGCCTTCGTTGAGGAACAACGCGCCCGTCTGTTGGTATTGCTCCAGGGCCAGCCCGCGCATGGTAAGCCGGAACTGACGTACCTGCACGTTCTCTATAATGCTCCCCAATAGTTGGACAGGTTTTGGGTCAATCTAAACTGGTGTTGTTCGGGAGCAAAATTGTACTTTTCTCCCTTTCCACCTCTTTTTCG
>JAYUKZ010000245.1:0-10994 GCA_043763995.1 Fibrella sp.
GCCGCCCAGCCGGGGTAGCCCTTGAACCGCCCGCTCCCCAGCGAGGGGTCGCCGGTGCCGCGCACGTAGAGGTTGCCCTCCAGCGTGCTGTCGCGCAGGGCACCGTCATATTCCAGGTACGTGGTGTAGGTGAAGGCCGCGCCGAGGGTAGCCAACGCCGTGCCGGTCGAGACCAGTTTTAGGGTCGAGGCCGTGGAGAGGCTGGTGTATTCGTGTTGCCCAAACAAGCAGATACCGTCACTGACGCGCCGCACCGACAGGGCTACCACGCCGTTTTGCACCAATGGGCCGCTTTGCAGTTGTTCGGCCCAGGCCCGCAACCGTTGCAGGGCCGACGAATCGGGCGGGGTCGGGGCGGTTTCGGCGTTAATCGCGTTTGCCGATAGGCTAAAAAAAACAAACAGGTAACACAGGCGGAGAAACAGGGGCTTGGTAGTGGGCATTGGCGGGGGTGGGGGGTTGGGCTGTTCGGCCCTTTATTTGTAGCTTTGCAAAGCTAAAAAAATTCGGTATACCGTATTGGCAGTGCAACCAGGCCCGTTCTGCGCAAGCCCACGGTAAACACAAGTTGATAAGTACATTTCTTTAAGTAAGTCAGATGTTGCCCGGTATCCCGGTGACGACACTATTCTACGGTAAAAATCACGCATGAATCTAACATTTTGGGGAGCAGCCCAGCAAGTAACGGGCAGTATGTACCTGCTGGAATTGGCCGACGATTACAGAATCCTGATCGACTGCGGCTCCGACCTCGAACGGTCTAACGGGCAGACACCCCCGGTAGAAAAACCCGTCAGCAACAACTTTTTTCCGTTCGAAGCCTCCAGCCTCAACGTGGTGTTGCTGACCCACGCCCACATCGACCATTCGGGCAACCTGCCCAATTTGTACCGTGAGGGCTACGAAGGCCAGATTCTGTGTACCGAAGCCACGTTTTCGCTCACCGACATTTTGTTGAAAGATGCCGCTTCGTTGAACCAGAAAAAGATCAACGAACTCAACGGCAGTAAGAAGCAGAAGGTCCGCGACAAACAATCGCAGCTTCAAAAAGACCTCTTTCTGGATAAACAAGTCCGCGAAAGCATGGACAGCGTGGTGGCGTTGCAGTTTGGGCGCAAATTCCGCCTGACTGATTCGTGCAGCGTGACGTTTTTGCCCGCCGGGCACCTGCTCGGAGCCGCCCACATTATTGTGGACGTGTTTGAGAACGGTGAGAAGAAAAGTATCTGTTTTTCGGGCGATATTGGCCGCAAAAACTACCCCCTGCTGGTAGACCCCGCCACGGTGCCCGAAGTAGACTATTTGATCTGCGAATCGACCTACGGCAACCGCCTTCATCAGGACCAAATGAGTCCCGAAGATGCCCTGGCCGACGTAATTAAACGTACCTGCATCGACATTCCGGGGCGGCTCATCATCCCCACGTTTTCGGTGGGGCGCACCCAATCGTTGCTCTACACCCTCAACCGGCTTTACACCGAACGCGGTTTCCAGCCCATCAAGGTCTTTTCTGACTCGCCGATGGGCTTCGAGAGCACCAAAGTGTACCAGAAAAACATTGGCCTGTTGAGCCGCGAAGCCCGCGATTTCTACGAAACCAACGAAACGCTGTTCGATTTTGAGAACTTCGAGTTTCTGGAATCGAGCAAGGCCAGTAAAGCCGTTTCCGACTATAACGAGCCGTGCATTATCATCTCGTCGTCGGGCATGGTGCAGGGCGGGCGGGTAGAATACCATGTGGCAGCCAACATTGGCAACCCCTACTGCACCATTCTGCTCATTGGCTACTGCGCCGAGGGCACCCTGGGCTGGCGGCTCCTCAACGGCCAACCCACGCTGACTATTAAGGGTGAAGAAAAGCAAGTGCTGGCCAACATCGAGCGCATCGACGTGTTCAGCGGCCACGGCGACCGCGACGACCTGCTCGGTTTCGTGAAGATGCAATCGCCGGAACGGTTGAAAAAAATCTTCCTCGTCCACGGCGATGCCAGCAGTATGGAAGCCTTCAAAGGCACCCTGGCCGAAGCGGGTTACCCCAATGTGGAGATTCCGGCAAAGGGGCAGAGTTATGAACTTTAAATTAGTGTAGAGTTAAGCGTGTAGAGTTAAGAGTTAGTTAGCGCGATAGTACAGCTACGCCGGTTCACGCTTCACTCTACACGCTTCACTCTACACGCTTAACTTCCCCCATGAAAACCTACCTCGACTTTGAAAAGCCCATTGCTGACCTGGAGGGGCGGCTGGAGGAAATGAAACGGTTGGCCGAAACCAGCCGAATTGATGTATCGGAGGCCGTCACTACGCTCGAAAATAGCATTGAACGGCTTCGGCACGACCTCTTCCAGAACCTCACGCGCTGGCAACGGGTGCAACTCTCGCGCCACCCCGACCGCCCCTACACCCTGGATTATATTGAGCGGATGTGCGATCAGTTCATCGAACTCCACGGCGACCGCACCGTGCGCGACGACCCGGCAATGGTGGGCGGTTTTGCCGAATTGGACGGGCAAACGGTCATGATTATTGGCCAGCAGAAAGGGCGTAATACCAAACAACGCCAACAGCGAAATTTCGGCATGGCCAACCCCGAAGGCTACCGTAAAGCGTTGAGGTTGATGAAGTTAGCCGAAAAATTTAATCGACCCATCGTCACCCTCATCGACACGCCGGGCGCGTTTCCGGGCCTGGAAGCCGAAGAGCGCGGACAGGGTGAGGCCATTGCCCGCAACCTGAAAGAAATGTTTATGCTGCGGGTGCCCGTGATCTGCATCATCATTGGCGAGGGGGCATCGGGCGGGGCACTGGGCATTGCCATCGGCGACAGGGTGCTGATGCTGGAAAACACCTGGTACTCGGTTATTTCGCCCGAATCGTGCTCGTCCATTCTGTGGCGAAGCTGGAACTACAAAGAGCAAGCCGCTGAAGCCCTGCGCCTTACGGCCACCGATATGGAATCGTTTAAGCTGGTAGATGGCATCATTGACGAACCCGTAGGCGGGGCGCACCACGACCACGCCGCGATGGCCGAACGACTGAAGAAAACCATCCTGACTACACTAGCTGAACTCAGCACCATGACCCCCGACGAGCGCATCGATAGCCGGATCGACAAGTTTTGCGCCATGGGCGTGGTGATCGAGTAGCTCCGCCTAACACCAACGTACCTGGCCCCTGCGCCCGGCAAGAACCCTCTTGCCGGGCGTTTCTTTTTGGTCGGAAGTAAAATAATTGGTTTGGTAGAGTATATACCGTTTAGCTGATATTGGCTACCGGTTAGCTTATTTTTTTCAACAAAAAGTAGTGTGCGAATAAAAAAACGGTACGTTTGAGGGCAGGTTTATTAGCAAAAAATGAATAACGTAAATAAAACTGCCTAACCCATTCACCTCTTCACTTGCCCACTTTATGAAACTACCGTTACAATTCCGACTTTTCTTGACCCTTTTGCTGGCCACCGGCGGGCTGTTGGCCCAGGCCCAGCAGACTTTTTTCGAGCCAGTACCGCAGGCCAGAGTGGCGGCTTCGGTCAATAACATCCGCCGCTACTCGGTTCACCGGCTTCAGGAAACTTCTCTCCGAACGTACCTGGCCAACGCTCCGCTGGAATTCCAGGCCGGAGCCGCGCCGCTCAATCTGACCCTGCCCATGCCCGATGGTACCACCGAAACCTTCGCCGTGAGCGAATCGCCGGTGCTGTCGCCTGAAGTATCGGCCCGCCACCCCGAAATTAAAACCTACGCCGGAACGGGGAAAGCCCACCCGGCCTATGCCCTGCGCCTGAGCCTGACCAGCAGCGGGTTCGATGCCATTGTGCTCAACGTTAACAACGACGCGGTGTACATTACCAAATCGTCGGGAAATGCCGCCGACCGGCTCTACCTGACCTATTTCTCCCGCGAAGTGGCCAAGCCCGAAGCCGTGAATGCGTTTGGTTCATTGGGCGGTAAATGCGGTACCGTTGCCGAACCGTCGGCCATTCAACCCCTTGATAAACAAGGCCGTAAGGGTGGTTTGAACAACACCGGTACCAGCCTCCGCACGTTTCGGCTCGCGGTGGCGGCTACTAAAGAGTTCACGGCCAGACGGGGCGTAACCCGCGCCGATGCTTACAACGCGGTGGTTGGCTACGTGAACCGGATGAACGCCGTGTACCGCCAGGAACTGAGCGTGGCCTTTACCCTCATCAGCGACGTGGCCCTGATCTACGGCGGTGTGGGGGCCGATGCAAACCCAGTTCCGTTCAATTACACGAACGCCAACACTGGTACGTCGTCAGACGAAAATCAGGTGAACCTCGACAACTTGATTGGGAACGCTAACTACGACGTTGGCCACTTGTTCGGCTATTCGGGCGGGTCGGGTGAGGGGGTAGCCGTAACGCCCTCGGTGTGTATCACGGGCAGCAAAGCCAACGGCACCTCCAACGTAGGCAACACCAGCTACGGCCCCATTGACCCCAACGGCGCACAGTTTGCGCCCGTATACGACGATCAACTCATCAGCCACGAAATTGGCCATCAGTTTGGCATGAGCCACACCTTCAACAGCGTGATTCCGGTTTGCACCACCCGCGAGCCAGGTACGTCGGTTGAGCCGGGGTCGGGCAGCACCATCATGAGCTACGGGTTTACCTGCGCCGGTGCGCCCGGCAACGACGATTACGAAGCCAGCTACCAGCCGTTTCTGAATTTCCATACCGTCAGCTACCAGCAGGCGGCTACCTACATCAGCACCCTGACGTGTTTTACGGCCACGGCCCTCACTAACGCCGTGCCCGTTATTGCCGGGATGCCCACCGACGTGGTGATTCCGAAATCAACGCCGTTTGAGCTATCGGCCACGGCCACCGATGCCGACAACAATCCGCTCAGTTACCAGTGGGAGGGCACCAACACGGGTGGCAGTGCCGCCAACCCGCCCACGCCCGCCACGCTGCTCAACACGGCCTTGCCCCCGTTTTTCCGCAGCTACCCGCCCACGGCATCCAATACCCGCATCTTCCCCCGTCTGAGCGCAATTTTGGGCGGAACCAACACCGCCCGTGGTGATAAACTGCCCTCGGTGGGCATTGCCACCACCCACCGCTTCATTGTGCGGGACGGGGTGGGCGGGCTGACCTACCAGCAAATGACCGTCACGACCGACGATAATTCGGGGCCATTTCTGATCACCGGTGACCTGACTGCTACCTACGCGGGCAACTCCAGCCAGACCATCAACTGGGACGTGGCCAACACCACCGCCGCGCCCATCAACGCAGCCAACGTCGATATTATGGTCTCGACCGATGGCGGGCTAACGTTCACGACCGTGCTGGCCAACACGCCCAACGACGGCACCGAAGCCATTGTGTTGCCCAATGTGGCCACCACCACCGCCCGCGTGAAGGTGAAGGCCAGCAACAACATTTTCTTCGATATATCGAACACCAATTTCGGCATCACGGCCTCGGCTATGCCCGTGGAACTGGTGTACTTTCGGGCCGAACCCGCCGCCGATCAGGTTCGGTTAAGCTGGCAAACGGCCTCTGAGCGCAACAACGACCGGTTTGAGGTGCAGCGAAGCCGCAACCTAAGCGAGTTTGCGACCATTGGCCGGGTGGCCGCCGACGGCGAATCAATGCAGGTACGTAGCTATGGCCTTAATGATGCCCAGCCGTTAACGGGCACCAGCTACTACCGCCTCGCGCAGGTAGACCGCGACGGCACCACCACCTACAGCAAAGCCGTGGCGGTGGTGCTTGACCCGTTGGCTCCGTTTATGCTGGTAGTGCCCAATCCGGCCACGCCCACCCAGATTCGCTACCGGATTCAGAACCTGGAGCAACCCGTTTTGGGCCTCACCACCCTGGCGGGGCGGCCCGTGGGCATTCAGTCGGTCATGGCCGAGGGCGCAGGAACGTACCTGCTGAAACCAGCAGAAGCCCTGCCCGCCGGGGTCTACATTTTGAAGGCTACCGCCGGTACGGTTCGGCTCTCAGAGCGGGTTGTGGTGGTAGACTAAAGCCGGTAGTTTTTTGTGAACTGCACACCGGGCAACCAGCAATGGCTGCCCGGTGTGCGTTAAGCCAATGCCAGTTTTATGTGGGCTAAATGGTGGGTGGCGTGCCAAACCACCATGTCCAGGGCCTGGGGTAGGGGTACGTTTATCTGCCGGAAGGAGTGGTAATAGGCCCGTTGCCAGTCGGCATCGGGCAGGCGTTCCAGCAGGTAGGCCAGCCGGTGGTGAAGGCCCGTCAGAATGGCCAGCGATGCCTCTATGGGCGCGTCGTGGCCGTCGGGTTGGTTGGCCCAGTGGTTCATCGTGCTCAGTATTCCGGGCTGAGTGTCGGGTAGAGTCAGGGCATGTTTGATGCGGAAATAATGCCACTGATGGGTGTCGGCCACGTGGTGCACCAACTGCCGGATAGTCCAGCTACCGGGGCGGTAGGTACGGGCCAGGTCGGCATCGGTCAGGTTAGCGGTGAGGGCGCGGTACTCGTTGGGCAAGTGCCGCAGTTGCGCCAGCAGGGTTTCTTTTTCGGCAAACGTGAACGTTTCGGGGGCAGTCCAGGGGCCAATCGGAAACTGGCGGGGGTCAACAATCGGGGTCGTCATCAGGTACGTGGTCAGGGGGTTGGGGCCGCTAATTTAAGGCCGATAATGGCGGCGGCCATCAGCCCCACAAAAAATAGTTCGGCCACGCTCCAGGGAGCTTTGAACACCAGCACGTCGGTCAGTTTAAGCAGCACCAGAGTGGCAGCAGTCCAGACCCCAAAGGCCGTGGCCACGGGCAACTGCCGGAACGCTATGTTCAGAAAAAACACGTTGACCAGCCCCGCTACAATGTTTATAACGATGGGTAGCAGCACGGGCATGGTGAACTTTAGTGCGGCCAACGCACCAAAATCAGCGTATTTGAGCGAATACGTCCAGACAGTTTGGCCAACGGCGGCCAGGAGCAGAGCAAGCCAGGGCATGGGGGTACAGAATAAGGTTTTGCCCGTTAGGGGTACAACAAATACTTTTTCCGGGTCTCTTTGAACGCCGATAACCCCGGCTCCCAACTTTGGCGGATGGCTTTTTCCGATACCCCGGCGATGATTTGCTGCTTGAAATTTTTGGTGCCGGCCAGCTTGTCAATGTCGCCGATTTCGTTGCTCTGGCTTTGGTCGAAAAAACGGGCTTTGTCGGGGTAGGCGGCGTAGAGTTCGCGCATCCAGCTTAGGTTCAGGCGGTTGGTTTTTCGGAGCCGGTTGGTATCATACATGCGCAGGTCGAGGCCGTAGCACTCCTGCTCCTGGTGGAGGGGTTTCTCCTTCATGCCTTTGATGGGCACGGGCCGGAACGAAAACGCGTATTTGCCCTTCAGCGCGGGGGCACCCAGCACCGTAAACGGCAGGTACGTGCCGCGCCCCTGGCTGATGATGGTTCCCTCGAAAAGACACACGCTGGGGTAGAGCAAAATAGATTGCGGTGTGTTGAGGTTGGGCGACGGAGCCACCGGTAGCACGTAGGGCATCTGGTGGGTGTAGTTGGCCACTTTGATGATTTTGAGGGGGCAAACGGCTCTGCCCGGCAACAGCCCTTCGCCGTTGATGAACTGCGCAAACTCGGCAATGGTCATGCCGTGGGCAATGGGAATGGGGTGCATACCGATGCCCGAATGCAGGTTGTCGTCCAGAATTGGCCCGTCTACCAGGTAGCCGTTGGGGTTGGGCCGATCCAGAATCAGGAGTTCCTTGCGGTGCTCGGCGCAGGCTTCCATCACATGGTCGAGGGTGTTGATGTAGGTATAAAACCGCGCCCCCACATCCTGAATGTCGTAAATCAGCACGTCAATATCGGCCAGTTGGGCGGCGGAGGGTTTCTTGTTTTTACCGTATAACGATACAATTGGAATGCCGGTTTTGGTGTCTACTTCGTCGGCCACTTTGGCCCCGTTGCTGGCGTTTCCCCGAAAGCCGTGTTCCGGCCCAAAAATTTGCACTACCTGCACCCCCCGGCTCAGGAGGCTGTCAACGCTCAGCCGCCGCCCGATGATGGAGGTCTGGTTTACGACCATACCCACGCGCTTACCCGTCAGGTAGGGCACATACAGGTTGGTTTGGTCGGCCCCGGTCAGGATGGGCGGGGCGGTCAGGTACGTGGCGGCGGGCTGGTGTGCGGCACGGGTGAGCAACAGCCCGGACAAGGCGGCGGGCAGCAGGGCGGCGAGACAAAAAGAACGGACAGTCATGGGAAAGGGAGTAGCCACAAAAGTACTAACGGACTCAGACAGTCCATAGAATAGAGAAAACAACGCTGATTTTGGCCCGATACGTGTCTTTCGTAGTTTACATCTCTGTGGGCCACTTGCTACCGGTGCGTTTGTACCTTTATCCCGGCCAGCCGCCCACAAACCCAACCTATACTCCCAACCCTCTACCTGGGGCGATGGCCATCACTCCTTAACCCCAACATTCATGCAGGAGGCTACAACTGACGTGTTCAATCTTTTGCCGCCCGATGGCGAAATGGCCGACCTGATTCGCCGGAAAGACTGGGCGCAAACGCCCCTCGGCCCGCCCCAACACTGGCCGCAAAGTCTGCGCACCACCCTCGGCACGATGCTGGCCTGCCCGTTTCCCATGTTTTTGTGGTGGGGGCCAACGTTGATTCAACTCTACAACGATGCCTACCGGCTCATTCTGGGCAATCCCGGCAAGCACCCCGCCGCGCTGGGGCAAGCCGGAGCCGACTGCTGGCCGGAATTGTGGCCCGTGATTGGCCCGTTGATCGATGCGGTACGGCACGAGGGGCACTCTGTCCGGCAGGAAAACAGCTCGTTTTCCATCCATCGCAACGGGCTGATGGAGGATATTTACGCCACGTTCAGCTACAGCCCCGTGCGCGACGATACCGGCCAGATTGCCGGGGTGCTGGTCGTTTGTCAGGAAACAACGGCGCAGATGGCTACCGACAGAGTGCGGCAGGAGCGGATTGTGCAGAGCGCGGCCCGGTGGAACTATATCTTCGCGCAGGCTCCGGTGGCGATCTGTATCTTGCAGGGGCCGACGTTCATCATCGACCTTGCCAACGACGAACAGCTAAAGATGTGGGACCGTTTGGGCCAGAATCTGCTGGGTCAACCCTTTTTTGAGGCTCTGCCGGAAGTCAAAGGGCAGGGATTTGAAGCCATCTTGACCGGGGTGCTGACCACGGGCGAGCCGGTTTATGCCACCGAACGCCCTGCCCGGCTCATCCGCAACGGAAAACAGGAAACAGCCTGGTTCAATTTTATTCATCAGGCCCTTCGCAACGACACTGGCCAGATTGTGGGGGTGGTGTCGGTGGCCAATGAAGTGACCGAGCAGGTGCTGGCCCGGCAGCAGGTGGCCCAAAGCGAACTACGCCTGCGGTCCATCATTGCCAACACCCCCGCAGCGATGGGGCTACTGGTGGGCCGTGATCTGGTGATCGAACTGCCCAATCAGCCCTTTATCAACAGCGTGGGCAAGGGGCCGGACATCGAAGGGAAGCCCCTGCGCGAGGTCATGCCCGAACTGATCTCGGAAAACCAGCCGTTCCTGCAAATCCTGGACGACGTGTATACGTCGGGGAAGCCGTATCAGGAGTTTGGGTCGCACGCAAAAATTCTGCGGAACGGGGTGCTGACCGACGGCTACTACAATATTTCCTACACCCCCCTGCTCGATGCGACCGGCCAGGTATATGCCATCCTCGACACGGGCATCGACGTGACGGAGCAGATCAGGGCGCAGACCGAACTGGCCGATCAAAGAACGTACCTCCAAAACGCCATCGCCGTGGCCGACCTGGGTACGTTCAGCGTGGATTTGATCGGCAACGTGGCTACCTTCTCGGAGACCGTCCGAAACTGGTTTGGCTTGCCAACGACCCGCGAGCCGATGGAACTGATATTTAGTCAAATACACCCCGAAGACCTGCCGCAGGTACAGAAAACGATTGGCGCGGCCATCGAATCGGAAGCCCACAGCACGCATGATCTGGTGTACAGAGTGGTTGACCCCGCCGGGGATGGCGACCTCTACATGCGCAGTTTTGGCAAAGCCCTTTATGAAAACGGCGTGGCCCAAACCCTGATTGGGGTCTTGCAGAACGTGACCCCCCAGGTGACGGCCCGCCGAAAACTGGAAACCAGCGAAAGCCAGTACCGGCTCCTGGCCGAAGAACTCGACGCACGGGTGAAACAACGTACCCAGGAATTGGAACGCTCGAACCTCGACCTGTTGCGGTTTGCCTCCGTGGCCAGCCACGACCTGAAAGAACCCATCCGTAAGGTGCAAACCTTTGGAAATCTGTTGCAGGAATCGCTGGCCGACCGCCTGACCAACGACGAGGCCGACCTTTTCCGGCGGATGACCAACAGCGCGGCCCGGATGCAGGCCCTGGTAAACGACGTGTTGCGGCTGTCTAAACTGTCTGATATCACCGCCGCATTCATGCCCGTAGACCTGAACGCGGTACTCGAACAGATTCAGGATGATCTGGAACTGATTATCCGGGAGCAGAACGCCGAAATTGTGGCAGGTACGTTGCCAACCGTGCGGGCCGAACCCGCACAGATGCACCAACTGATGCTGAACCTGGTCAGTAACGCGCTTAAATTTCAGGACAACCCAACGCCCCGCATCCGGGTGGAGGTCGTGCCCATAACGGAGGCCCTGCTGGACGAACTGGGCCTGCCCGACTCGCAACAATACGCCGTGGTGGCCGTGAGCGACAACGGCATTGGTTTCGACCCCCAATATAAAGACCGTATCTTCGGCATGTTTCAGCGGTTGCACGGGCGAAGCCAGTACCCCGGCACGGGCATGGGCCTGACCATTGTGAAAAAGATTGTGGAGAACCACCAGGGCTATATCGACGTGCAGAGCCAGCCCGGCGTGGGCACCACCTTCCGGGTGGCCCTGCCGGTGGTGTAAGTCAACGCAACCATGAACCCAGCCAACGACTCCTCTTTTCGGCAAAACGCCGTCCAGCAACGCCTCA
>JAYUKZ010000246.1:0-10994 GCA_043763995.1 Fibrella sp.
TTCCGCAAACGCCAGATTCAGAAAACGTATTGGGCTGTGGTACGGCAGCACCCCACCGAAAAAAAGGGTAAGCTGGTGCATTACCTGATTAAAGACGAAGCCAAAAACCAGGTCACAGCCTACGATACCGACGTACCTGGCTCGCAACGGGCCGAGCTGAACTACCGGCTGCTGGGCAAAATAAACGAACACTATCTGCTTGAGGTAGAACCAATTACGGGCCGCCCGCACCAGATTCGGGTGCAGTTGGGGGCGATGGGGTGCCCCATTCGGGGTGATGCCAAGTATGGCTACGACCGCGAGGTGCCCGATAAGAAAATTTACCTCCACGCCCGGCGGCTGTATTTTGTTCACCCCGTAAAAAAGGAGCCGTTGGTGCTCCGCGCCGGGTTGCCCACAGACCCGTTCTGGGAAGAATTTCTGGAACTGGACAACGAAGAATTTAAAGACAAGAACATCAGTTTTGTGTACTGAGTTAGCTTGGCTTCACCGCTCACAAAAAATGCCTCCGCCAAACCGGCAGAGGCATTTTTTGTGACTTGGCGCACCAGATGTTTTACACTTCCGGCTGCACGGCTGTCGTTTCAGACTTGAAGTTCATGTCGATACTCATCTGCTCCACTACCCGTTCGGCCATGAGCAAAGCCCCCCGTAGGGCACCAAACACCATGCAAAGCGGGAGCAAGATGGGCAAGAATAGAACCCATTGCAAGATCATGTACAATCGAATGGTTTTCATCTTTTTGGGCGTTAAAGGTTAACTCTTGCTACTACAAATGAGGCTCTCCAAAATGTGTGCCAGAGTTGTTACGGAAGGAGGAGATTTGTTATGTCAAAGTTAATCTTGCCATAATACTAAAACAAATGATATTCTTTATTTTGGCTAAATATACAAAATAAATTAATTCAAGAAGTATCATATCTTCCTACAAGGCTACTGACCGCCCAAAAGAGCCAATTAACCCGTACACCCATTGCTGATAGACGTAAAAAAACCGGCCTACCCCGTTGATTATCATGGAGTAGGCCGGTCGGATACGTACCTGAGCGGCTTACAGGCTCTTTCGTTTCAATTCTTTCACGGCATGATCGGCGGCGCGGGCCGTTAGAGCCATGTAGGTCAGCGAGGGGTTCACGCAGGAGGCCGAGGTCATGGCCGCCCCATCTGTTACAAACACGTTCTTCACAGCGTGAACCTGATTGGTGGCGTTCAAGACCGACGTTTTGGGGTCGCGACCCATGCGGGCGGTACCCATCTCGTGGATACCAATGCCGAGGTTCTTCGACTCGTCGTTGTAGCCTTTCACGTTTTTAAGGCCCGCCGCTTCCAGCATTTCCACCGCGTCGTTCATCATGTCTCGGCGCATCTTTTTCTCGTTTTCGCCGTAGGCAGCATCGAAAATAATTTGCGGCAAGCCCCACCGGTCTTTTTTGTCGGCAGAGAGGGTCATGCGGTTATTGGGGTCGGGCAGTACCTCGCCAAACCCGCCAATGCCCATTGTCCAGGGGCCGGGCTTGGTGAGTTCTTCTTTGAAATCGGCCCCGAAACCGGCCATGTTGTTGCCCCGGCCCCAGCCCCCGCGCCCCGCGCCGCCCTGATAACCAAACCCGCGCAGGTAGTCGCGCTTGTCGCCATCCCAGTTGCGGTAGCGCGGAATGTAAATACCGTTGGCCCGCCGCCCGTAGTAATACTGATCTTCCATGCCGTCGAAATCGCCCGACGCGCCCACGGCCAGGTGGTGGTCCATGATGTTGCGACCCAGTTGGTCCGAATCGTTGCCCATCCCGTTGGGGAACCGGCTCGATTTGGATTGCATCAGGATGGCCGTACTGCCAAACGCCGACGCATTCAGGAAAATGATTTTGGCGTAATATTCCCGAACGGCCAGCGTGTTCTGGTCAATGATGCGCACACCCGTAGCGCGGCCTTTTTTGTCATCATACAGCACTTCCGACACAATGGAATCGGGCCGGAGCGTGAGCCGACCCGTGGCCACGGCGGCGGGCAATGTGGCCGATTGGGTGCTGAAATACGCGCCATAGGGGCACCCGCGCATACATTGGTTGCGGTATTGGCAGGCGGCCCGGCCCAAATTTGAGTGTACCGCCTGCGGGTTGGTGAGGTGGGCTACGCGGCCCATCGTGATGTGGCGTTTGCCGAAGGATTTCTCAACCCGCGCTTTCACCTCTTTTTCCACGCAGTTCATCTGCATGGCGGGCTGGAAGTTACCGTCGGGCAACACACTCAGCCCGTCTTTCGAGCCGCTGATGCCCGCAAAGCCTTCCACGTAGCTATACCACGGAGCGAGGTCTTTGTAGCGAATGGGCCAGTCTACGCCGATGCCTTCTTTGCTGTTGGCCAGAAAATCTTCTTCATTGTGCCGGTAGCTCTGCCGCCCCCACATCAGCGACCGCCCGCCCACGTGGTAGCCGCGAATCCAGTCCATGGGGCGTTTTTCGATGTACGGATTCAGCGAGTCGTTCTCGAAGTGATGCCGCCACTCTTCGTTGGCGGTGTAGCCCGTGCGCATGTTGGCCCAATATTCTTCGGCGGCCTGGGTGGTCACACGCCCCCGGTGCGGAAACTCCCAGGGGTTGTTGGTGGCGGTGGTGTAGCCCTCCACGTGCTTGATGTCGCGCCCGCGCTCAATCATGAGCACTTTCAGACCCTTTTGGGTCAATTCTTTGGCAGCCCAGCCGCCCGATATACCAGACCCAACCACGATGGCATCGTAGGTCATGTCTTTTTGGGCATCAATGTTTAGGTTCATCTTTTTGAGGTGTTTTCTGTTGTCGAAAAACAGACAATGTTTTTAAAGTGCCCAGGCTTTCTGACCGGGTTTCATGGGTACGCAACCGTCGTAGCGGCCCGGAACGGCCACATAGTCCAGGGCTTGCGTTGCCCCGATTTCAGACGTGAAATAGCCCATCAGCGTAAGGTCTTTCAGCATGGCAAAGAAGGGCTGCGGGCCACCGGCGGCTTTTTTGGCTTTTGCGTCGGCCTCCAGGTTTTTCACCACCTCAATGCGCTGGGCACCGTCCAATTCGCCAAACGACTTGCCGAAACTAGCCTGGCTGATAGTCTGGGTTTGGGTCAAACCGTCGATAAACCGCTGTTGATCAGGTTGTTTATAACAATCTTTCAGCACCACGTCCATGATCTCGTTCACTTTGGCGGCTTTGGCCCCCGGCGTGTTGGTGGTCGGAATGATGACCTCGGCCAGGTCGGCCACCAGTGCATCCTGGTCGGCGGTAAACAGCACGGGTTTGCCCGTGGTAAGCCGTTGGGTTGCCGAGGCTTCGAGGGTATCGGCCAGGGCCGAGGAGCCGAAGCTGCTCAGGGTTAGGGTTGCCCCGGCCAGCGTGGCCACCCGAAGCAGGGCATCGCGTCTATTCAGCATAAGAAAAAGCGGTTAGTATTCGGAAAAAGACCGTAGTACAGGTTGACAAATATAGACAATTACAAGACGAAATAGGACATGCCGCCGAAACTAAACGACCCTTTTCTTTGGCCTGAAACATATTCGTTTAAAGCCGTTCATGGTGTAGATTTTACCCGGTACTTTGGGATAAAAAACAGCTTCGGCCCCGCTCAGGTACGTATCCGGGCATTTTGCCTTCTTTCTCCGAGTTCTATGCACATCAGCCTCATTGCCGCCATGGCCCAAAACCGAACCATTGGCCGCGACACCGCCGAAGGAAAACCCGACCTGCCCTGGCACCTGCCCGACGATTTTGCCTATTTCAAACAAAAAACTAGCGGCCACGCCATCATCATGGGGCGCAAATCGCTGGTGGCACTGGGGAGGCCCCTGCCCAAACGGACCAATATTGTGCTGACGCGCAACGAGGCGTTCCGGGCCGAGGGCGTGGTGGTGGTGCACACGCTGGCGGCGGCACTGGAACAGGCGCGGGCGGTGGAAATGGCCAATGCAGAAGCCGGGGGGCAGACCGCCGAAATTTTCGTGATTGGCGGGGCCGAAATCTACGCCTTAGCCCTGCCCGAAGCCACTCGGATCTACCTCACGGAAGTGCAATGTACCTACGAGGGCAACGCTTTTTTTCCCGAATTTGACCAAAAAATCTGGCACGAAACCAGCCGCCACCCCCACCCCGCCGACGACCGCCACGAAGCCGCGTTCGATTTTGTGGTCTATGAACGGCGGGGGTAAATGGCTCAATGAACATAATCTACATTAGTCTCGGCCCAACCCCCAAGCTCCCTGAAGGGGGCTTTTACGCCGATTGGGGTACGCCTGCGTCAGCAAAGGCCCCCTTCAGGGGGTTTGGGGGTTGGGCCGAGACTAATGTAGATTATGTTCATTGAGCCATTTACCGGCTGATTTCGATCACGTCGAACTCGATTTTGCCCGCCGGGACGGTGATTTCGGCGGTATCGCCCACGCGCTTGCCTAACAGCCCCTTGCCAATGGGCGACCCTACCGAAATCCGAAACTGTTTCAGGTCCGCTTCTTCTTCCGAGACCAGCGTGTAGGTGACTTCGGCCCCGGTTTTGCGGTTTTTGATTTTCACGTTCGACAGCACCGACACCATCGAGGTGTCGATAGATGATTCGTCGAGTAGGCGGGCGTTGGCCACCACGTCTTCCAGCTTCGAGATTTTCAGTTCGTGGAGGCCCTGCGCGTCTTTAGCGGCATCGTATTCGGCGTTTTCGCTCAGGTCGCCTTTGTCGCGGGCTTCGGCAATTTGGTGGGCAATAAACGTGCGACCCTTCGTTTTGAGGTCGTTCAGTTCAGCTCTCAGGCGGTTCAGGCCCTCTTCGGTGTAATAATTAATCTTCGACATGATGCTATGCGGGTGTCTGGAGTTTTGGGTGTCGGGGACAAAAAAAGAACGGCCTACCGACCGTTCTGCCACAAGTTTGCTTGTTTGCAGGGTGTCAGGAGGACCAACCTTTCGTGATGGATGCGCGTTGTTGTCGCATTGGGTAACCAGGGCGTTTAGACAAATGTACAACCAGTGGCCCCCATTTGTCAACCCAATGCGGGGCCTGCGGCGAAAATTTGCTCCGGCCACGCCCGGCGGGGTAGGCCACACAGACCAACTTGGTAGGCCACACAGACCAACTTTATGAACAACGAATTGCGCCTAGTGTTTATGGGTACGCCCGATTTTGCCGTAGCCAGCCTCCAACGGCTGCTGGAAGCCGGTTGCCAGGTGGTAGCCGTGGTCACGGCCCCGGATCGACCGTCGGGGCGGGGGTTGCAGGTGGTGGCTTCGCCGGTGAAACGGGCGGCGTTGGCGGCGGGCTTGCCCGTGTTGCAGCCCGAAAAACTACGCGACCCCATTTTTTTAGCCGAACTGGCTCAGTATCAGGCCGATTTGCAGGTGGTGGTGGCGTTCAGGATGCTGCCCGAAGTGGTCTGGGCCATGCCCCGCGTAGGTACGTTCAACCTCCACGCGTCTAAACTGCCGCAGTACCGGGGGGCCGCACCCATCAACTGGGCCATCATCAACGGCGAAACCGAGACCGGGGCCACCACGTTTTTTATCGAAAAAGAAATCGATACCGGCCAGATGATTTTCCAGATCACCGAACCCATTTACGCCGAAGACACAGCCGGTACCTTGCACGACCGCCTCATGGAGCGCGGGGCCGATCTGGTCCTGGAAACGGTGCAGGCCATTGCCTCAGGTACGTATCCGCGCATGCCCCAGCCCTTCACCACTGAAGACAAAGCCGCGCCTAAACTCCACCGCGAAACCACCGAGATCAACTGGCAGCAACCCGCCGAACAAATTCGCAACTTCGTCCGGGGCCTCTCGCCTTACCCCGCCGCCTGGACAACCCTCGTCACCCCCGCTTTCCCCGAAGGCAAAACCTACAAAGTGTTTGCCGTGTCTATTTTTGCCGAACCGGATTCTGACGAAACCTTACCTGGCTACGGTCAGGTACGTACAGACCAGAAAACGCGGCTGCTTGTCCGGGCGGCAGATGGGTGGGTATCTCTCGATGAGTTTCAGGCCGAAGGCAAACGCCGGATGCTGGTGGGCGAGTATCTGCGCGGGAACAGGGTGTAAACCTCCCACGCCGTTTTTCCGTAGTTACCGTACCACACAACTGACCCTACTTTTTTGGCAACAACCATTCTACTTACCGGAGCCAACGGTTTTTTGGGTAGCCACTTGGCCCGCCAACTGCTGGCCCAACACTACCGGGTGCGGGCGTTGGTGCGCCCCGGCAGTACCCTTGCTATCCTCCAAAACTTGTTCCTGGACGTGGTGGAGGGCGATATTTGCCACGCCGCTGACGTGCTGGAAGCCGCCCGTGGGTGTCAGGGCATCATCCATGCCGCCGCGCTGGCGCAGGTGAACCCCGCCCGCGACCCCGCCATCTGGGCCGTGAACCTGACCGGCACCGAGAACGTGGTGCTGGCCGCCCGGCACCATCAGGTACGTCGGCTGGTGTATGTGGGTACGGCCAATGTGTTTGGTTTCGGCACAAAGAGCCATCCCGGTAACGAGGAGACTCCCTTTGCGGGCTACCGCTACGGCCTGGACTATATGGACAGTAAACGAGCCGCCACCAACTTAATCTGCCAAGCCGCCCGCGAGCACAACCTGCCCGCCGTGCTGGTGCATCCGTCGTTTCTGGTCGGCCCGCTCGATGCCAAACCTACCTCCGGGGCCATGTTGCTGGCCGTGGCCCGCAAGCAGGTGCCGGGCTACGCGGCGGGCGGCAAGAATTTTATTCATGTGCAGGATGCCGCCATTGCCACGGTCAACGCCCTGACGATGGGCCGCGTGGGGCACTCCTATATCCTGGGGCACGAAAACCTGACCTACCGCGAGGCGTTTGGGCTGATGGCCAGCGTGGCAGGTGTGTCTGCACCGGGTTTGGCCATTCCGCCGGGGGTGTTGCGGGCCTACGGTAGCCTGAGCGAGTGGTGGGCCACCCGCACCGGCCACCCCGCCCGCCTCACCCGCCCCCTGGCCGACGTGGCCAACGACGGGCATTATTTTTCGGCCCAAAAAGCAATTAATGAATTAGCCCTTCCGCAAACCCCCGTTCGGGAGGCCGTGCGGGAGGCGTTTGAGTGGTTTACTAAAAACGGTTATCTTCAGTGAGTGTTCCAGGTACGTATGCGCCGCCCACAGCGGGTTTTTTTGTGGGAAAAGTGGCCCTCATCACCGGGTCAGAATCAGGTATTGGGCGCGAAACCGCCCGCGAACTGGCCCGGCAAGGGGCCTCGGTGATGGTGAACGGCCTCCGGCCCGACCGCCTCGCCGCCACCCTGCACGAGTTTGAAGCCGAGGGCCTCACCGCCCGCACCTGCCTGGCCGACGTGACCGACTACACCGCCTGCCAACGCCTCATTGCCGACACCGTGGCCGCGTTCGGGCGGCTGGACATCCTCGTAACCAACGCCAGCGTATCCATGCGGGCCTACTTCAACGACCTGGATGTGAGCGTATTCCGGGCCGTTTGCGACAGCAACATCTACGGCACGGTGTACCCC
This sequence comes from Fibrella sp., assembly GCA_043763995.1. Taxonomy (GTDB): domain Bacteria; phylum Bacteroidota; class Bacteroidia; order Cytophagales; family Spirosomataceae; genus Fibrella. Next base: position 7,482 of record JAYUKZ010000246.1, read on the forward strand.
CTGAAAGCCGCCCTGCCCCACTTGCTGGCCAGCAAAGGGTGCATCACGTTTATTTCGTCTATCTCGTCTATCAACGGCATTCCGAGCGGGTCGGCGTATTGCGCGGGCAAAGCGGCCATGAGCAATCTGGCCCACACGCTGCGGCTGGAATGGCAGGGTACAGGGCTGCACATTGGCGTGATTCACCTGGGTTTCACGGCCAACGACCCCGAAAAACGGGTCTTTTCGGCCACCGGCCAGCCCGTGCCCATGGCCCACCGCCCGCCCCGCTGGCAAATGTCGCAGCAGGACGTGGCCCGCGCCATTGCCCGGCACATTCGCCGCCGCCGAAGCCGCACCGTGCTCACGTTTATGGGTAAACTCAACGTCACCCTGAGCCGGTTCTTCCCCGATCTGGTCGACTGGCTGGTGCTCCTGAGCAAACGCCTCCGCCCGGAACTCTACGAATAGCCCGGCCAACGTACCTGGCCCTACGCCGCCTGAACGGTGGCAAATTCCGGCGCGTGGCTAACCGGGTTCAGCACGGGCGTGATCTTGATAATGACCGATTTGGAGGTTGGCGTACCACTGGCATCGGCCACGCTATTGAGGGGGACAAGGACGTTGGCTTCGGGAAAATACGTTGACACGTTGGTGCGCGGAATGCTGTAGGGAACCACAATGAACCGCTCGGCCAACCGGTGTACCCCGCCGAAATAATTGTGCAAATCAACCACCTGATACGGGCTAAAACCGGCGGCGGTGATGTCGGCACTGTTCATCAGAATCACCCGGCGTTCGTTGTAAATGCCCCGGTATCGGTCATCAAGGCCATAAATGGTGGTGTTGAACTGGTCGTGGGTACGGATGGTCATCATCAGGTACTCATCTTTTCCGAACGTAATTAACTCCAGTGGGCAGACCGAGAAATTGGCTTTCAGGTTGTGGGTGGCGTAGGTGCCCTGGCGGGGGCCATTGGGCAAATAAAAACCGCCATCCTGCCGCACACGTGCATTATATTGGTCGAAACCGGGAATCGTTTTTTCGATCAACTCCCTAATCTCGTCGTAATTGGCTACCAGGGCTTCCCAATTGAGTTTGGTACGGCCGGCCAGCGTGGCGGCGGCCAGCCGGGCCACCACGGCGGGTTCGCTCCAGGCCGTATCGGCGGGGGGGGTCAGGTTTCCCTTCGACCGCTGGATCACGCCCATCGAGTTTTCGGTGGTCACAAACTGATCGCCCGATGCCTGCCGGTCCTGATCTGTGCGGCCCAAACACGGCAAAATGAGGGCGGTTTCGCCATGCACCAAATGACTTCGGTTGAGCTTAGTGGAGACCTGAACCGTGAGGCGGCAGTTTCGCAACGCGCTGGCAGTGACCTCAGTATCGGGCGTGGCGGATAGAAAGTTTCCGCCCAGCGCGATAAACACTTTACCCGGCTCATCGCGCATGGCCCGAATGGCCTCTACCACATCATAACCGTGTTCGCGCGGCGGTTCAAACCCAAACACATCGCGGAGCGAGTCCAGAAAGGCCGGTTTTGGTTTTTCATAGATACCCATCGTGCGGTCGCCCTGCACGTTGGAGTGCCCCCGCACCGGACACGTACCTGCGCCCTCGCGCCCAATGCTGCCCTTGAGCAACAGCAGGTTAACGACCTCTTTGATGGTAATGACCGAGTTTTTGTGCTGCGTCAGGCCCATGGCCCAACAGGCAATTATTTTGTTGTGTTGAATCAGCAACTCGGCGGCTTCCCGAATTTGGGCCGGTTCCAGGCCACAGTCGTCCGCCAGTTGGGCCAGGGTGTACTGTTTCAGGTCGGCGGCAAAGGCGGCATACCCGGCGGTGTTGGCTTCAATGAACGCATGGTCGAGCACGTTTCCGGGGTTTTTCTCTTCGGCTTCCAACAGCAACAGGCTCAGGGCTTTCAGCAGGGCCAAATCGCTGTTGATCTTTATTTGCAGGTACACATCCGTGAGCGAGGTGCCGCCGGTGAGCATATCCTTCACGTTTTGCGGGTGTTTGAAGGCCAGCAGACCCGTTTCGATCAGCGGGTTGACCGAAATAATTTTCGCCCCGGCATCTTTGGCTTTTTCCAGCGCGGTGAGCATCCGGGGGTGGTTGGTGCCGGGGTTTTGGCCCAAAATCAGGATCACCTCCGCCTTGTAAAAATCGTCGAGCGTGACCGACCCTTTGCCCAGTCCCAGGGTATCGCCCAGGGCCGACCCGCTCGATTCGTGGCACATATTGGAGCAGTCGGGCAGGTTGTTGGTGCCGAACTGCCGCACAAACAACTGGTACAGAAAAGCCGCCTCGTTGGAAGCCCGGCCAGAGGTGTAAAAAATACCGTCGTTGGGCGATGGCAAAGCGTTTAGTTCGCTGGCAATCAGGCTGATGGCTTCGTTCCAGGTAGTTTTTTCGTAGTGGGTTTGGCCCGACCGCAGTACCATGGGGTGGGTTAGCCGCCCCTGCTGCCCCAACCAATAATCGGATTTTTCGGACAAATCGGCCACCGAATGGCGTTGGAAAAACACCGGCCCGGCTTTGCGGGTGGTGGCTTCTTCGGCAATGGCTTTGGCTCCGTTTTCGCAATATTCCGCCACCGCCGACCGCTCATCGTCGGGGTCGGGCCAGGCGCAGGAGGGGCAATCGACCCCGCCTTTTTGGTTGAGCGAGAACAGAGCTTTCATGCCCCGGCCCACGTTCATGGCCCCAAAAACGTGCTTAAATGAGTTGGTAACGGCTTTTACGCCCGCCGCCACGGTTTTGGGTTTCCCCTGCTTCAGCCCCGTAAACTCGGTGGGCGGCTGGGCGTGAATGGTTTCGTTGGTGTCCATAACTTACGTAAAAAAAAGGTGATGACTCAAGCGTGATGGGCCTTCACCACCCCGCCCGGTGGCTGGGTGGCGGCGGCAATCCGTTCGTGACCCGAATAACTGTTGAACTGCCCGTTGCGGGCAAAACCAAGGAGCGTGAGGCCAAATTCGGCGGCGGTCTGCACGGCCAGACTGGAGGGTGCGCCCACGGCCACCAGCACCGGCACCCCGGCCATGATGGTTTTTTGCACCAGTTCAAAACTAAGCCGCCCACTCACCAGCAGCAGGTGGTTGGGTAGCTGTTGGGCCAGATCGGGGTGGCTCAGGGCGGCTCCCACCAGTTTGTCGAGCGCGTTGTGCCGCCCCACGTCTTCGCGCAGCAGCAACAACTCGCCCGTGCGGCTGAACAACCCGGCGGCATGCAGCCCGCCGGTGTGGGCAAACACCCGCTGGGCCTGGCGCAACGTACCTGGCAAGGCATGAATCACGTCGGGGTTGAGCGCGGGCAACGGGGAGCGGGGCAACACGGGGCACCCCGCCACCCGAATGGCTTCGATGGACGCTTTGCCGCAAACGCCGCAACTGGAAGTCATGTAAAAATTACGATCCAGGGTGGTGAGGGTCACGGCTACATCGGCCCGCAGTTCAACCCGAACAATGTTTCCCGCCACCGCCTGCCGCCCCAAATCGGTGCAGTGTCGGATGCTCTGAATCTGGT
>JAYUKZ010000247.1:0-3067 GCA_043763995.1 Fibrella sp.
AACTACTCGGTGCGTAAGGAGTTGACGGGATTCATTAGCGCAGCTTTGATGCTCTGAAAACTGACCGTCAGCAGGGCAATCGACACCGTGACAAAGGCTGCGCCCACAAACAAACCGGCACTCATACTGACATGGAACGCGTACATGGTCAGCCATTGCGAAAGTGCCCACCAGGCCACGGGAACGGCAACCAGCAGAGCCACCACGACCAACCCAAGCAAATCGCGCGAGAGTAATGCGGCGATGCTACCCGCGCTGGCACCCAGCACTTTACGAACACCGATTTCTTTCGTGCGCCGCTCGGCGGAGAACGTGGCGATGCCAAACAAGCCCAGACACGAGATGAACAGACATAGCCCGGCGGCCCACGTAATGATCTGTCGCAGACGGGTTTCGGCCTCGTACTGCTTCGCCAAAATCGAGTTCAGCGACTGGTAATGGTAGTAATGCTGAGGAATGATTTCCAGGTACGTCTGATTGAGCAACGCCATCGTTCGGTCCTGATTTTCGGGTCGGATTTTTACCCACATTTCGCCGAAAACGTGCCGTTCGTTGTCGCTGACAAAGACCTGCGGTTTGATCTGTTCATGCAGCGACGAGAAATGGTAGTCTTTCACCACCCCCACAATCCGATACGCTTTGTTGGTTTCGCCGGGAATGACCACCCGCCGCCCCAACGGGTTATTCCAGCCCGCTTCGCGCACAAACGCTTCGTTGACCAGGGCGTTATCGACGGTATCGGCGGGGTACGTTGCCGAGAAGTTTCGCCCCCGCACCACCTTGATACCGAGCGTTGGCAAATAATTTTCGTCGATACGCACATGGTTGACCTCGATTTCTTTGTCGCCGACTTTTGCCTGCGTGTATTCGTCCAGCCAGTTTTTGGCAGCTACATCAACGATGCCGGGCTGGTTGGCGAGCTTCTGTTTAAACAACCGGGCGAACCGGTCGTTGCCATCACGCATGGCAGGAAGTTCAATGCTGACCAGGTTGGTGGGGTCGTAGCCGAGGTCTTTTGTAGTCAGAAAATCGAACTGCGCAAAGACGGTCAATGTGGCCACAATCAGGAAAAACGACAGCGCGAACTGCACCACGACCAACCCCCGGCTCAGGTAGTTTTTGCCCTGAAAACCAACCCGTCCGTACAGCACTTTTGTCGGGTTAAACCGCGCCAGCACAAACGCCGGATACGAACCCGCTACCAGAGCCGTACTCAGCAACAAGCCTGCGTAGAGCAACACCAATTGACCATCAAACAGGTAAGAAAGGACAAGGTTTTTGCCCGCCACGGCATTGAAGAAAGGTAACACAGCCTGAGCCAATCCAAGGGCCAGCCCGAATGCGAGTGTGGTCAGCAGCAACGATTCGCCCAGGAACTGCGCTACCAATTGGGTACGTTGCCCGCCCATCGCCTTGCGAACGCCTACTTCGCGGGCGCGGCGCAACGAACGGGCCACCGTCAGGTTTACGAAGTTGATACAGGCAATGAGCAGCATGAAAAACGCGATGCCCCCAAGCAGATACAGGGTGTTGGGGTTGGTGGGCGGCGCAATGTCGTTGCCCCCGCCGTAGTCCATTGTCAGGTGAATGTTGGCGAGTGGTTGAAGGCCAAATGTATAGTGCTCCTTCGTGCCGCACTCCAGGGCTTCTTTGGCCACCTGCTCGCGACCCAAACTGGCAAAAACCCGCGCCAGCTTCGGTTCCACCAACGTCGGCGATACATCGGTTCGTAACGTAACAAAGGTTGCCAGGTAGCGACCGAGCCAGTTCTGATCTTGAAACTTGCTCTCTAAATGCTTAAAGGGCAGCAACATATCGAAGTTCAGCGACGAGTTAGACCTTGCATTCCTGACCACGCCGGATACCACAAACGGTTCAAATTTGCCGCCAATTTCCAGGCTGAGCGTTTGCCCCAGGGCGTGCGTTGTGCCGAAGTATTTCCGGGCTTCGGCCTCGCTCAACACCACCGAGTTGACCGACGCAAGGGCCGATTGGGCAGTGCCTTCAAGAAGCGGCAGCGCGAATGTCTCGAAGATATTGTCGTCCACGTAATGGGCGTTCTGGTAAAAGCCGTCGTTGCCCCGGCGAACATTAAAAAACACACCCTGAACGCGGGTAATCGACTCGATTTCAGGTACGTTCGCCGCAAATGCCGGGCCGTGAATAGTTCCGGTGTTACCAGTTCGATTCTTAATTTCGGTGCTTTTGGCATCGATTGTCGTGGTCGTTAACCGGTAGATGCGGTTGGCTTTTGGGTGGAAGGTATCGAAGGTCAGTTCGTTCTTCAGATACAATGCCGTGACCAACACGCAGGTAAGGCCGATGCTCAATCCGGCCAGATTGAGAAGACTGTAAACCTTCTGATTAATCAGGCTTCGCCAGGCGACAAGGAAGTAATTACGGAGCATATCGGGGTGAAGAAAAAGAGTGATGGGTGTTCGGAAGGGGTACGTTTCATGGCCCAGGGCCGGGCAAAGCCGAGGATGTCGCGCCAGTATCGCCACCGCGCCTTCTGCCGACCCACCCGCCCGACCTGATGGGCAAATTCTTCGTGGAGGTCGCCCTGAATGGCTTCCAGCCGGTGCGGGTCCACCACCCATTCGAGCAGTCGGTCGGCGAGGCGCGGGGGTTGGGGTACGTTGCTCATGCGATGGCGAGGTTGGGATTGGCCGTGGTCCCGTCGCTTCGGCGCACCGATTCGGGTACGTTGTCCCAGAGTTGCGCCCGCAGGTTTTTTATTTCCTGCAACGTGCGGAAACCGTAGGCCGTGGTGGTGAAGAGCAACTTGCGCCGCCCGCCGCGTTCGGGGGTAGGGTCGCCCAGGCGCGAGGCCACCATGCCTTTTTCCTGTAAGCGGTGCAGGGCCGCGTGAACCTGACTGAGCCGCACGGCGCGGTCGGTTTCCTCATTCAGTTTGTGGGTCAAACCCACGCCATAGGCTTCGCCGTTGAGGCCCGCCACGAGTAGCAAAACGATCTCTTCAAACTCACCCAGGTACGTCCGTTTCATGGCTAGTCAATTACTTCCATCTTTGCAGAGCAAATGCCCGGCCAAAAACACAAAATGC
>JAYUKZ010000248.1:0-3066 GCA_043763995.1 Fibrella sp.
ATTATAATTACGACCCGCCCCAGCCAGACGGTCTTTTTCTCGCTCAGGTTTGGCTCGAAGAATTTGCGGTGAATATCCAGCATATAAATTGTGGAGATGCTGTTGGCCTTGCCCGCCAGCGAAGCCACAATGGCCGCCACCAAAGCGGCAAAGGCCAGCCCTTTCAGGCCCGTGGGCAAAATGTTGAGCAGCACCGGGTAGGCGTTGTCGGGCTTAACAACCGCCGCCCCGGCCAGATTGGTCTCTGTGATGCCACTGACGATGGCGGCATCGGCGTTTTCCTGAAACAGCACGTAAGCCGCCAAACCGGGCAGCACCACAATAAAGGGCATCAGCAGTTTCAGGAAGGCGGCAAACAACACCCCGTTGCGGGCAGTGGGCAGGTCGGCGCCGAGGGCGCGCTGAATCATGTATTGGTTGCAGCCGAAGTAGTTAAAATTCACGATCCACTGCCCGCCGATGATAAACATCATAATGCCCGGCAGTTGGCTGTAGGCATCGCTCAGGCCGCCCCGCCCGTTGTGAACGGCGTATTGGCCCGGCTCAAAAATCATGTGCAGGTGGCTGTCGGCTTTCTGCCGAATCAGACTCAGCCCCTCCAGCAGCCCCGCGCCCGTACCAACTTTATCGGAGAGCAGATTCAGGGCCAGGTACGTGGTTGCCAGGCCACCCACCACCAGGCAAACGACCTGAATCACGTCGGTATAACCAATTACTTTCATGCCGCCGAGCGTAATAAACACGGCAAAAACGGTCAGAAACAGGGCGCACAGCATAAAATCGAACCCGGTCATTTTCTCGATGCTCAACGCACCGAGGTAAATAATTGACGTGAGGTTGACCATGATGTAGAGAAACAGCCAGAAAACGGCCATGATCGTAGCCAGCCGCCGGTCGTAGCGCAGTTGCAGAAACTGCGGCATAGTATAAATCTTGTTGCCGATATACATCGGCAAAAAATAAATGGCGATTACCACCAGCGACAGCCCGCCCACGAGTTCATAAACCGAGATGGCGAGGCCCAACTGAAATGCCTGCCCGCTCATGCCGATAAACTGCTCGGCAGAGATATTCGACGCGATGATTGACGCGCCGATGGCCCACCACGTCAGCGACCCTTCGGCCAGAAAAAAGTCTTTGCTGTCGGGCGTTTGTTTGCCCTTGTTGTGATAAACCCAGTAGCCGTAGCTGGCAACGATGACGAAGTAAATCAGGAAAATAACGTAGTCGGTGGTTTCGAGTCCAAGTTTCATAGAGGGGTTCAGGTTTAGGCGTTTAGCAACCCTGCCCGTAGTAGGCGTTGGTGCCGTGCTTGCGCTCGTAATGTTTTGTCCGCAGCGCGTCTTTGAGCCGGGGCGTGTCGGGGTTGATCTGCCGCGTGAGGTAGGCCATGCGGGCAATCTCTTCCAGCACGGCGGAGTTATACACGGCTTTTCCGGCAGACTTGCCCCACGTGAACGGCCCGTGGTGTTGCAGCAACACCATCTCTACTTCGCTGTATGACAGCTTTTTATGGACAAACACGTCAATGATCTGGTTGCCGGTTTCGTGTTCATAATCGCCCTGAATCATAGCGTCGGTCAGGGCGGGGGCGCACGGAATGTCGTGGTGGGTATGGTCGGCGTGGGTGGTGCCGAAGACCGGGATATCAAGCCCGGCCTGCGCCCAGGCCACGGCGTAGGTGCTGTGGGTATGCACAATGCCGCCAATATCGGCCCAGGTTTTGTAGAGCAGGGCGTGGGTTTTGGTGTCTGAGGAGGGGCGCAGGGCACCGGCCACAACCCGTCCGTCATAATCGCAGATCACGATGTCGGCGGGGGTAAGTTTGCTGTATGGTACGCCACTGGGTTTGATGGCAAACACGCCCCCGTCTCGGTCAACGGCACTGACGTTGCCAAACGTAAACAGCACCAACCCCAGCCGGGGAAGTTCCATGTTGGCCTCGTAACATTCGTCTTTCAGGGTCTGATACATAGCGGGTTATCGGTAAAATCCTTCGCTCCAGCGCAGTTCGTTGCGTAGCTGCCGCAGGGTTGTGTTCCGGTCAATGACCACGAGTTCGACCCCGAATATGTCGGCAAAATCGTCGAGGTGGGTTGTGGTCAGGTTTTGGCTGTAAACCGTGTGGTGTGCGCCCCCGGCCAGCAGCCAGGCCGCGCAGCCGGTCATCATGTCGGGCAGGGGTTTCCAGAGGGCGCGGGCAACGGGCAGTCTGGGCAACGGCTCAGGTACGTCTACCGCTTCTACTTCGTTGACAATCAGCCGAAAACGATTGCCTATATCAATCAGCGAGACGTTGATAGCCGGGCCTGCCGTGCCTTCAAACACCAGCCGAACGGGGTCAGCCTTACCGCCAATACCCAACGGATGAATCTCGCACGACGGTTTGCCGCCCGCAATACTGGGGCAGATTTCGAGCATATGCGACCCCAGCACCAGCGGGTTGGCCGGGCGGTCCGACGCATCGGGAAGATGATACGTATAATCTTCCATGAACGAGTTGCCGCCGGGCAATCCGGTTGCCATCGTCTTCAGCACGCGCACCATAGCCGCCGTTTTCCAGTCGCCCTCCCCGGCAAACCCGTAGCCGTCGGCCATGAGCCGCTGGGCGGCAATGCCGGGCAGTTGGGTCATGCCGTGCAGGTCTTCAAACGTATCGGTAAAAGCCCCAAACCCGCCATCCTGCAAAAACGCCCGCAGGCCCAGCTCAATCCGGGCCGCGTTGCGCAGGGAGCCGTGTTGCGCCCCACCCCGGCGCAAGGTCTCCATAAGTACGTATGAATCAGCGTATTCGGCCACCAGCGCGTCCACGTCGGCATCGCTCATCTGGTTGATAACGGCCACCAGATCGCCGATGCCGTGCGTGTTGACCGACAGCCCAAACGTGATTTCGGCGGCTACTTTATCGCCATCCGTCACGGCTACCTGCCGCATGTTATCGCCGAAGCGGACGACGTTGAGCGTTCTCATCTCGTGTGCGCCAATGGCCACCCGCGCCCAGGCTGCCAGTTGCGCCACCACCGCCGGGTCTTGCCAGTGACCAACCACAATTTTGCGGTTGAGTCC
>JAYUKZ010000249.1:0-10926 GCA_043763995.1 Fibrella sp.
AATTCAGCCTGGTAGGCCATCGTCTGGAAAATGTATTTGCCACCGCCAACGGTGAACCAGGGCACCAGCAGCACTGCTGTTGCCACCGCCCAGGTGAGGCCCAACGCCAGGTACGTAGTTGGTTTTCGAACGAACAGTAGCAGATACAGCCCGTGCGCCACAAACACCATAGCCCCCAGGCTGTGACCCAAAATGGTCAGCCCGTAAGCCAGCCCGTAGCCCACATACAGCCCCCAGGGATGTTTGCCCGCCTGGTGGTATTCCAAAATCCGCAGGAACCAGTAGGTGGCCAGCAGCGACACAAAAATGGTCATGCTGTAGCTGCGGGCCACATGGGCGTAGGCCACAAAAAACGGTTCGGTAGCCCCCAACGCCACGCCAAACAGCCCCACGTTGGTAGAGCCGGTGTAGCGAACGGCCAGCATGTAGAGCACCACCAATACACCCATGCTGAACAACACCGACAGGAACCGGATGCTGAAATCGCCGATGCCGAAGACGCGAATCCAACCGGCCAACAGCAGGGTATAGGCCGGGCTGTTGCTGATGTCGCTGCGGATGATGGCTTCGTTGTAGTCGGCCAGAGTTTTGGGCTTCCAGAATTCAGCGGGGGTGAAATAGGGTTTGCCGGGCGTAAAAAACACGTCGATCTGGTTGGCTCCTTCCTGCACCACGCCCTGCGTACAGATCAGCGTAAACTTTTCGTCCAGATAAATACCCCGTGCATCCAGCTTATACACCCGAAGCACAAAGGCAAACAACAGGAGTACCGAGAGCAGGAGCAGCGATTGCCGGGGGGAAAGTTGGTAGCCGGTGGGGCGGGAAGTCATGTGGTGAAAAGCCGGTTGGCGACGAGCGGGTGGGGGCAAAGTACGCCAACACCCATTGAACTTACAACGCCACGATGGTGAATTCTACCCGCCGGTTCAGCCGCCGTTTCTCGTCGGTTTCGTTGCTGGCAATGGGTTTGCTTGGCCCCCAGGCTTTGGTTTGTACCCTGGCTTCGGCCACGCCGTGACCAATAAGGTACTGTTTCACGCGCTGAACCCGCTCTTCGGCCAGTTTCATGTTCAGCCCCCAGTCGCCTTGGTTGTCGGTATGGCCTTCCACCAGAATGGTCATCGTGGGGTAGTCGGCCAAGAGGTGCAGGAGTTGGTCCAGTTCGGCCTCCGAGCCGGGCAGCAGGTCGGCTTCGCTTTGTTTGAACAACACGCCGCGCAGCACCAACTTGGCCCCCGGTTGCACGGGCATCACGTAGAGGTTGCGGCGAATGTCGCGGAAGCGTTTGTCGTGGCTGAGGTCTACTGTTTCTACGATGGGGAAGTAGCCGTCTTTTTTCGCCGAAAGCGTGTAAACCTTCTGGGTGGGCAAAATTAGTTTGTACTCACCGGTTTCGGGGTCGTATTCTACCTTGCTGATGGCTTTACCTTCTTGTAGTAGGCCCGACACAATCTCGGTGGCTACGGGCTTGCGGCTGATGGCATCCAGCACTTTTCCCGACACCAACGCCACGGGTTCGGGCCGGATGGCGGGGTGCAGTTTCAACCGAAAAATATCGTCTTCGCCCAGCGAGTTGGCCCGCGAACTGAGGTAGGCAAAGTCACCGGCGGCGGGGATGGTGAAGTACCCGTCCCATTCGGGGGTGTTTACGGCAGGCCCCAGGTTTTCGGGCGTTGTCCAGTTCGTCCAGGAGTCGTCCAGCCGCCGAGTCACAAAAATGTCGCCGTTGCCAAAACCGCTGTGCCCTTCCGACGTAAAATAAAGCGTCCGGTTATCCACGGCCAGAAAGGGCGAGCTTTCTTCAGCGGCAGAATTCACCACCTCACCCAGCGACACCGGCTCGCTCCAGGTTTGGTCTGCTTGGCGGAAGGCGGCGTAGAGGTCGCGGTCGCCAACGGTTTGGTTGCGTTGCACGGCCAGAATCATCGTTGCCCCATCGGGCGAAACAGTAAACTCCAACTTAACACTGTTAGCTACCTGCTTGGTGTAGTTGTTCACGATCTTGCATTCAACCGGAAAACCCCACCCAACCTTTGTATACGTCGATTTCGATACGCCGAAGGCCATACTGCCGTCTGTTTTGTAGGTATTGATGAGGTACACCGTTTTGCCATCGGGCGAGATGCCGCTGATGGCATTATTTCCGGCGTTGTTGATGGGTATGCCCATGTTTTTGGCCACCTCCCAGGTACGTTCCGTGGTCAGGGTCGAGAACCAGACATCCTGCGTGTTGGCCTGCCCAATGTTGTTTTTGTTGAAATTACGGGTCAAGTACAGCGTTTTTCCATCGGGCGAAATCACGGGGGCTACCTCCTGACCGGGGGTGTTGATGGCGGTACCTAGGTTTTCTTTTTCCAGGTTTTGGGGCATTTTCGGGGCCACCGGTACTGCCCAGACCACAGGTTTGGTCGCCATCGTGAGGCCAATGGCATCCAGTTGGTTGATGCCTTTGGTGCGACCGGGGTTTAGCACCACTTTAACCTGTTTTATGCCGCCCAGGCTGTCGGGCAACATAATGCGCAGCAGCGGGTCGATGGGCGAATCGGTGGCGCGTTTAGCGGCTTGTTTCTCCGAGAAAATCACCTGCTCCAGCCCGTCGGCGGTGTAGAGAATGACCCGCACCACTGCCCCCGCATTGGCCGATTCGGCTACCAGCACCTGATTGGCCCGCCGCACCGAATCGAAGGCGACGGTGATGGACTCTTCGCCCGCACCCTCCACACTCCCCGGCGACCAGGCGCAGGGGCTGCTTTTTACCTGCGGCAGTACCGAGGGCGCACCCAGCACCTGCGTGGCTTTAAACTGCTGCCCGCCACCTTCGCCCCGCCCTTCAGACGAAACCGCCACCACCCGCGTGGCCCAATGCACCACCTGCGCCACGCCCTGCGCTGGTGTACCCAACCACAAACACACCAACGCCACGTACCCACGAAGGCAGCGGTAGAGGTGGGGCAGTACGGGCGGCAACAGACGCATAGGGCCGTTAATTGGTCAGCACATGATACTCCCAGGGTTTTAAAATCAGGGTCATTCCCGTTTTTAACTCCATGGGCTTATGTTCGAAAATATCGGTATATGTACCCGCGTAGCCCTCGCCGCTCAGCCGAACAGACTGAAGCTGACCCGTCAGGTTGGTGATGACCACCACGCGGTCTTCGTCGCGTTGCCGCGAAAAGGCATACACCTGCTCGTCGTGGCCGGTGGGTATTCTGACCAATGTGCCGCCCGCTTCGCCGTTCCAGAGGGCACGGTTGCGGTGTTTCAGCGTCAGCAACGATTTGTAAAAATTAGTCTCTGGGTACGTTCCCCAGGCAATGGGGTCTTTCTCAAAAAATGCCAACCGTTTCCGCAGCCCCGACTCAGCACCATTGTGTACCAGCGGCATGCCCGGCAGGGTACTGGTAAGCACCACAAACGCGTTGGCACCGGGGCCGAAGGATTCGGTGAGGGTGCCATTCCAGGCGTTTTCGTCGTGGTTCTGGGTAAACAGCATTGGGTAGGCCCAGGTGGGGTATGCTTTCGCCCGCAGGGTCAGCAACGAGTCGATACCGGTGGCGGGGGCGGTGCCTTTGGCAATGTTTTTCAGCAGTGCGTGCATAGCCCAGCCGTAGTTCACGTTGAACCCGGCATTGTACTGCTCCGGCCCGGCTTCGGCTTCGGCCAGCAGAAAAACGGGTTTCAGTTTGTCGAGGGCGGGGCGCAGTTCCTGCCAAAAATCGAGCGGCACCAGGCCCGCCACGTCCATCCGGTAGCCATCCACGTCGGCTTCGCGCACCCAGTAGGTCAGGGCTTCCACCAGGGCGTTACGCATATCGGGCTGGTTAAAGTTGAGGTCAACCACATCCAGCCAGCCGGTGGGTTTGCCCTGCTCGTTGAGGGGCGAAATCAACTCGCCTTTGCTGTTCCGTGTGTACCAGTCGGGGTGTTGTTTCACCCAGGGGTGGTCCCAGGCGGTGTGGTTGGGTACAAAATCCAGAATCACCCGCATACCCAGGTCGTGGGCCAGTTTTGTCAGCTTCCGCAGGTCGTTGAGGGTACCGTAGGCGGGGTTCACGGCTTTAAAATCGGCCACGGCGTAGGGGCTGCCCAGCGTACCTTTTCGTTTTTCCTGCCCAATGGGGTAAATCGGCATGAGCCACAGAATATCCACGCCCAGTTCTTTCAGGCGGGGTAGTTGTTTTTCCACCCCGGCCAGGTTGCCTTCGGGCGAAAAGTGGCGGATGTTCACTTCGTAAATCGTCGCGTTTTCAGCCCATTCCGGGCTTGTTGGCCTATTTTGCCGCACCACAGTACTATCCGAACGCGAGGTGTTGGCCGAGTCTGACCGTTGACCGTCGGTTTGCCGGGGTTGGTTTTCACAACCGGCAAGGGTCAGAAAAAGCGGTAAAAAAGTATAAATCAGGACTTGTTGACGAAGTAGCACGATCAGGTGTATGGGGGTATAGGAACGATTAGGCAACTGTTGGGGCCGGGTGTTGTTTCAACTGCCGGATGGCAGCCAGGGGGTCGGCGGCACCAAAAACCGACGTACCTGCCACGGCGTAGTGCGCCCCGGCACTGCGCACCAGCCCAATGGTCTGGGCATCAATACCACCATCGACCCCAACCAGGGCGTGGCATTGCGCCTGGACCAGCAAGTGGTGCAGTTTGCGGAGTTTGGGAAGGGAAAGGGGCAGCAATTTTTGCCCGCCAAAACCGGGGTTGATGGTCATTATCAGTACCTGATCGAAAGCATCGGTGAGGTCGGCCAGCACCTCCACGGGGGTTTGCATATTGAGGGCTACCCCCGCCCGGCACCCCGCCTCCCGGATTTGGGTCAGGGTGCGGTGCAGGTGTGTGCAGGCTTCGTAATGCACGGTGATGGCCGTGGCCCCGGCGCGGGCAAAGGCCTCCACATAGCGTTCGGGCTGCACAATCATCAGGTGAACGTCGAGGGGTTTGGTGGTGTGCCGCCGGATGGCTTCCAGCACCGGAAAGCCAAACGAAATGTTGGGCACAAACACGCCGTCCATCACGTCCACATGAATCCAGTCGGCTTCGCTGCGGTTCAGTAGCTCCACATCACGTTGCAGATTGGCAAAATCGGCGGCCAGAATGGAGGGGGCCAGTACCAGGTCAGAAGTCATATTGGCAAACAAAAATGGGGGCCGCAACGTACCTGCCCGCAGGCGTGTAACAGCCCGTAAAAGTACCTTTTTTTGCCCGAATGCCGAAACTCGGCCATCTTCGCACCTGTAAAACCTAAACGGCTTCGTTGTTTTCCCTATTGCCCCATGACTCCACAAGACCGTATTGCCAAACTGACCGACCAACTCAACGAGTATACCTATTATTACTACCAAAAAAGCCAGTCGCTGGTCGATGATTTTACTTTCGATGCGCTCCTGGCTGAGTTGCAGGCGTTGGAAAAACAATTTCCCGGCCTGGTTCAGCCCGATTCGCCCACATTGCGCGTGGGCGGCACCATCAGCAAGGCGTTCCCCACCGTGACACACCGCTTTCCGATGCTCTCGCTGGGAAACACCTATTCCGAAGCCGACCTGTTGGAGTTCGATGCCAGGGTGCGCAAGGGCCTCAACGGCGATGATTTTGAGTATATCTGTGAGCAAAAGTTCGACGGGGTAGCCCTGAGCCTGACCTACGAAAACGGCGTTTTGGTGCAGGGAGCCACGCGGGGCGACGGTACACGCGGCGATGACATTACCAACAATATTCGTACCATCAGGACGGTGCCGCTGCGGGTGTCGGGTCGGGGGGTGCCGCCGTTGTTTGAGGTGCGGGGGGAGGGGTTTCTGCCCCTGGCCGAATTTGAGCGTATCAACCGCGAACGCGAAGACATTGGTGAGCCGCTGCTGGCCAACCCCCGCAACGCGGCCTCAGGTACGTTCAAACAGCAGGATTCGGGCGCGGTGGCCCGGCGCGGGCTGAATTGCTTCATGTACTCGTTCCTGACCGACGACCCCGTTTTCCAGACCCACGAGCAAAGTCTGCTGGCCCTGACCGACTGGGGGTTCAACCTCTCGCCCACCTGGCAAAAATGCGCCGACATAGCCCAGGTACTGGCCTACATTGCCGCGTGGGAGACCAAACGCTTTGATCTGCCGCTCAACACCGACGGCATTGTTATTAAAGTAAATCGCTACGATCAGCAGCGTGAACTGGGCGTTACGGCTAAAAGCCCGCGCTGGGCCATTTCCTACAAGTACAAAACCGCCGCCGCCGCCACCATTTTGGCGCGGGTCAGCTACCAGGTGGGGCGCACGGGGGCCGTTACGCCGGTGGCGCACCTGCTGCCCACGGTGCTGGCGGGCACGGTGGTGAAACGGGCTTCGCTCTACAACGCCAACGAAATTGCCCGCCTCGACCTGCGCCTGGGCGATACGGTTTTTGTGGAAAAAGGCGGCGAAATCATTCCTAAAGTGACCGGCGTTGACCTGGCCAAACGCTCTGCCGCCCTGGTTCCCATTCAGTATCCTACGCACTGCCCTGCTTGCGGTACCGCCCTGGTACGTCGGGAAGATGAAAAAGGCACCGTGATGGCCAACGTGTATTGCCCAAATGAAAAAAACTGCCCGCCGCAGCGGCAGGCCCGGTTCGAGCATTTTATTCAACGCCGGGCCATGAACATCGAGAGCCTGGGCGAAGGAAAAATTGAGTTGCTGATTGAAAAAAATCTGGTCGCCTCGCCCGCCGATTTGTACGACCTGACCGCCGAACACCTGTTGGGCCTGGAAAGAACGTACCCAGCCACCAATACCGACGCAGCCGACCAGCCGGGCAAGCTGCGCACCGTTCGGTTTGGCCCCAAAACGGTCGAAAACATCCTTTCGGCCATACAATTGTCTACAAACCGGCCTTTCGCCAGTGTGCTGTTTGCCCTCGGTATCCGGTTCATTGGCAACACCACGGCCCAGCGGCTGGTCGATTTTTTCGGCAACATGGACGCGCTTATTGCCGCCCCCTACGAGGTGTTGGCCACCGTGCCCGACGTTGGCCCGCGCATGGCCGAAAGCCTGGTCTACTGGTTCTCGCAGCCCGATAACCGACACGAAGTGGCGCGGCTTCGGGCGGCGGGTCTCCAGATGGCTTCTGACCGGAAAGAAGTAGCCCGGCAAAGCGACACGCTGGCGGGTCGGACGTTTTTGTACACCGGCACGTTCGTCAATTTTAGCCGCGAAGCTCTGGAAGAAGCCATTGCCGCCCACGGCGGAAAACTGTTGAGCGGGGTATCGAAGAAACTAAATTACCTCATTGTGGGCGAAAACGCCGGGCCGTCCAAAATCCAGAAAGCTACCCAACTGAACGTACCCATGCTTACCGAAACCGAATTCGAAGCGTTGTTGACCGGAATTTGACCGGGCTTGCCGGTGTGTAGTGCCTATATTTGCCGTTACTTATGCACGAAAACCTACACGGCGTTGGCGTTGCCCTCGTTACCCCATTCCACCCCGACCACAGCATCGATTTCGATGGTTTTGGCCGAACCATCCGGCATGTGACCCAGGGCGGGGTGCGCTATTTTGTGCTCCAGGGCACCACCGGCGAGTCGCCCACGGTGACGAAAGCCGAAAAAGCGCAGTTACTGACGTACCTGAAGGCAAACAATCCCGGTAAGTTACCCATTGTCTTTGGCGTGGGTGGCAACGTCACGGCAGAGGTAGTAGAAACCCTAAAATCGACTGACCTTGAGGGGGTTACGGCCATTTTGTCTGTCTGCCCGTACTACAACAAGCCCGGCAGGAGGGGGGTTATCGAGCATTTTACCCGCGTGGCCGATGCCTCGCCCGTGCCGGTCATTCTGTATAACATTCCGTTTCGTACCGGCATCAACATGGCCGCCGACACGGTGATTGAACTGGCTCAACACCCCAACATTATTGGTGTGAAAGAAGCCTCCTGCGTCATTGAGCAGTGTATGGAAATTGTGCGCGACAAGCCCGACGATTTTCTGCTTATTTCCGGCGACGACATACAGGCCGTTCCCCTCATCAGCGTTGGTGCGGTGGGGGTTATGTCGGTGGTGGCCAATGCGTTTCCGGCCCGGTTCTGTGGGTTGATCGAAGCGGCGTTGGCTGGTGATTTCGCCATCGCCAGCCGCGAGTTGGGCCATTTTCTGCGCATCGACCCGTTGCTGTATGAAGAAGGCAACCCCGTGGGCGTGAAAAAAATCATGGAACTGACCGGCTTCATCGGCCCCGACGTGCGTCTGCCGCTCGTGCCCGCCTCCGCCGATTTGGCCGGACGCATGAGGCAGGTGCTTCGGCAAGATCACTTCATCGACGTACCTGTAGCGTAAAATTAACTTGTAAAACCCCGCCCAATGGCCCGTATTGCGCTTTTCCCCGGCTCATTTGACCCTTTTACCAAAGGCCACGAAGATATTGTTCGGCGCGGTTTGCGGTTGTTCGACGAAGTAGTGATTGGCATTGGCGTGAACTCGCGCAAGGAGCGGTATTTCTCGCTTGCCCAAATGACGGCCTGGATCGAGGGGACCTTCGCCCACGAACCCGCCGTGCGCGTAGTCACCTACGACGACCTGACGGCTAACGTGGCCCGCGACCTGGGTGCCCGCTTTTTGCTACGCGGTCTGCGCAACACCACCGATTTTGAGTATGAGAACGGCATCTCGCAGGTGAACAGGTACGTATACGCGGAGGTGGAAACGGTGTTTCTCATCACCTCGCCCCACCTCGCGCCCATCAGTTCCAGCATCATCCGCGACCTGCACCGCTACGGCCAACCGGTCGACGATTTTTTACCGTACCAACTGTTGTAGAGACGCGATACATCGCGTCTGGGTAGCTGGCGAAGCATTTTTCGGCGTATTGCTTCGCGCTCGGCGGAGCGGAGACGCGATGTATCGCGTCTCTACACGTTGAAAAACTGCCCGTTTTCGGTTTTCAGGTAGTCGGCGAAGGGGATATCTTCCTGTTTCAGGAAACCCTGTTGGGCCAATTTGCCATCGGCCACCAGTTCTACCACGGCAGCCACGGAACCGGCGGTTGTCCAGGAAATGGCCCGCCAGGATTGCCCGTCTATGAGGCGGGGGTGGTAGGCTCGGTAAAATTCTTCGCGCTCCAGTAGGCCGTTTTTCCAGCCTTCCACCACCGCATACACGTACACCACGTCGTCCTGAACGGGCGGTTTGGCTTCGGTCAGAATTTTTTCGGTCAGTTCGCGCTGATCTTTCAGAATCAGTTCGTAGAGCATGAACCGCATCAGCTTGCAGTGGCCGGGGTAACGGATGGTCTTGTAGTTCAGCGTGTCAAGTTTGCCCTCGTAGGTCTCGCACAACGTACCCAGCCCGCCCGAGGTGCTGAACGCCTCAAATTCCTGCCCTTCAATGTTAATCACCTCAATGCCGTCCAGGGCGGGTACCATCTTGCGTTGGCCGTTGGCAATCACCTCACAATCATTGAGATACTCGTTAATCACCCCCGCCGGCGACCAGGTAAACGAGTAGCCCAACAGCCCGTTGGGGTAGCGGGGCAACGCCCCCACGCGCAGTTCAATGTCGCGCAGCCGGTCGAACCGTTGGGCCAGTTCGGCACCCACAATGCCAATCAGGCCGGGAGCCAGGCCACACTGCGGAGCCATCACGCCTTTGGCTGTTTTGGCCATCTCCCGAATGGCTTCGGTGGTGGGTACGTCCTCGGTGAGGTCAAAATAATGGATGCCCAGTTCGTGCGCCACGCGGGCAATGGGCAGGTTCAGGTTATAGGGTAAACACGACACCACGCCATCGGCCTGCGCCAGGGCCGTGCGCAGCGCGTCGGTGTCAGCCACGTCGCCCAGGCTCACCGAGAACGGCAGCGTATAGGCGGGCGTTTGCCGGTCGAAACCCGAAACGGTAAATCGTTTGGCCAACAAGATGCCTACCAGCGACCCCACTTTTCCGAGGCCAACAACAACAATATTTTTCATAAAATGAATGATGATATAAAAAAATGTATTTACAAAAAAATGAGTTTTCAGCTTAACCAGCATTTTGTTTCCACCGAATAAAATTTCTAATGGAGATAAGAATTTTTATTCGGTGGAAATAAAAAACAAGCTAAACCAAAAACTCATTAAAGAGATTTGGGATTATGGATTGAACGACCGCTCGTTAATAAGCAACAAACTCAATCCCAAATCCGAGATCCACAATCCCAAATCCCAAATCAAACTTACTTGCCGGCGGCAGCAATTTGCCCACGGAGCGCACGCGGAATCTCGATGCTCGCCACGGGGTTCGATGCTTCCTCGAGCATCTCTACGCCCGAAAGCGGAATCTGACCAACGCGCACCACTTTACCCAAATCCAGGTTCGACACGTCCACGTCGATGTATTCGGGGATGTCGTCTACCAGCCCGCGAACGCGCAATTTGCGAATCCGGGTCACGAGTTTACCGCCTTTCTGCACACCGGGGGCATTGCCCACCAGCCGAACCGGCACGGCCACTTTCACGGGCTTGTCTGTCACGACCAGAAAATCGGCGTGAATCAGCGAGTCGTTTACGGGGTGAAACTGCGTCTCCTGCAACACGGCGCGGTGCTCAGTACCCTCAATGTTCAGCGTAATGTCGAACACGTCGGGCGTAAACAACAGGGGGCGGAACAAAATGGCCGGCACCGTGAAGTGAACCTGTTGGCCATTGCCATACAATACACAGGGAACATTACCTGCGGCGCGAATGGCTTGTGATTCCGTCCGGCCGAGATTCGCTCGTTGATACCCTACAATCTCGATTTTTTTCATTTGTTTTTTTGCCGAACGTCCACGTTCAGACCGTAAAAGTGTTGATTTAAAAATACCGGCTGTGAACCCCCGGCAAGTCCGTTAATAGCGTATAAAAAGTGAACTAATGGATTCGTGATCCCGGATGCGGCCAATGGCTTTGGCAAATAATTCTGCCACCGACAGCACCCTGATTTTTGGGTTG
>JAYUKZ010000250.1:0-3051 GCA_043763995.1 Fibrella sp.
CTTCACGTTGTAAACCGCATCGTCGTAAAAAGCGGGCATTTCGATCACGGTACCCACGGCCAGTTTGGCAAAATCGACGGTGCGGAGGAAGAAGTAGCCGCTCACCACGTCGTGCACATTGTCGGGCACCTTAAAAAGGTCTTTTTCGGTTCGTTCTTCGGCCTTCACCGTGTTGGCGGCGTGGTTGAAGGTCATGTTCTCCTCTTTCCGGTAGCTGTTTTCGCGGATGCTGGTGTAGAATTTTTGCGGCAATATGGCCGAGGTGTCAATATACGAACGCCACGTATCGCGCACCCTCGTCACCAGGTCAAAAGCTCCGGTGGTGCGGGCAAACACGTTGACCTGGTAGCACGGGCGACCGTTGACGGCGTAGAGCGAGGGGGCCACGTCGATCCGGGCTTCGGCGGCGTTAATAAAGCCATAATGCACCCGGTATTCGATGTGTTCGCCCGGCCCAAAACTGGTGTTCACCACGCGCCGGTAGGTGTTCGCCGCCGTGAAGGCCGCCGTCAGGAGGGTAACCATACCCAGAACAAGACCCGCTTTTTTCATAGCCATTGTGCCCGTCAGAGCGACGGATAAGTGTGTTTGAGGTACGTTAGATAACGCGAAAAATCACGTCCAAATTGAGTATCAAACTCATTTTTAAACCGATTTTGCTGGTTTCGGTAGGTCAGGAAGCCCACAAAGTACGCATTGTTGGGCAGAGTGGTTTTAGCCCTGACCCTGCTTTTGTCTGAACGGTTTGGCCGCCCGCCGGGAATCGTATCCAGGGTTTGCACAATGCGCCCGATGGTTTGCCATTTGAGTGTTTCTTTGACGGAGGCCGGCGTAGATGGTTTAAATTCTCTATACACCTGATGGAGTAAACGGGCACCGCGCAACAGATGGTCGTAATAGTGTTCATCATACGTTTTGGCGGCCCGGTACCGGCGGTAGGGTTCAGAGGCTCGCCCGTATTTTTGGGCCATAAACCGGTCGGCCCCGTATTCGCCCACAAAATCGGCCAGGTTTTCGTTGTATTCCAATTGGTCTTTCACAAAAAGGGTGCCGTGGGTCAGTTCATGAATAATCAGTTCGGCCAGTTTGCCCTCGCTCCGCGTCAGCATACTGGACAGAATCGGGTCATTGAAAAAACCCAGCGTTGAGTAGGCGGCCACCTCGTTTATCCGGGTGTCGTAGCCCGCTTGTTGCAGTGCCGTATCGGCAAGGCGTAGTTTATTTTGGTCGAAAAAACCCCGGTAGCTGAACGTACCCAGCACTGGAAACGTGTGTTCAACGGCTTTCAGGGCATATTTATCCGAACCGACCAACACCCACAACAAGGGTTTGTTGTGCTGCTCGTAAAACGTGGTGTAGTTCTGGGAGGGGTTCAGCCGCAGCGAATCCTGGGCGAAGCGTTTAATGTCCTGCACCAGCCGAAGCTGGTTTTTGAGCGAATCGGGGTAGGCAGGGTCGGCCAACACCTCGGCCAGGGGGCGGGTGTTGAGCATGATGGTCAACTGCCCTTTGGCCTGCATATAGCCGTAGGTCAGCAGTTCGTGCTGCCACAGGGCCAACCCCAGCAACACCGCCACAATGCCACCAGCTATTTTCCGTTTCATGGAGCAAAAATAACCCCGAATCCGTGATTCAGGGCCGCAAAAAATCACCCGACTCAATCAGGCTGAGGCCGGTTGTGTCCTGACAATACACGTACATTTGGCAACGTACCTGGGTGGGTACCAACCCACTGCCCACAAGCCATACCGGCACCTCGCGGCGGGCATAATCGTCGTGGGGGCGGTGCTGAATACCTTCATATTGATCTAATTCGCTCAAAATCAGGTCGTTAATTATCTCGTATACCTCTCCCCACACCCGGTGGCCGGTGTCGGGGTTGTGGGTGGCACCGGGGTACCAGCCCAGGCTGTAGAGGTGGCCCGTGGTGTAGGCCCGCCCCAGCAGCCGGGCGTTTTGGCGCAGCAGCCGGGCCATAGCGTTGCTACAGGGGCTTTGCAGAGTTCCGTATACAAACAGGTGCACAACCAAAGGCGCATTAACGGCCCAACCCGGCCAGGTACCGTTCCCGAAACAGGGCCATGTGGTGGGCTTCGTGGCCAACAATGATCCAGACCAACGCCCGCACACTGATGGGGCCGCCGCTGGCCACACCCTGTTTCAGGTACGTAGCGGGGCCGAATGATTCGAACAAACACAGCGTGGCAGCGCGCACGGCGGCATATTCGGCCCAAATACTGGCCACGGCCCGCGCATCAGCCCCCGATTCGGGCACATACCGGTCCTGGTCGAAACCGACCAACGGCGTGGTGTCGCCCCGGCCTATGCGCAGGGCACGGTAGCTGAAAATTCGCTCTGTGTCCATCATGTGTACCAACGCTTCGCTGATGCTCCACTTGCCGGGCGCATAGCGAAACTGATACTGCTGGTCGGTGAGCGGGGCGAGTAAGGTTTTCAGGGCGGCGGGCTGGGCACGGAGTTGCGCGAGCGGGTTTTGCCCGGCGGGCACCAGATCCACGTATTTTTGGTAGAAAGGGGCGTACTCACTGGGGGCGGGCGGTTGGTTCATCGGTTAGCGGCATAGATCCGGGGGCAAGTTACCACCCACCCCCGGATGTAGGGCCATTCATCACAACTTGAGAATACGCCGCGTGTAGACTGTTTTTTCGGTACGTACCTGCACCAGATAAACGCCTGCCGGGTACCGTTCCAATGCCAGCTTCGTGGTGGGTTGCCGGGTCTCTTGCACCAGCAACGTTTGCCCGGCCACTTCTGTGACCAATATAGTGGCTGGATTGGTTAATAACGACGGGTCGATACTGATGGTAAGCCAACTGCTAACCGGTACCGGAAACAGGCTGATAAGCGCAATGCCCACTGGTTCGTTGGCCAACAATTGATTCACCACAATGGTGGTGGGGGCGGGCAGGGTCAGGCTGGCACCGCACTCGTTGCTAAGAGCGTGTTGGGAAATTAACTACTTGATTTTGAAGACATTCTATTTAACATGATCTGACTATTAGCCAGATAGAGCCAGTTTATGGATGAACT
>JAYUKZ010000251.1:0-10849 GCA_043763995.1 Fibrella sp.
TGTATGGCCTGCAATGGACACCACGCCTGCACCTGAAATACCATGTTCACGGCCAAATCACGCTGCGGGCTTCGGCAGGGCGGGGCTGGCGGGTACCCAACCAACTGGCCGAAAACTACGGCTACCTGGTCTCCTCGAGGCTGGTGGTGCTGAACCCCAACGTGCGGCCCGAAGTAGCCTGGACTTACACGGCAGGGCTAGCCAACGATTTTTTACTGTTCGGCAAAAAAGCCACGCTCGTGCTCGATGCCAGCCGTACCGATTTTGAGAACCAACTAGTGGTGGATGCCGACCAACCCCGCAAACTGCTGTTCTACAACCTGGCCGGGCGGTCGTATGCCAACACGTTTCAGGCCGAACTGACGGTAACGCCCGTGCGGCGGGCCGAGGTGAAACTGGCCTACCGGCTCTTTGAGGCCCGGCAAAGCATGGGCGCGTTGCAAAACGAAAACGTGCTGATGCCGCGCATGATGATTAGCCGCGACCGCGTGCTGCTCAACGCCGCCTACGCCCTGCCCTACGACAAATGGAAGGCCGATGCCACTCTGCAATGGAACGGCCCCCGGCGGTTGCCCAACGATGACCTGAACCATGTGCATACCACCTATGCTAACATGACCTGGTATTATTCGCCCGCCTTTGTGAACGTGAACGCCCAGATTACCCGCAGTTTCCGTACCTGGCAGGTGTATTTGGGTGGTGAAAACCTGACCAATTTTCGCCAACCGAACCCCATTATGAGTGCTAATGACCCTTTTGGGGCCAATTTCGATGCCGCCAGCCAAAACTGGGGGCCTGTCACCGGAGCCATGCTATATGCTGGTTTCCGCTACACGCTGGAAAACTGAGCAACATGACCGAACTGCGGATAAGAAATATGGTCTGCAACCGATGCCTCAGCACGGTGCGGCGGCTACTGGAAGGGATGGGTTTCACCATTGGCACCCTTGAACTGGGCCGGATTTGGGTACTGAACTGGCCGCAACAGGTAAGCCATCAAGCAGTTGACCTGGCCCTTCGGGCAGAAGGCTTTGCGCTGATTACAGACCCTAAACAGGACCTCGTTGAGCGTATCAAGACGCTGTTAATCAACGAAGTACATTATGTATCGGTGAGACCCATACACCAGAATATGTCAGACTACCTGAACCAGCAGTTAGGCTACGACTATACGTACCTGAGCCACTTATTTTCTAGCCTGGAAGGCACCACAATTGAACGGTATCTGATTGCCCAAAAAATGGAACGTGCCAAAGAGCAATTACAGTCAGGCCAGCAAAGTATCGCCGATATAGCCTTTGCGCTTGGCTACAGCAGTGTACCACATTTTGCGAATCAGTTCCGGCAGGCGGTGGGCCAAACGCCCGGTCAGTTTCGCAAAGTACCCGCAGGCCGAAAATCGTTGGACGGTGTATAGCGCAAAACCATGCAAGAGCCGCTCGGAATGGTGTAAAGAAGCGGGGTAGCTGTGGTGGTACCTTTGTACTGTCAACAAATAGACCTTCTGATGATCCATACCTATTCCATAAACGGCATGCACTGCGGCTCCTGCGTGGGGCGGGTGCAGGAAGCCCTTCAGGCCGTGGCCGGGGTTAAAAAGGTGGCTGTATCCCTCAACCCGCCCGAAGCCATTGTCAGCATGAACCACCACGTGGAGGCAGACGTGCTCAACCGCGCCGTGGCCAAGGCCGGTGCCTACACCCTGCAAGACGAGGTGCAGCGAATTGATACCATGACCAACAACGTACCTGGCCCAACTGCACCCGCCCAAGACCTGCCAGCCGAGGCATCGGCCACAACCTACAAACCGTTGCTCATCATTCTGGCGTTCTTGCTCGGCGTAACCGCGCTGGTCGAAGTGCGGATGGGCGGCCTGGACTGGATGCGGGCTATGAGCACGTTTATGGCGGGCTTTTTCCTGGTCTTTTCCTTCTTTAAACTGCTCGACATCAGCGGGTTTGCCAACAGCTACCGGATGTACGACATTGTGGCGAAGGCGATACCGGGTTACGGGTACGTGTATCCGTTTGTGGAACTGGCTTTGGGTGCGGCCTACCTCACGGGCTTCCAGCCGGTGCTCACCAACTGGGTTACGGTGGTGGTGATGGGGGTGAGCCTGGTGGGCGTGGTGCAGAGTGTGCTGAACAAACGTAAAATCCGGTGCGCTTGCCTGGGGTCGGTGTTCAACTTGCCCATGACCACCGTCACCATTGTGGAAGACGGGCTGATGATTGGTATGGCACTATTGATGCTGATACTGATGCAGTGACGCGTAAACCAACACGGTTTAGCCGTCTGGTACGTTACATCATCAGACTATTGACTTGATTTCAACCATCTAAAAAAACAAAATATATGGACCGCAATCTGTTTCTAACCACCCTGCTCACCCTGGGATTACTGGGTAAATCGGCCTTGCTAACTGCCGATGACAAAGACAAGGAAGTGAAAATTAAGACTTCCGCCGTGTGCGAAATGTGTAAGGAACGAATCGAGAAAAACCTGGCCTTTGAAAAGGGCGTGAAAGAGGCTGTGCTTGATCTCGACACCAAAGTGGTTACAGTGCGCTACAACGCCGCCAAAACCGACGTGACCAAAATTAAAGCCAATATCATCAAAACCGGCTATGATGCCGACGACCTCATTGCCGACCCCAAAGGTTACGCCAAATTGCCCGGTTGCTGCAAAAAGGACGTAGCCCCGCACCGCCGCTAAACGGCTTCGGTCGGTAGCCAAACCACCCCAACCGTATGGCTACTACTGCCCGCGCAACCCTCCGCCAGCACCTGAAAGACACGGCCTTTATTGTGGCCGGTATACTCAGTGTGGGGCTGGGGCTGAAGGGCTTTTTGCTGTCCAGCCAATTCATCGATGGCGGGGTTACGGGAATTTCCATGTTGTTGGCCTCCCAAACCGGCCTACCGTTGCCCGTGGGGCTGGTGGCCATGAACCTGCCCTTTATCTGGTTGGGCTACCGCCAAATTGGCCGCGACTTTGCCCTGAAAAGCACCCTGGCCATTGCCGGACTAGCCCTCTGCATCACCTTCGTTCCTTATCCCGACGTTACGCCTGACCTGCTGCTGACCGCGCTCTTCGGCGGCTTTTTTGTAGGGGCGGGCATCGGGCTGTCCATGCGGGGCGGGGCCGTGCTCGATGGCACCGAAGTGGCAGCTCTGGTCATCAGCCGCAACGTACCTACGCTCAAGGTCAGCGACGTTATTTTGCTGATGAACATCGTCATTTTCGGGGCGGCGGCTTTTTTCCTCACCATCAACCTGGCCTTGTATTCGATGATTACGTACTTCGCCGCGTCCAAAACCATCGATTTCATCATTCACGGCATCGAGGAATACACGGCCATCCTGATCGTGTCGGGGGCGCACGAGGCGATCCGGGCCGACATTTTGGCGGCGGGCTGGGGAGTCACCATCCTGAAAGGGGCGCAGGGCCACGGCAAACGCGGCGACCTGGGACAAGACGTAGACGTCCTTTATGTGATTGTTACCCGACTGGAGATCAGCCGGTTGCGAACAATGGCACTGAACCTCGATGAACAGGCTTTCCTGATTCAGTACCCGGTCGATGACGTGCTGGGCGGGCAGGTCAAGAGCTTGCCCCTCCACTAGCCCACCACCACGTACCTGGCCGGGTACGGTACCTTTTGTTATCTTTACGAAACTACTAGCTATCCGAATTTCTTATGGAATCCCTGGAATTGCACTACTCGCGCTTTCGGTTCAACGACGACGAATTTTACGAATTCTGTCAACAAAACGGTGATCTTAAACTCGAACGCGATGCCAACGGCACGATAATGATTGTGCCCAATACAGGAGGAAAAACCGGAGACAGAAACTCGGAAATTAATTTTCAACTCCGCCTTTGGAACAAACAACACAAAGTTGGCACCCTGTTCGATTCGTCAACCGCCTTTAAACTACCCTCTTCAGCCGTTCGCTCTGCTGATGCGGCGTTTGTGTCGCGGGAACATTGGGAGAGCCTGACGGAGCAGGAACAGGAAAAATTTCCGCCCCTCGCGCCTGATTTTGTTATCGAATTGATGTCAAAGTCAGACTCATTGAAAGACTCAAAAGAGAAAATGCTGATCGACTGGATGGCTAACGGGTGCCGGTTAAGCTGGCTCATCGACCCCTTTAACCAAACCGTTCATATCTACCGCGCCGACGGGTCAATCCAGATCGTGCGGGGGTTCGAGCAGCCCCTTTCCGGCGAAGATGTGTTGCCCGGCCTGATGTTTGACTTAGGCGAACTCCGCCCCTGACGGCATTTTCCCCGGTGGCTTGTTCGGCTTGAGGCATACAGGGCGTAACTTTGGCCCATGAGTTACTTCTCCGTGAAACAATTGCTCCAGACAGCACCGGGCCAAACCGTGACGGTCAAAGGCTGGGTTCGTACCAAACGCGAAAGCAAAAACGCCGTTTTTATTGCCATCAATGACGGTTCCACCATCCACACCATTCAGGCGGTGGCCCCCGCAGGTACGTTGCCGGATGATGTTTTACGGCTTATCACCACCGGGGCTTGCGTGGCCATCACGGGCGAGCTAGTGGCCTCGCAGGGGGCCGGACAGGCCGTGGAAATCCAGATTACCGGTACCCACCTCTACGGCCCCGCCGACCCCACCACCTACCCCCTGCAACCCAAACGGCATTCGCTGGAGTTTCTGCGCGAAATTGCCCACCTGCGGCCCCGCACCAACACCTTTGGGGCCATTTTGCGCATCCGGCACGCGCTGGCTTTTGCCGTGCACAAGTACTACAACGACAACGGTTTTTTCTACCTCAACACCCCCATCATCACCGCCTCGGATGCCGAAGGCGCGGGCGAAATGTTCCGCGTCTCGACGCTGAACCCCCTCGACCCGCCCAAAACAGAGGAAGGAAAAATTGACTACAGCCAGGACTTTTTTGGCCGCGAAACCAACCTCACCGTATCCGGCCAACTGGAGGGCGAACTGGGTGCGCTGGCCCTGGGCAAGATCTACACCTTCGGCCCCACGTTCCGCGCCGAAAACTCGAACACCACCCGCCACCTGGCCGAATTCTGGATGATTGAGCCGGAAATGGCTTTTTTCGAGTTGGAAGACAACATGAACCTGGCCGAAGACTTCGTTAAATCGGTGATTCGGTACGCCCTCACCCACTGCGCCGACGACCTGGACTTCCTGCAAAATCGGTTATTGGAGGAAGAAAAGAGCAAGAAAAAAGAAGATCAGCAAGACATGACCCTGACCGAGAAGCTGCGGTTTGTGGTCGAAAACGACTTTGAACGCCTCACCTACACCGAAGCTGTGGAGATTCTGCGCAACTCGAAACCGGCCAAAAAAGGGCAGTTTCAGTATGAGGTCAGTTGGGGCGTAGACCTGCAATCGGAGCACGAGCGGTACCTGGTCGAGAAGCATTTCCGGAAACCCGTGATCCTGACCAACTACCCCCGCGCCATCAAGTCGTTCTACATGAAACAGGACAACGAACCGGCCACCAACGCCCGTGGTGAGGTGTTTGGCCCCACCGTGCGGGCTATGGACGTACTGTTTCCCGGCATTGGCGAAATCATTGGCGGCTCGCAGCGGGAAGACGACCTGGAAAAACTGACCGCCCGCATGGCCGAAGTGGGCATCGACCCCGAAGCCATTTGGTGGTACCTGGACACGCGCCGCTTTGGCTCGGCCCCGCACTCAGGCTTTGGCCTGGGTTTCGAGCGGCTGGTGCTGTTCGTGACCGGCATGAGTAACATTCGCGACGTGATTCCGTTTCCGAGAGCACCCAAATCGGCAGAGTTCTGAGCGTTTCACCGCAAAAGCGCAAAGGTTTTCGCAAAGGGCGCAAAGAAATATTTTTTTCCTTTGCGCCCTTTGCGATTTTCTTCGCGCCTTTGCGGTGAATAGTTTTTTGAAACAGAACGCCGCCGATCTGGTTCTTGACTTTGATTGTTAAACCATTCAAAAACAACGATTATGAATACCAACGAAGAAATTGTTGACGAACTCAACGACCTGGTTAAAATCAACAACGACCGGATTCAGGGCTACATGAAAGCCGTGGAAGAAAGCGACGATACCCAACTGGATCATCTGTTCAACGAAATGATTGTGCAAAGCCAAAACTTCCGCAGCCAACTCGCTGAGCATATTGTACGAATCGACGGGTCGGCTGTTCCAGAGTCTACCTCTACCGATATTGGCAGCAAAATTCACCGCGCCTGGATCGATATTAAAACCGCCGTTACGGGCAATGATCGGGAAACAGTGCTGAGTTCAGTCACCTTCGGCGAATCGGCGGCGGTAGAAGCCTACGAGAGCGCAGTAGAAAAAGACCATCTGCCTGCCAACATCAAAGCCGACCTGACCAACCAATTGGTTCAGTTGAAAGCCGCCCGCCAGAAGATGGAAGCTTTGAAAGCTATTCAGTAACAGCGCGATATGGTACCTGCCTCAAGATAAGGCGGTTAGAACGGCTAATGGATGATGAAGACTCCACTTTTCTTCATCCATTAGCCGTTTTTTATTATTGCGGCAGGGGCATGTCCTGCAAGTCTTCGGCGGTCAGTTTGATGGTTGCCGCCGCCGTGTTTTCGTCTAAGTGCTTCACCGACGACGTACCTGGGATGAGCAGCATCATGGGCGAAGCCGCCAAGAGCCATGCCAGGGCAATCTGATATTCCGTGGTATTGTGCCGCGCCGCTACCCGGTGGATGGCTTCTTCAGCCGACAAATTACCGCCACCAAGCGGATACCACGGGATAAAGGCAATGTTATTTTCTTCGCAGAATTTCAGCGTTGGGTTCCATTTTTGCTGCCCGAAACTGTACATATTCTGCACCGATACTACCTCGAAATACTGTTGCGCCTCTTTGATCTGATCAACACTAACCTCCGAAAGGCCAATGTGCTTGATTTTTCCCTGCTGTTGAGCCTCTTTCAAAAAACCCAGGTACTCCTCTGAAGGCACCTTATCATCGAAACGATGCAGTTGATAGAGTTGAATCTGCTCCTGTTGCAGGCGTTTCAGGCTACCGTTCAGGGCCTCTTCCAGGTGTTTGCGGCTTGCGTCAATAGGCCATTGGTTGGGGCCGGTGCGTAGCAGTGCGCCTTTGGTGCCAATCACCAAGTCGTTTGCATACGGGTAGAGGGCTTCGGCAATCAGTTCTTCCGACACAAACGGGCCGTAGCTGTCGGCGGTGTCAATGAAGTTAATGCCCAGATCAAGGCACCGCCTGAGCACCCGGAGGGCTTCATCGCGGTTTTTGGGTGGCCCCCAAATGCCTTCGCCCGTGATGCGCATGGCTCCGTAGCCCATTCGGTTTACGGTCAAATCACCGCCGAGGGTAATGGTGCCGGAGGCATCGGCCACGCGGGCGGGTTGTGTGGGTTGTGCTTGCATGATTGTTGCGTTTAAAGGAGATAGGTCCTGAATGTCTGTTGGCCATCACCCTTCCTACAAACCCCTGCAACAACATGTTTTGTTTTTTCAGCCAAAAAAAATGTGCAGTCTATGGCTTCCATTGCCCGGCGAATAACGATACCGCATAGATTCACGTATCAAAAAAACGCTCTGCCAAGTGGCGGGAACTATGTTGAATGGTCAGAATATCAATCCGGGCTTGGCTTACCAGCCGATAAACAATTCGATACGGTTTATGTAACAGTTCCCGAATTGATGGATTGTTAAACTCTGGTACAACCCGGCCTAATTCCGGGAATTGCCTCAATGCTTCAGCCCTATTGATGATACCATCCTGAAGTTGGCTGGCGTAGACAGATGAGTAATGCGCGTGGTAGTCACCGATGGCATCCAAGTCATCCACAGCCCGATTGGTAAAATTTATACTGGTCATTTGTGCAACCGTTGCCTCACCGCCTCGATGGGCATAATTTCTCCCCGCTCAGACTGTTGCAACCCGTCTTCTACTTTTTGTACGAAAACAAGGCGTTCCAACAGTTCATCCAGAAGAAATTCATCGGGCATCTGCGCCAGCGAATCGAGCACTTTTTCCTTTGTCATACACGTCTATTTTTATCGAAGATACGAACAAAAGGCTCAGCCCTCACCCGACTTCATCGTTTCTCGATGCCTTCCAGCACTCGGCGGATGACATTGGCGCGGGCCATAAAATCGAGCGAGCCAGCGGTTAAGTCATGCGTCAATCAGCTTTTTTCTCTCGCCAATAGCGGGCTTCCATCTCAGCCTTCTCCCGCTCGGCGGCCATCTTTTCAACTTCCATACGCAATTTCTCAATTTCTAGTCTGGCCTTCTCCAAATCGTGCGTCAACTCTCTTTGATCATAATGGTTGGTCTGCGTACCGCTATTGAACCCCACAACCCCGTTGCACTGATCAAAAAAATTACTCATACTATCAGTGAAAGTTAGAATATCGGCTGGTTTGATCTCTAATACTTTTGCAATCTGGCTAAGACGAGAATCTGACAAATCAGTCTCACCCCGTTCTATGTTACTATAGGCAGGTCTAGAGAGTCCTAGCATTTGGGCCATATATAGTGCGCCCCCTATTTTGGACCAGTAGCTAAGTTGGATTTCGAGCCTAATTTTGACCTCATGAACGGCAAAACAAAGCGAAAATTCACCGCCCAGTTCAAACTCAAAGTAGTACTGGAAGTCCTCAAGGAAAAAGAGACGCTGGCAGTTATCAGCAAGCGACACGAACTGCATCCAAACCAGATCAGCGACTGGAAGAAGCAGTTTCTGGAAGGAGCTACGGCGGTTTTCGAGTCAACAGGCAAAGCACTTAAAGCCAGCCAAGAGCCAGACAATGCGCCATTCTATGAACAGATTGGCCGACTGCAAATGGAATTGACTTTTTTTAAAAAAAAGTTGACAGCATGAGCCTGACCCAACGACGCGCTTTGGTTGACCCAGTAGCTTCTGGCAGCATCCGTCAGCAATGCCAGTGGCTGGGCCTACCCCGCTCAACCTACTATTACCAGCCCCTACCGGCTTCGAGCGAAGACCTGTTACTGATGCGGATTTTGGACGAGCAGTATCTGGAAACGCCCCAGTACGGGTATCGGAAAATGGGGCTGGCATTGGCACAGGCGGGCTACATAGTTAACCACAAACGGGTACGCCGACTGATGCAAAGGATGGGTTTAGAAGCGATATATCCAAAAGTAAATACTTCTAAACCAGCGGCTAATCACAAAATCTATCCGTATTTGCTACGGGGAGTGAAAGTGGTACGGATTCATCAGGTTTGGGCTACTGACATTACCTACGTACCTATGGCCGAAGGGTATATGTACCTGATGGCAGTCATAGATTTGTTCAGTCGGTACGTGTTGACTTGGTCGGTCTCTAATACGATGGATGCTGAATGGTGTAGTCGGGTATTACGCCAGGCATTGAAAACCTACCCGACCCCGGAGATTTTCAATACAGATCAGGGTAGTCAGTTCACCTCTGAGGAGTTCACGGGTACGTTGCTGAAAGCAGACATCCGGGTGTCAATGGATGGGAAAGGGCGTGCCCTAGACAATATATTTGTAGAACGGCTGTGGCCGGTCCGCCGGTGCGGAACGGTCAAGTACGAGAATATCTACATCAAGACATATGCTGACGGTTGGCAACTGGAGTCGGGTTTGGAAGCCTATTTTGACTTCTACAACCACCGGCGGTTCCATCAGGGGTTGGGCTACCAGACGCCTGTAGAGGTGTTAAAGGGGGAAAAGAGGAGTGCGTTAAACCAAGTGGAAAATAAAATCAACTAACAACTTCGTTATCCAGCAAAGTGGTCCAGTTCAAGGGGCGCAGTGTAATATTCTCCTGTGAAAACCCTTTCATGGTACGAATCCGTCTAATTTTCTCTCCTGTATGCATAATGCTAACAAAATGTAAAGTACAGCTAACTAAATGTAAAAAATTTCAGTATTCACAAGCAAAAATGAATGCATAGTTTTGTTCTAGTAAACGGTGATAACGCATTTTACACGTACACACAAATCTACTACGCTTATGTATCACACCTACTTTTGGATCTTTGTTTGTGTATTTCTGATGGTACCCTGTTCACCGTCACAGTCACAAGCTTTGCAAGAAATACCTTCTTTTGGAAGATCAAAGGCATCAGAGCCTGTCATTGGCGTTAGTGTTAATATACCTCTCTGGCGGCTTTTGGGCAAAAAGAAGGCCATTAGTCTACCTGATTTACCAACTGGTCTGAATAGTCATAACCCTATTGCGGGTCAGGTCATCGACGATACTAGTTCTTACATCCCCAATGACTTCCCCTCGTTGGACACACCAACAACTGGTACAGAGCCAATAAATGAATTGTATGGACTTGATGATCGTTGGGTTTACAATATGGATTGCAAATGTCTGATTCTTAAAGAAATTAATGACGATCCACCGATTGTGTGGGGCGGTGGTGGTGGTGGTAGTAGTCGTGATCCAATAATCCCTCCAATAGATTACGCTGGTGGTAACCGCCCACCCGGTATGCCCCCTCCCCCGGAAAATCCAGGTGGTGCTGGGGGAGGTGGATATGTTCCCGATCCTGTTCAAGAATCCAGAAATATCTTAAATGAACTTCCAAAAGCAAATACTTGCGAGGTTGTCTACCTACTAAATACTCATGAGCCAACTAGATATGCTGCATTAATGTACCGTAACATAGGGGATGTCACTAGCAGAATTATAGGCAAAGCTCGTAATTTTACAGACTCATACCGTTTCAGATTTGATATGTCGTATTTTGTATGACTGGTAAAGTGGCATTGATGTAGGGGAAGCAAGTCAAGCTCACAATCTTACCGGTCTGCTCAAATAACCCCTCCACAACACGCTTTACCTGCGCTTTAGCTTGATCTAA
>JAYUKZ010000252.1:0-43448 GCA_043763995.1 Fibrella sp.
CGGCTCTTTATTTCGTTCAACACGGTTGAAACCCATCGCAAACGGATTTACCAGAAAATTGGCGTTTCCACCTCGCTCGGCCTGATGAAGTACGCCATCCGCCACGGCCTGAGCAACGTACCTGCCGCCTGAAAGCCCGGTTTTGGCCAGCGCATCAGACCGTTACCGACACCGTTACCAACGTACCTGAGCCAGAGGGATTGGCTTCGATATGGAACGTTCCGCCCAGCTTTTGCACCCGGTTTCGGCTGTTTTTCAGGCCAATGCCCGCACCCGTTTGGGCTTTCAGGCCCACGCCATCGTCGCTCAGGGTAAGGTGCAACAACGTACCTGACCGGCATAATGCAATGATCGCGTTTTCGGCCTGTGCGTGTTTGAGCACGTTGGTGCACAATTCCAGACAAACCACATAGAGCATAAACTCCACCGAATCAGTTAGTTGCAGCGGGGGCAGGGCCGTATAATCGAGCGTGAATCGGGTGCGGTTGGTGCCGTTGAGCTTATCCACCAGTTCGCGCAGGGCCGATACCAAACCGGTGTCGTGCAGCGAATCGGGGATCAGGTTGTGCGACAACTGACGTACCTGCAAGGCGGCATCGTCGAGGAGGTGAAGGCTGTTTTGGTAGATGGCCTTGTTTTTGGTCGAAAACGCGTCGGCATCCAGCGTTTGGATGGTCATTTTGGTCGCGCCAAGCAGGCTACCTACCCGGTCGTGGAGTTCGGCGGCAACGCGCTTGCGTTCAATGGTTTGTCCCTTCACCAACGCCGCCTCGATCTCGCGGTTTTTACGCGCCAGTTCGCGGTTTTTGCGTTGGCTGCTGCGGAGGTAATAAAACAGCAACAGACTGAGGCAACTGATGACAAATAAGCCCACATAAAGTTGCTGACGGAGACGGGATTCAGCAGACAGACTATTACTTAACTGATTTATTTTCAATTGCTTAATAACCGACTGTTGCGCGTGTTGCCGCCGTAAATTTTCGGCATTGAGCGATTCGGTTTCCAGCTTTTGTTCCAGCTTTTCCTGCTCCAGGAATCGCAAAAGAGCCTCGTTTTTGAGCCAGCTTTTCAGCCGGTCTATCTCGGCTTGTTTGCGCAGGGTCTGGTATTTCTGAGTGGCCAGCAGGTTCTCTTGTTGGTGGGCGGTTTCAATCCGCTCCCGGTCAAAAGTCGCCTTGATGGTCATGGTCTCGGTTTGGCTAAGGCTTTGGCGTTCGGCCTCGCGGTTGTTGGCAAAGAGCCGCTGAAAGTGATACGCTTTTTCCCAATTGTTCAGGAGTTCATACGACCCGGCCAAAGCAGCATAGGCCGTTGATTTAAGTGAAAAACCGGACTGATTGAGCGCGAGTGCCCGCGTGGCCTGCCGGATAGCCTCGTTGGGTTGGCCCATTGCCAGTTGCACGGCTGCCAGGTCGGCCAGGGTGTTGGCTTGTGGCAGGGTGTTCTTCACGCCTTCCCAGCAGGTGGCGGCTTCGGTCAGGTAGGCGGCGGCTTTGGGGTAATTTTTGAGGCCGAAATGCAGCCGCCCCAGGTCGTTGAGCAAAAAAGCGATGCTTGTTTGGCCCCCTTTCTGGGTACGTGCCAGATCGAGTGCCCGCCCATAATACGTTTCGGCTTCGGCCAGTTTTTGCTGACCGACATACGTACCTGCCATCGATTGATAGAGGTCGGCCAGCGTGAGCGGGTCGGGTGTGGGCGAGCGATGCAGCAGTGTAACTGCTTTGGTCAGGTACCGGATAGCCTCGTTGAACTGCCCGATTTTGGCGCACACTTTTCCCAGATTTCGGTACACCCGCCGCCGGTAGCTTTCAAACAGTACCGTGTCGCGCTCGGCCAGTTGCAATAGCCGGTAGTTGAGCCGTACCGCTTCAGGAAAATTATACACGATGGACCGCTGGTAAATCTCGGCCAGCATCAGGCCCTTGATCTGGTATTTGATGTTGCCCTTCCGCCCGGCCAGCCCAATCACCTGCCGCGCCAGTAGCAGCGAACTGTCGCGGTGAAAAATACCGCTCCGGTGAACGGTTCCCACAAACGTCATCAGTTCGAGGCGGGCGGTGTCGGCGCAGGGCGTTTTGGGTAATTTATCCAGAGTCAGCAACCGGCGTTTGGTAGCCCGAACCAGACTATCGACATAGGCCCGGTCGGCGGCCCGGTCGTGGTCGAAGGCGGGCGTTTCGTAGGATTGCGCACCGGCAGTTTGGCCGGTCAGCAACAGGCCGACCGGTGCCAGGCAACGCAGCAGAAAACGGAAGAGGAGTGCCATAGCCAGGTACGTACTTGCCACACTAAGGTCAGCACTATATTCCTCATTTTCAGCACGTTTTCCCTAAAAGTCACTGAATTCCGTGACAAAATAGTCCTGAATCAGGTGATTTTTCGGTGGGAAATAAACGGGGAAATTTGTTCCAACAAAACCCCAAACTATATCCTCATGAAAAAGACCCTTATCCTCGCCCTTTCGTTGGCCACAACAACCCTTGCTCTGGCGCAACCCATCGCCCCAACCCACCCCGACAGTTCATCGATGAACTACCCGTCAATAGTGGCCGCGTTTTCGGAACCAAACCTGTACTACCAGCTCGCTGAAGCATTCAGACTTAAACTGGCAAAGCGCGTCGATTTTCCTGAAGTAGCCCGGAGTGCGGGGGCAGAAGGCACGGTTGAGGTACGTATCCGGGTGGGTCTTGACGGCATCGGCGATCAGGCTATTATCACCCGGTCGGCTGGCCCAATTCTGGACCGGGCGGTACTCAAAGCGGTTTATGCCGTGTTGCCCTGGCGGTTCACAACCACGCCCGGTCGGCAATACAGCATTGATTACCCCATCACGTTTCGGTGGGAGTGAGGCCGTTTTGTAAACAGCGGGCTGGTGCTTTTCTGGACACCGACCCGTTTAGCAGACCTTCCACGGCGTATATTTACAGACCGTCGGCCTACGTGGGCTGGCGGTCTTTCGTTTTTGCCCAGCCATACGCCCATGCGCCATCTGCCAAGCCTGTTATTTATCAGTAACCTGCTCATTACCAGTTCACTACTATCACAACCAACTTCTGCCGAACTGCCGCCGGGCAGCGTACCACTGGGTTTTGAGGAATATGACCCCGTTTCGACGCTAAAAGTGTCCGAACATAAGCTGAGACGGGCCAAATACCCGTTTATCGATGTCCATAATCACCAGTGGGGCATGAGCGACGGGAGTTTGCAGCCGCTGCTGGCCCAGATGGACAGCCTCAACATGGGCGTGATGGTCAATCTCAGCGGGCGCGGGGGCAGCAACGTGGCCGAGAGCGACCGCTTTTTTGCCGGTTCATTGGCCAACATCAAAAAGACCAACACGCCCCGGCTGGTGCTGTTTACCAATATTTTGTTCGACGGTATCGGTACGCCGGGCTGGGAAGAACAGGCCGTGAGACGACTGGAGGCCGACGTGAAAGCGGGTGCCCACGGGCTGAAAATATACAAGAGCCTGGGCTTCAGCACCCAAGATACCAAGGGCAAGCGCGTCCCGGTCGACGACCCGCGCCTGGACCCGATTTGGGCTAAATGCGGGCAATTAGGCGTTCCCGTGCTGATCCACACCGCCGATCCGCGCTCGTTCTGGGACCCGATGGACCGCTACAACGAACGCTGGCTGGAGCTTAAGCTACACCCCGGTCGCAAACGCTCCAACGTCAGTCCGGTGTCGTGGGAGACACTGCTGGCCGAGCAGCACAACGTGTTTCGCAAGCACCCCGGCACCACCTTCATCAACGCCCACATGGGCTGGTACCCCAACAACCTCGTCAAGTTAGACAGTCTGCTGAAGGCCTACCCCAACATGATGCTCGAAATCGGGGCTGTCATCGCCGAACTGGGCCGTCAGCCCCGCGCCGCCAACCGGTTTTTCACCAAACACCAGGACCGGATCCTGTTTGGGAAAGATAGCTGGGTGCCCAGTGAGTACGCCACCTACTTCCGGGTGCTGGAAACGGACGATGAATACTTTCCTTACCACAAAAAATACCACGCTTTCTGGCGCATGTACGGCCTGGCCCTCCCCGATGAGGTGCTGAAAAAGGTGTATTACAAAAACGCCCTGCGCCTCATTCCAGGATTGGATAAGAGCCTGTTTCCGAACTAACTTCCTTCCCCATGCGCTCCTTCCTGCTCTTCCTGCTGCTGGCAACGTACCCGGCATCAGCCCAAAAACAGCCACCAATCAAAGTCATTTTCGATACCGACATGGGGCCGGATTATGACGACGTGGGGGCCATTGCCATGCTCCACAGCTACGCCGACAGCGGGCGGATCGACCTGCTTGCCACCATCGCCTCAAGCACGTACCCACGCGTGGGACCGGTGCTGAGCGTGCTTAACACGTACTTCGGTCGTCCAGACGTACCCATTGGCGTACCCAAGGGCTGGGCCGTTACCGATGCCGACAAACAGCACTGGTCCGACACGCTCGTGGCGCGGTATCCGCACACCTTGCGCACCAACGACGATGCCCCCGACGCGGTGGCTCTCTACCGACGATTGCTGGCCGCACAACCAGACCACACCGTCACGGTGCTGACCATCGGCTTTTTGACAAACCTCGCTAACCTGCTTGCTTCCGGGCCGGATGTGTATTCTACACTAACTGGCCGTGAGTTGATTGCCAGAAAAGTGAAGCAGTTGGTGAGCATGGCGGGCAAGTTTCCGTCGGGTTTCGAATACAACGTGCTCAAGGATTCAACCGCCTCAAAAATCGTGTATGCCAACTGGCCCACGCCAATGTTGCTGAGCGGGTTTGAGATTGGCGAGGCCATCAAAACGGGATTACCACTGGTGCAAAACACGGCCATCCGCAACAGCCCCGTGCAGGATGTTTTCCGCATCAGCCTACCGCTGGATATCAACGATAGGGAAGGACGAATGAGCTGGGATCAGACCGCCGTACTGGTGGCCATAGACGGTACATCGCCCTATTACACGACCCAATCGGGCCGGATGGTGATTGGCCCCAAAGGCAGCAACACCTGGAGCAAAGCCGGAAAAGGCCATGCGTACTTGATCGTGAAACGTCCCGCCGCCGAGGTGCAGGCCCGCATCAATCAGTTGATGCAGCATCAACCGCAGAAATGAGTGTCAGGGTTGAAAGTTGGGCCCTTCACCGCCGGTTATCGTCGCCGCCCACCATGCTCAGGTAACTGTTGTAGCGGCTCCCGGCAATATCGCCCGACTCTACCGCATCCTTGATGGCACAGCCCGGCTCGTTGATGTGCAAGCAGTTATGAAACCGGCACTGGTTGAGGCGGTCGCGCATTTCGGGGAAATAATGGGCGATCTCCTCCTTGCTGGTTTCCACCAAACCCAGTTCTTTGATGCCCGGCGTGTCGATGATGAACGTACCTGGCGTTAGCTCAAACATTTCGGCAAACGTAGTGGTGTGTACGCCCTTGTTGGCAAAGGTCGATACCTCGTTGGTGCGCAGGGCCAGTGCGGGCGCAATGGCGTTGACCAGTGTGGACTTGCCCACCCCCGAATGACCCGACAGCAACGTAATTTTTCCTGCCAGCAATTGCCGAAATGCCTCCACACCGGTGCCGCCCAGAGCAGAGGTAATGAGCGTATTGTAGCCAATACGCTCGTACATATCCTGCAACTCGCGCTGAAATGCCAGCCCTTCGTCGTTCAGAATATCGGCTTTGTTGAAGACCACCGTGGTCGGTATTCGGAACGATTCTGCCGCCACCAAAAACCGGTCAATGAACCCCAGCGACGTGCGGGGCAGGGTCAGCGTGGCCAGCATCACGGCCTGATCGATGTTGGCGGCCAGGATGTGGCCGTGCGCCGTTTTATGCACCGACTGACGGATGATGTAGTTTGTGCGGGGGGCAATAGTGTAAATAATAGCCGTGTTTTCGGCCTCATCTTCCACCGCAAACGACACCCGGTCGCCCACGGCAATGGGGTTTGTGACCTTCAGGCCCTGAATCTTGAATTTGCCCTTCAGCCGGGCACGGTAGATGTGCCCGTCGGCATCCCGAACGTCGTACCACGAACCGGTAGAGCGAATAACTAAGCCTTCTGCCAAAGTGAGTGGTGGTTAGGTAGAAACCTAACCCCCAAACCGTGGCGAAATGTTTCCGGCGGGCCGAACAACGCCGTTCGGCAATACCTTTACGGCATGAAATTTCTACGAATAGTGCTCAAAATCGGGTTGGGGCTGGTCGTGAGCGTGGTGCTGTTGCTGGCCGTGAGCCTGTCGCCAAACAACCACACGCCCTACCAACAAACCGATTTTTATGCCCAAACCAACGCCCGATTGCTGGCCCTGCCCAACCTGCCCGCGCCCAAAACCGCCCTCCAGGCGGGTTGGGCAAAAGTGAACCTCACCCCCGCCTACACCACGCCCACCGGGGGCTATGGCGTTCGGAAAAGCAAACACTGGACTAGCGTGATGGATTCGGTCTGGGTACGTGCCCTGGTGTTTACCAACGGCAACGGACTGGTCGCTATGGTAGCTTCCGACCTGCTCATTACGCCCCCCGCCGTGAGCGAGCAACTGCGCCAACGCCTGCCCGAAGTGGGCCTGACCTGGGAAACGGTCTATTTCGGGGCCGTACACAGCCACAACAGCCTGGGCGGCTGGGCACCGGGCGTGGTGGGTACGTTGTTTTCGGGGGTGTATGACCAGCGCGTAGTTGACCACATCACCAACACCATTCTGGAAGCCCTGGCCCGCGCCAAAACTGACCTCAAACCCACGCAGGTGCAGTATCAGGCCATCAGTGCCCCCCAATTTGTGCTCAACCGGCTGGACGATACAAAGCCCGTAGATCCGTTTTTTCGGTTCCTGCGGCTCCAACGGGCCGATGGCAAAACGGCTATTCTGGCCACCTACGCTGCCCATGCTACCGTCATGGATATTTTCAGCCACCAGTACCTCAGCCGCGACTGGCCGGGGCAGTTTGTGGACAAACTGGAGAAAAAAACCGGCGCATTCGGCATGTTTATGGCCGGGGCCGTAGGCAGCATGGGTGCCAGAATACCCCCCACCGGCAAAGATTTTTCGCTCATCGATCAATACACTACCCCCATGCTGACGTACCTGGCCCCCCGGCTGGAACCGGTCAGGTACGTTGCCGAAACCCCCGCAGGCGGTACCCCGCTGGGGATACTGACCCTGCCCATGACCCTGCGCGACCCCGCCCCCCGAATTATTGGCGACTGGCGGATTCGGCCCTGGCTGTTCCATGCCGTGTATGGCCGCTACCCCGCCGACATGAAAGCCCTGCGCATTGGCCCGGTGGTGTTTGTGGGAATGCCCTGCGATTTTTCGGGCGAACTGGTTGCCCCGCTAACATTGGCCAGCGAAAAACAGGGCATCAACCTCGTCATTACCAGCTTCAACGGGGGCTATGTGGGCTACATCACGCCCGATGCCTACTATGAAAAAGATGCTTACGAAACCCGGATTATGAACTGGTTTGGCCCGCAAAACGGCGCGTATTTTTCCGAAATGGCGGCGGGCCTCGCCCGAAAAGCAGGGCGGTAACGTGGAGCCAAACTCCGGCTGAACCATACCCCCACCCGGCTGGTTATTTCCTGACGGGTTTACCCCGACTTTCGCGCTATGATCGACAACCATAAAAATCCTGAAACCGCCGTGTTGGTAGCCGTGGCTACTCAAAAACAGTCGGCGGTGCAGACCAAAGAATACCTGACCGAACTGGCGTTTCTGGCCGAAACATCGGGCATTATTACCCGCAAAACGTTCACCCAAAAACTGGAACGGCCCGACGTGCGGACGTTTGTGGGCAAAGGCAAGCTGGAAGAAATAAAGACGTACCTGATGGCCGAACCCGCCGACACGGTTATTTTCGACGACGACCTTTCGCCCGCGCAGGTACGTAACCTGGAAGAAGAACTGCCCAACGTGAAAGTGCTGGATCGGAGTTTGCTGATCCTGAATATTTTTTCGATGCGGGCGCAAACGGCCCAATCGCGGGTGCAGGTGGAACTGGCTCAGTATCAGTATCTTTTCCCCCGCCTCACCCGGATGTGGACGCACTTGACCAGCCAAAAAGGCGGGGCGGGTATGCGCGGCCCCGGCGAAAAAGAACTCGAAACCGACCGCCGGATTGTGAAAGACCGGATCGTTTTCCTGAAAGAAAAGCTGGAAAAAATAGACAAGCAGAGCATGACCCGCCGCAAAGAACGCGACCGCCTGGCGCGGGTGGCACTGGTGGGTTACACCAACGTGGGCAAGTCAACGTTGATGCGGACGCTGGCCAAAGCCGACGTGTTTGCCGAAAATAAACTCTTCGCCACCGTCGATTCGACCGTGCGGAAGGTGGTGCTGGGCAACATTCCGTTTTTGCTGACCGACACCGTTGGGTTTATCCGAAAACTACCCACGTCGCTCATCGAATCGTTCAAATCAACGTTGGATGAGGTGCGCGAGGCCGATATTCTGCTGCACATTGTGGATGTGTCGCACCCGTCGTTCGAAGAGCAGATCGACGTGGTGAATGCTACGTTGGCCGAACTGGGCGTAGCTGACAAACCGTTGGTGCTGGTCTTCAATAAGATGGATGCGTTTGTGCCAAAAGAAGAATGGGCACCCGAATTTGACGATGAAACCGAAGGCGAAATTTCGGTGGCAGTGCGCCGAAAAACGGCCCTGGCGTATCTGAAACAGACGTACCTGGCCAAAAAAGCCGAACACGTGGTCTTCATCTCGGCGCAAACCCGCGAAAACATCGATGCCCTGCGCGAGCTGCTCTACGACATGGTGAAGCAACGTCACTTCCAGATTTACCCCAACTGGCTCGATGTACCCCTGCTCGAATCGGCCACGCTCGGCGGCGACCAACCCGTGGGCGAAATGGAGCGTACCGACGAAGTGTAAGACTTTTTGCCCATTTTTGCACCCGCATTCAATTCTTGACAGGGCAAACGCACGAACAAGACGGGTGTACGGGTACCAACTGGCTTCGCACTCGGTAGAGACGCAAGGATGCGTCTCTACGTGAACCAAACCGTCTTGTAGAGACGCATCCTTGCGTCTCCACCGAGTGCGAAGCCAGTAGCCGGTTATAACGCTAAAGTCATGCGTTTACCCTGAACTTTTGTTTTCATCAGTACCAGGCATTGTAGTTCAACGGATAGAATAGGCGTTTCCTAAACGCTAGATCCGGGTTCGATTCCCGGCAAAGCCACAACAATGTGCCGTCAGGTCCCTGACCTGACGGCAAACGGGTCCCCTGACCCAGGGCGAGCAGATACCGGGTCAACGCTGAATTTGCTCGCCCTGGGTCGGGGGACCCGTTTGCCGTCAGGTCTGAGGACCTGACGGCACAGGCATCTTTCAACTCAACACACCCTGAAACACTTCGTCTAGTTTGGCGACGGAGCGGATGTGGATGGCGAACTGGCTGGTATCCAAGCCTTTGAGATTGTATTTGGAGACGTAAATCTGCTTGAAACCGAGCCGTTGCGCTTCGGCAATACGGGCTTCTATCCGTCCCACGGCCCGCACCTCGCCGCCCAGCCCTACTTCGGCGGCAAAGGCCACGGTGGTCGGAATGGCCACATCCTCGTAGCTCGAAACAATGGCCGCGCACACGGCCAGGTCAATGGCGGGGTCTTCTACCCGTAAGCCGCCCGCCACGTTCAGAAACACATCCTGCTGCCCCAACCGGAAACCACCCCGTTTTTCCAGCACGGCCAGCAACATCTGGAGGCGTTTGCTGTCGTAACCG
Organism: Fibrella sp.; assembly: GCA_043763995.1. GTDB lineage: Bacteria > Bacteroidota > Bacteroidia > Cytophagales > Spirosomataceae > Fibrella. The sequence goes on from JAYUKZ010000252.1 coordinate 9,735, forward strand.
GTGCTGCTGCGTTGGGGCGTGCCGTAGGTGCTGACCCCCACCAGGGCCTGAAGTTCGATCATCAGGGGGCGGTTTCCCTCCATCATCGAGCCGATGGCTACGCCGCTCAGGGCTTCGTCGCGTTGCGAAATCAGGATTTCAGACGGGTTCGAGACTTGCCGTAGGCCGCTGCCCTGCATCTCGTAGATACCCAGTTCGGCGGTGCTGCCGAAGCGGTTTTTGTTGGTGCGCAAAATGCGGTAGGTCGTGTGGCGGTCGCCCTCGAAGGTCAGCACCGTGTCTACCATGTGCTCCAGCACTTTTGGCCCCGCCAACGACCCTTCTTTGGTGATATGCCCGATCATAAACACCGGCACCCCCGATTCTTTGGCATATTTCATGAACTCAGCCGCGCACTCACGTACCTGCGACACGCTGCCCGCCCCGGCCTCCACCAACGAGGAGTGCATGGTCTGAATGGAATCGACGATGAGCACCTCCGGCTCAAAATGCTCAACCACCCGGAAAATATTCTGCGTCGAGGTTTCGGTCATAATGTGGCAGTCGCTCACGGGGGGTTCCAGGCGTTCGGCCCGCATCTTTATCTGCTGCTCGCTCTCCTCGCCCGACACATAGAGCACGCGCATTCCGGTGAGGCTCAGCGCAATTTGCAATAGTAGCGTCGATTTGCCGATGCCGGGTTCGCCGCCAATGAGCACCAACGACCCCGGCACAATACCCCCGCCCAACACCCGGTTCAACTCACCGTCGGCGGTGAGGGTGCGGGCCTGTTCTTCATAACTGATGGCATGAATAGGCTTGGGCTTGGCCGCCACTTTGGCCGGTGCCGACGTAACGCGCCACCCGCCTTTGTCGGGTTCGTCTTTCTGGACAACCTCTTCCACAATGGTATTCCATTCGCCGCAGGCTGTGCAACGACCCAGCCACTTGGGCGATTGGTTGCCACAACTCTGGCAGAAATAAGACGTTTTTACTTTGGCCACGAAGAATCAATTTACGGTTGGCAACGAATGGGCATCAAAATTGAGACGGGATTAAACCGACTGCACAACCGCCAATCAAATGGACGTACCTGGCCCGGAAAAACCAATGAAATATTGGGGAAAGACCGGCTGACTACACGCAACGGCTACCTTTTTTCAACGCCATTCACTCAAAATAAGTTGATTTTTAGGCTATTCCGTCCTGTATACACGTTAAACAACCAAAAACCATGAAGACCAACGCGACTATGAAAAAAATGCTGACGGGCCTGGCCCTCGTTGCCCTCCCCACGTTGACTATGGCCCAGGGAGGCTTTCAGTTTGGGGTGAAAGGTGGAGTAAACCTCTCAAAACTGACCTTTGGTGAGTTTGTTAACACCGGCACCAACGCCAACGGTTCGCCCTCGGTGGATGTGAATGGGCAAACGCTGCGCAACAACATTTCTGACAGCTACAACAGCCGCACGGGTATGTCGCTGGGGATCTTCACCCGCTTTGGCAAAAATTTGTTTATTCAGCCCGAACTGCTCTACACCACCCGCGAGGGGCAGTTCGATGTGGTGCGCAACGGCGTAAACGAGAACGTCACCATCAAATCGACCAGTTTCGACGTACCGGTACTGTTGGGCCTGAAGGGTGGCCCCCTGCGGTTTATGGTTGGCCCGGTGGCTTCTTTCCGAATCGACAACAACGCCAGCCTTAGCAACGCCCTGAAACAATACACGGGTGGCACTCTCAACGATGCCTGGGCCAAAGCCTGGTACGGCTACCAAATTGGCGGCGGGCTGGACTTGGGCAAACTGGGTATCGACGTGCGGCACGAGGGCAACCTCACCGACGTGGCGCAGGTAAACACCAACGGCGGCAGTTTCAGCCAACGAGCCAAAACATGGCAGGTTACGCTGGCCCTGCGGATATTTTAGAAGGCCGGACACGGCGTAACCCCCAAACCCCCTGAAGGGGGCCTCTGCTACGATAGAGGTACGCTCGCGCAAGCAGAGGCCCCCTTCAGGGGGTTTGGGGCGGTCCCGCGTCCGGGCTACGGCGCGCAAAAGGTTACGCCGCGTTCCAGGTACGTATCAGTTCAAATACTCCTGATACCTGGCCAGTAGTTGGGCAATTTCCCGGACGCGGCGGCGCGAGATAGTTACTTCCCGGTCGTCCACCATGCGGATCACCCGTTCGCGGGTGAGGCTCAGGTCTTGCACGTAGGCCAGATTGATGATGCTCGATTTGTGAATTCGGATGAAAATAGTCGGGTTGAGCATCATCATGAAGTCCTTCAACGTTTTGGATGCCAAGTACTTACGCCGATCCCGCGTGTGGATGAAAGTGTAGTTACCTTCGCCTTTAAGGTACACAATGTCATCGAGCGATACAACCACGTACCGGTTCAAATACGGCAGGGTGAGGCGTTGGGTATTTTGGCAGTAGGTGGCCGGGTACTGGGGCACAATAGCCGGTAGTGGGGTAGTGCAAAAGCTGGTTTCCATAGTCCTGAGTGTAAAAAGAGAGAATGAGTTAGGGAATCGACGTAACTGAGTCAAAACTACGGAAAGCCCACTAACCTCAAACTCACTATGGAAAAGTTAACACAAATTTGTTTTGCGCTATAACCCTGATAAACAGTTAGTTAATTCATATGTAACTTAATTCAATGCGCATATATCCCCCCACAAACAGGTAGTACTACGTACCCGGATCCGGGCCAATTGCGCAGCACTTCACGCAAAAAGCCGGGTTTGTTTCACATACAAGAAACAAACCCGGCTTAAGGGTAGCAATACTGTAAAACGTGGCTTACTGCCTAGTTCACCAATTGGGGGCTGTAGTCACGGATGCGGTCGATGAAGACTTGCGCCCGGCGACGGGAAATCTTCACTTGCTGCCCATCAGCCAGTTCCAGTTCGCCTTCTTTCTTGATGAAAAACTTGCGCACAAAACTCAGGTTGACAATGCACGATTTGTGAACCCGCACAAACGCCTGTCCGTCGAGTAGCGTCTCGTATTCTTTCAGCGTCCGTGAAACCAGCATTTTGGTACCGTCCTGAAGAAAGAAATTGGTGTAGTTGCCCGACCCTTCCAGTTTCACGATTTCATCAACAGAAACGGTTCGTTTGCGGTCGAAGAACGGGATGAGCAGTTTCTGGTTATTGCCGCCCGTGAGGGAATTATTTTCCACAACTTTGGGGAGTGGCATCGACAGGGCTTCGAAGAAAGATTCAGAGGTCATGGTTTTCAAACGGGTTGAGTTGAGTATTATCTGAAAGGTAAGTTGCTAATGGTTAGTTGGTTAAGTTATGATGTGAGCCTTAACCAACCACCCGAACGGGCTATCCATGTACCCAACTGGAGTCAATAATCAGGCCCCGATGGGCGGGAGGGGCAATTTGATGTAGCTTTGTGCTTTGACAGCTTACGATGGCTACTGAACAAATTCTGATCCTCGATTTCGGTTCGCAATTCACCCAACTCATTGCCCGGCGGGTGCGCGAACTGAATATTTACTGCGAAATACACCCCTACAACAAGCTGCCGCCCATTGGCCCCGACGTGCGCGGGGTAATCCTGTCGGGTAGCCCCTGCTCCGTTCGCGATGCCGACGCGCCCGACGTTCACCTGGCAGCGTTTCGGCACAAACTGCCCATTTTGGGGGTGTGCTACGGGGCACAACTGCTGGCTCAGCGCAGCGGCGGGCTGGTGCAACCCTCGGCCATTCGGGAATATGGCCGCGCCCGCCTCAACAGCCTGGATTCGGCCAGCCCCCTGATGGCGGGGCTTGACCTGCAAACCCAGGTCTGGATGTCGCACGGAGATACGATTACAGAGATTCCGGCTGATTTTGAGGTCATTGCCTCCACCGAAACCGTGCGGGTGGCGGCCTTCCAGGTACGTGACGAACCCACCTACGGCATCCAGTTTCACCCCGAAGTGACCCACACCCTTCAGGGCAAACAACTGTTGCAAAACTTCGCGGTTGATATTTGCGGCTGCACCCAAAACTGGACCGCCGACTCGTTTGTGGACACCACCGTGGCGGGCCTACGGGCTAAACTTGGCACCGACAACGTAGTGCTCGGTCTGTCGGGCGGGGTCGATTCGTCGGTGGCGGCCATGCTCATTCACCGGGCCATCGGGCCAAACCTGTACTGCATTTTTGTGGATAACGGGCTGCTTCGGAAAGACGAGTTTCAGCAGGTGCTCGACAGCTATAAAACGCTGGGCCTCAACGTGAAAGGCGTGGATGCGCAAGCGCAGTTTTATCACGCGCTGACGGGCCTCACCGACCCCGAAGCCAAGCGCAAAGCCATCGGCAAGACGTTTATCGACGTGTTTGACCAGGAAGCCCAGCAACTTGAGGACGTAAAGTGGCTGGGACAGGGCACTATTTACCCCGACGTGATCGAATCGGTGTCGGTGAAAGGGCCATCGGCCACCATCAAATCGCACCATAACGTGGGCGGTCTGCCCGATTTCATGAAACTCAGCGTGGTGGAGCCGCTCAACACGCTGTTCAAGGACGAGGTGCGGGCTGTGGGGCGGTCAATGGGTTTGCCCGAACATATTTTGGGGCGGCACCCCTTCCCCGGCCCTGGGCTGGCTATCCGAATTCTGGGCGACGTTACGCCCGAAAAAGTGGCCACGCTGCAAGCCGTTGACGCGCTGTTTATCAATGGCCTGAAACGCGAGGGCCTCTACGACCAGGTATGGCAAGCCGGGGCCATGCTGCTGCCCATCCAGAGCGTGGGCGTAATGGGTGACGAACGTACCTACGAGCGCGTGGTGGCTCTCCGGGCCGTGACCAGCGTAGACGGTATGACGGCAGACTGGGCGCACCTCCCCTACTCGTTCCTGGCCGACATTTCCAACGAAATCATCAACAACGTTAAAGGCGTGAACCGGGTCGTGTACGACATTTCGAGCAAACCCCCCGCCACCATCGAATGGGAATAGCCCATTCGGCAACCCACACTGTTACTTATGGCACGTATCCTCACCGGCATCCAAAGCAGCGGCAGACCCCATCTGGGCAACATTCTGGGGGCCATCCAGCCCGCCATTCGCCTCTCCGAAACTCCTGGTAATGAGTCGTTTGTGTTCATTGCCGACCTTCATTCGCTCACCACGCTGAAACAAGCTGACCCACGCCGCGAATATACCAAAGCCGTGGCCGCAACCTGGCTGGCGTTCGGTTACGACACCGTGAAGAACACGCTTTGGCGGCAATCGAGGGTGGCGGCCCACACCGAACTGGCCTGGTACCTGAACTGCTTCACGCCCATGCCGATGCTGGAAAACGCCACGTCGTTTAAGGACAAGTCGGAGAAACTGACCGCCGCCGTTAATGCCGGGTTGTTTACGTACCCGGTGTTGCAAACGGCCGATATTCTGCTCTACGATGCCAACCTGGTACCGGTGGGGAAAGATCAACGGCAACACCTGGAAATGGCCCGCGACATTGCCGGGATGGTGAACCACCACTACCAAACCGATGTGTTTGTGCTGCCCGAAGCGCAGATTGACGAACGGCTGATGACCATTCCCGGCCTGGACGGGGCCAAGATGAGCAAGTCGTACAACAACTACATCGACGTGTTTGCGCCCGCCAACGACCTGTACAAGACGGTGAAGAAAATCGTCTCTGACTCTACACCGCTCGAAGCTCCCAAAAACTCCGACACCGACATTACCTTCCGGCTCTACGCGCTGTTGGCCACCCCCGCCCAAACCGCCGACCTGCGCCAACGCTACGAAAACGGCGGCTACGGCTACGGCCATGCCAAAAAGGCGTTGTACGAACTGCTGATTGACCAGTTTGCGCCCCAACGCGAACGCTTTGCCGACCTGATGGCCGAAGGCAACCCCGAACTGGAAGCCGAACTGCGGGCGGGCGAAGAAAAAGCCCGCGCCGTGGCCAGCCAAACCCTGGAACGGGTTCGCACCGTGATGGGCTTCAACTGAACGTACCTGACACCAACTCCGCCATGCTTCACCTCGGCTTTGTCTCGGCCATTCTGGCCGATGCTGACCTGAACACCACCCTCAAATTTGCCGCCGATAACGGGTTTTCCTGTGTGGAACTGATGTGCTGGCCCACTGGCAGTGCCGATGCCCGCCGCTACGCCGGGGTCACGCACCTCGACGTTGACACGTTTGACCCGGCGCAGGTACTGGCCCTGTGCCAGCAACATGGCGTGTATATTTCCGGGTTGGGCTACTACCCTAACCCGCTGGATGCCAACGCCGAACAAGCCGAATTTCACCGCGAACACTTAAAAAAGATTATCCGGGCAGCGGCCAAACTCCGGCGGCCCGACGGTTCGGTGCCGGTGGTAAACACGTTTCTGGGGCGCAACCAATACCTGAACCTGGCCGACAACCTGCGGCTGGTGGTGCAACACTGGCCCGCGCTGGTACGTGAAGCCGAGACCTGCGACGTGAAGATCGGCATCGAAAACTGTCCCATGTGGTTTACCGATGATGAATGGCCGGGCGGCAGAAACCTGATGACCACCCCCGCCATCTGGGATCAGGTGTTCGACCGGCTCCCCTCCCGCGCCCTGGGCCTCAACTACGACCCCAGCCACCTGATCTGGCAGCAAATGGACGAGGTGAAACCGATCTACACCTACGCCGACCGGCTACACCACATTCACCTGAAAGATGCCAAACTCTACCGCGACCGCCTGGATCGGGTAGGCATCATGGCCAACCCCCTGGCCTACCACTCGCCCAAACTGCCCGGCCTGGGCGACGTGCGGTGGGGCGCGTTTTTTGCCGCCCTCACCGACGTGCGCTACCGGGGGCCGGTTTGCATTGAGGTAGAAGACAAAGCCTATGAAGGCTCGGCGGCAGATGTGCAAACCGCCATCCTGACCGCCCGGAATTACCTGCGCCAGTTTTTGGGCTGACCCCACCCCCGGCCCCTCCCGGAATGCCGGACCACCATAAGGGAGGGGTGACTCTCACCCAAAAGCTTCGCCCACTAGCGAAGCTACGCCGAGTCACCCCTCCCTTATGGTGGTCCGGCATTCCGGGAGGGGCTGGGGGTGAGGTAACTCTAATATTCGTGAGGTAAAGCAATGTCTAACGCTACCTGCACGGGCAGACCCTGCTGGTTCATTTGCTCGATGAACGGATCGGGGTTCAGTTCTTCGCAGTTCCACACGCCGGGTTTCAGCCACACGCCCGTCAACAGCAGCATGGCCCCAATCATGGCCGGTACGCCGGTAGTGTAGCTCACGGCTTGCCCCCGCACTTCGCGGTAGGTTTGGGCATGGTCGCAGTTGTTCCAGATGAAACAGGTACGTTCCTGTCCGGCCTTAATGCCCTTTATTTGGCACCCTATGCTGGTTTGACCCGTGTAATTTTCGCCCAGCGAATCGGGGGCGGGCAGCACGGCTTTCAAAAATTCGAGCGGAATTACCTCCCGGCCCTGAAACAGCACCGGGTCAATGCGGGTCATGCCCACGTTTTGCAGCACCTCCAGGTGGGTTAGGTAGGCTTGCCCGAAGGTCATCCAGAACCGGGCGCGTTTCAGCGTCGGGAAGTTTTTTACCAGCGATTCCAGCTCTTCGTGGTAGAGCACATACGACTCTTTAGGGCCGATTCCGGGGTAATCAATGGGCTTATGAACGCTCATGGCCGGAATCTCAATCCACTCGCCGTTTTCCCAATAGCGGCCGGGTTGGGTGATTTCGCGGATGTTTATTTCGGGGTTGAAATTGGTGGCAAACGCCTTGCCGTGGTCGCCCGCGTTGCAGTCAATAATGTCCAGGTAATGGATTTCGTCGAAATGGTGTTTGGCGGCATAGGCCGTAAACACCTGGGTGGCTCCGGGGTCGAACCCGCAACCGAGTAAGGCCATAATACCCGCCTCCTCGAACCGCTGTTTGTAGGCCCACTGCCAGCTATATTCAAACTTAGCCAGGTTTTTAGGCTCGTAGTTGGCCGTGTCGAGGTAGTGGGTTTTAGTGGCCAGACAGGCATCCATGATGGGCAAATCCTGGTAGGGCAAGGCTACGTTGATGACCAAAAACGGCTTCACCCCCTCAATCAGAGCTACCATGTCGGCCACCACGTCGGCATCCACCTGTTCGGTGGTGATAACCACGCCGTGCATGGCTTGCACCTCGGCGGCAATTTTATCGCATTTCGATTTGGTTCGGCTGGCCAACGTAATGCTGGTAAACACCCCGGCGTTCAACGCACATTTATGGGCCACCACGCTACCCACGCCGCCCGCTCCAATTATCAGCACACTGGCCATAGTACGTTACGTTAGTTTCGGTATAAATTTCCTGTAAATATACGCCCACCCCCCCGCCCTACTACTGACAACGGCAACGGTTCTTGCCGAATAATAAATCTGTATCTTATATTTGGTATCTATACGATTAACAATATACTATTTACGGTAACAATTTTTGATGACTTTTTAAAACTAACTTCTTGATAGTCAGTAATTTGTAATTTGTTTTAACATAAATTACATTTACGATTTTGGTATCTGGTAAATTAAATTGAAAATTAATTTTTACGTTACCGCTTGGTAACATGGGCTTAATTATACAGCTTTGTCATAAAGGGCACCCTTTATTGAGTAATCATCCATAAACCGAGTGACTATGAAACAGGTAAAACGACGGAATAGGGCAATGACAATGGAGCGCATCTTGCGGGCCATGGGAGATGTAATGGCCGAAAAGGGCACCAAAAAGGCGGGAATCAACGCCGTAGCCGAAAAAGCCGGTGTGAACAAAGTGCTTATTTACCGGTACTTCGGCGGGTGGAACGGCCTGCTTGAAGCCTACGTGCAGCGGGGCTTTTTCCTGTCTATGTTCAATGAGCGGTTCCTGGAAACGGTCCCCTCGAACCCGGCACTGGAAGAACGGAGCAAAATCTGGTCTGAATATGTCATTCGGGTAGCGCAGGAATTCAGGGGCCGAAAATCGTCGCAGGAACTGATTCGGTGGGAAATGCAAAACGGCGAAACCGAACTGGCCCGGCGGCTGTCGGCCTTCCGCAACGAATCGTACAAGAAAATTATCGACAAACTGGCTCCGTTTCCGTCCTTCGACCCCGCCGCCGTTACGGCTATTGTGCTGGGCGGAATCACGTACCTGACCCTCATCAGCGACAACCAAAACAAACTGGTTGACATTGACCTGAGCACCGACGAAGGCTGGAGCCGGGTAGAAACCGCCGTTCGCCGCATTTTCAGTAGCCTGAGCTACTCGCTGAATGCGCAGGAACTGAGCGCGGCAAAATAACATACCGGGGCGGGCCGCCAACCGGCACCCGCCCGCCCCAAACTACCCCGCCCGGCTTAGGCGTTCATCAGCGTCTCGATCTCGTCAGCTTCCAGCGGTATATCGGCCATCAGATCGTGGTTGCCGGTGCTGGTAATCAGAATATTGTTCTCTAGCCGAATGCCGATGCCCTCCTCCGGGATGTAAATACCCGGCTCGCAGGTGAAGACCATGCCCGCCTCGAAACGCCGGTATTTGTTGCCCACGTCGTGGACATCCAGCCCCAGGAAATGGGACGTGCCGTGCATGAAATATCTCTTGTAGAGCGGTGCGTTCGGGTCTTGCCGGGCCACCTCGTGGCGATCCAGTAACCCCAGACCAATCAACTCTGCCTCCATCAGTTTGCCCACTTCGGCTTGGCACTCGTCCCAGAGGTTGCCCGGTACCAGCATGGCCGTGGCGGCTTTCATGACGCGCAAAACTGCCTCATAAACAGCGCGTTGGCGCGGGCTGAACCGCCCACTAACCGGAATGGTGCGGGTCATGTCGGCGTTGTAGTTGGCGTATTCGGCTCCCAAATCCAGCAACAGCACATCGCCCGCCCGGCACTGCGCCGAATTGTCAATGTAGTGCAACACGCACGAATTTTTGCCGCTGGCAATGATGGGCGTGTAGGCCACCCCCCGCGAGCGGCGACGCAAAAACTCGTGCATCATCTCGGCCTCGATCTCGTATTCCCACACGCCGGGCTTCACAAAACCCAGCAACCGCCGAAACATATGCCCCGTGATGGCACACGCTTCTTGCAACAACGCCACTTCGGCGGGGAGTTTCGTGGCCCGTAACTGATGCAACAACGGAGCCAACCGCCCCAGCCCGTGCAACGGGTAGCTCTGTTTGAACTCGGCCACGTACCGATCGTCCTGCGAACGTACCTGACCTCCGTTTCGGGTGTGCTCGTTGGCATTCAGAAACACCACGTCGGCCTCAAAAACCTGCTGCGTAAACATCGTCTCGAACTGGCTCATCCAATAAATATTGGCCTGTGGAATGCCCGAAACGGCCTCGGCTTCGGCTTTGGTCAGCTTGTGACCCTCCCAAATGGCAATCAGGTCGCTGGTTTCGCGCAGAAAAAGGGCCTCCCTGAACCGAGGGTTGGGGTGGGTGGGAAACAACACCAGCCGCGATTCTTCCTGGTCTACACCCGTGAGGTAAAACAGATCGCTGTTTTGCCGAAACGGCATCGTCCCGTCGGCGTTGGTAGGCATCAGGTCGTTGGCATTGAGCACGGCCATGGCCCGGTCGGGCAGCAATTGGGCCAAACGATGGCGATTTTCCGAAAAAAGTGCCCCGTCGATGGGTAGGTAGCGCATAAAACAAGTTAAGTAACAGAATGGCCCCGTGGCCGCTACTGCAAACCTACTTCCCAAAACCTTGTGCGCCTAGTATTTCTGTTCCTGCTTACGGCTCTTGCCGCCTGTGGCGTTGCCCCGGCGCAACCCCGCACCCACTGGATTTTTTTTACCGCCAAAGACACCACCGCACCGCCCGCCCTGGCCCCCGCCGCCCTGCAAGCCCGCGCCGCCCGCCACCTCCCCCTCGACGCAACCGATCAACCCGTTTCGGGCACGTACCTGGCCCGGTTGCGCCAACTGGGCGTTGGCATCCGGTGCCGGTCGCGGTGGCTCAACGCGGTGTCGGCGGTGCTGACCCCGGCGCAGGAACAGGCCGTGCGGCGGTTGCCGTTTGTGCGCGAGGTGCGGGCGGTAGCTACGGGCGTGGTGATTACAGCAACACCAACGCCGCACGAACCGGCTAAACTGGCCCCGGTGCTGGCCCAAATTCAGGCCGAAGCGTTTGCGGCGGCGGGCCTCACGGGGCGGTTTGTGCCCATTGGCGTGGTAGATGCCGGTTTTTTCGGGGCCGACTCTGCCGCCGTGCTCCGGCCCATTGCCCGCCGGGGCGGCTTCCGCCAGGTACGTGACTACGTGAACCAGCCCGCCACCAAAAACCAGCTTTTCCGCACCCTCGAAACCATGTCCGACCTTCACGGCACCGAAGTGCTGGCCGCCATCGGGGGCCTCGACCCGGCGGGGCAGTTGCAACTTGGCCTGGGCTACGAGGCCAGTTTTTATCTGGCTCGCACCGATGCCGGCAACCGCGAAACGCGGGGCGAAGAAGACAACTGGATTCAGGCCGTTGAGTGGCTCGACAGCCTGGGTGTACGACTGGTAAACACCTCGCTGGGCTACGCCAAAGGCTTCACTAACCCCGCCGAAAATTACCGCCCCGGCCAGATGGACGGCCACACGAGCCTCATCAGCCAGGCGGCTCAACTGGCTACGGACAAAAAAGGAATGCTCATCATTGTGTCGGCAGGCAACGAAGGCGACGACCGAAGCTGGCGGGTTATCAGCACCCCCGCCGATGCCGAAGGGGTGTTGGCCGTGGGGGCTACCAACGCCCGGCTTTGGAGCCGAATCAGTTACAGCAGCATCGGCCCGCAAGCCCTGCCCTATTTGAAACCTAACGTGGCGTGTTTTTCGCTCTACGGCACCTCGTTGGCCGCGCCGGTCATCACCGGTTTTGCCGCCTGCCTCATGCAGGCCAACCCCGCCCTGACCAACCGCCAACTCCGCGACATCATCGAACAATCGGCCCACCTCTACCCGTATGGCAATAATTTTGTGGGCTATGGCGTACCGCAAGCCACGCGGGCGTTGGCCCTGCTGCGCGGCGAACCGCTGCCGCCCACTTCGCGGCAGCTACAAGCCACGGGTACCAAACTAACGGTGCTGATTCCGGGCGAAGACCGACCGATAACGCTGTTTCGAAAGCAGGATACCACCCACGTGCTGCAACAAATGGTAGGCCGGGTTAGCCGGGGGCAACTTACTCTGCGGCAACTACCCGGCGAACGGTACACAACCATTGACCTGAAGACGGAAGTTATTGAAGTGGTCTGGTAGAACCGCTACAGGTACGTAGCCGGTTGCAGGTACGTCTGCACGTAGTCGGTGATGCCCGCTTCCAGGGTGTGGAAAGGCCGGTCGTAGCCAATGGAACGGAGTTTAGCCATGTTGGCTTGGGTGTAATACTGGTACTTGTCGCGGATGTCGGCGGGGGTATCCACAAACTCGATGTTTGCCGGGCGGTGCAGGGCCGTGAAGGTCTGCGTGGCCAAATCCAGAAAAGTACGCGCCGTGCCGCTACCCAAATTGTAGATACCGGAATTGCGGCGGTGGTGCATCAGAAAGATACAGACCGAGACCACATCTTTCACATACACAAAATCGCGCATCTGTCCGCCGTCGGTAAAATCGGGCCGGTGCGACCGGAAAAGTTTCATGCTGCCCGTGCGATTAATTTGCTCATAGGCATGAAAGATGACCGATGCCATCCGCCCTTTGTGGTATTCGTTGGGGCCGTAGACGTTGAAGAATTTTAGTCCTGCCCAAAAAAACGGTTTACGTTCCTGCGCCAACGCCCAGATATCGAAATTATTTTTCGATTCTCCATAGGGGTTCAACGGCACTAATGACGGAATCAGCGACTCGTTATCGTCGTAGCCCAGCTCGCCCAGGCCGTATGTAGCTGCCGACGAGGCGTAGACCAAAGGTATCTGATACTCAATGCATTTGTGCCAAATTTTCTGGGAATAGACCAGATTCAGTCGGTCAAAAATAGCCGTATCAAACTCGGTCGTATCCGTGCGGGCACCGATATGAAAAATAAATTCTACTTCCTGATAATTCCGATCGAGCCACTCGAAAAAAACGTCGCGTTCGACAAATTCCTGAATATGTTTTCCAACCAGATTAGGGGCTTTTTCAGGTGAAGAAAATTCATCGACGGCAATAATATACTTGAAATTTTCTGCGTTCAGTTGCCCTATCAAACAGCTACCGATAAACCCGGCGGCCCCCGTCACAATTATCATAGTGTATTTGCTAGTCGTTTTATCATCTTCATCACGCAGACTCAAGCGCGTGTTTTTGCTGAATTAAGCATGCAAAGGTAAAGGCTTTACCCAGAGGAATCCATGCGCAATTTGGGTAATAAGTAGTACTATTTAATGATTAAGTAAATACAATTTCTTTTTAAAGCGAACTACACTCCTAACTACCGCCCAAACAACCAATTCAGCCGAGCGCACCGCCCGGCGCAAAAATGGCAAACTCTGGCCCTGATCCCGTATTTTTGCCACTTAAATCCCTCGGCGTTGCCTGGAAACCGCCGTAAACTAACCAGGCTCAATGGTCTATATCAGTCGTAAAGAACACTTTAACGCGGCCCACCGGTTGTTTAACCCCAACTGGACCGACGAACAAAACCGCGCCGTTTTTGGCCTCTGCGCCAACCCAAACGGACACGGGCATAATTTTGACCTGATCGTGACCGTAAAAGGCGAACCCCACCCCGACACGGGTTTTGTGATGGACCTGAAAATGCTGGCCAACGTGATTAAGCACGAGATCATTGACGAGCTTGACCACAAAAATATCAACCTCGACGTGCCGTTTATGCAGGGAAAAATGGCCAGTTGCGAAATTCTGGTGGCCGAAATCTGGAAACGACTCGATGCCGCCCTTGCCCCCCTCACCGAAGCCCGGCTGCATCAGATTCGGCTGTTCGAGACGGAGCGGAATTTTGTGGACTTCTACGGCGAATAACCCCCATGACCTACTACCTCATTGCCGGTGAGCGGTCGGGCGATCTGCACGGGGCCAACCTGATTCGGGCCATCCGGCAGCACGACCCCACCGCGCAGGTACGTGCCTGGGGCGGCGAGCAAATGGAAACCGCCGGGGCAACCCTGGTGCGGCACTACCGCGACCTGGCGTTTATGGGCTTCTGGGAAGTGGCCAAAAACCTGGGCACCATCCACCAATTGCTGAAAAGTTGCCAGGCCGATGTGCTGGCCACCCGCCCCGACGTGCTGATCCTGATTGATTACGCGGGCTTTAATCTCCGCATGGCCAAATGGGCTAAACGACAGAGAATCAGAGTGTTCTACTACATCTCGCCCAAAGTCTGGGCCTGGAATCAGCGGCGGGCGTTGGCCATCAAAGCCAATGTAGACCGCCTTTTCGTGATTTTACCCTTCGAGAAAACATTTTTCGCCAAATACAACTACACTGTAGAGTACGTAGGCAACCCCCTGCTCGATGCCCTGGCCAACCACAAACCCGACCCCGCCTTGGTGGCACGACTCCTGGCCGGGGGTCGTCCCGTAGTGGCGTTGCTGCCCGGAAGTCGGCAGCAGGAAATCACGGCCATGCTCCCACCCATGCTGGCCATGACCCGCCAGTTTCCCGACCACCAGTTTGTGGTAGCAACGGTCAGCAACCTACCCAACGCGCTGTACGACAGTCTGTTGGCCGACTTTTCAGCGGTAGAGCGCGTGGCCGACGCGGCATATGACTTGCTGGGAGCGGCCACCGCCGCGCTGGTTACGTCGGGCACGGCCACGCTGGAAACGGCCCTGCTGAACGTACCTGAGGTGGTTTGCTACCGCACGTCGTGGTTGAGCTATACCATTGCCCGCCGCCTCATTGCCGTGCCCTACATCTCGCTCGTGAACCTGATTCTGGACAAACCCCTGCTCACCGAACTGATTCAGGATGCCCTCACGCCCGACCGGCTGGCCCACGAACTCCGCGCCATTTTGCCGGGTGGCCCCCGCCACGAAGCGGTATTGGCCGGTTACGCCGACTTGCGGGAACGCATGGGCGAACCCGGCGCGTCTGAACGGGCGGGTAAAGCAATGGTTGCTACGTTGCAAAACGTTATTTGACCGTAGCTACCGAAGCGGGCGCGGGAATTATGCCGGTTTGTTCCCACTGCCGGAGCCAGGTTTTGTGGGGGGCGGGCAAAGCGGCATAAAAGGCATAGACGGGGCGCATATCTTCCTGGTAATTGCCCGTCAAATAAATCGGCTCGCTGACCGTGACGCGCCGGGTGGGCCAGTTGAAACCCACCAACACCAGCGGAATATTGGCCCGGTGAGCCATGTAATAGAACCCCGACTTCAGCTTGCTGACATCGCCACGGGTGCCCTCCGGGGCAATACTGACGTGCAGGGTCTGATGCCGCGCAAAGGTTTCGGCCACGGCTTCCACAAAATTATTTGACTTGTTTCGATACACCGGCGTACCGCCCAACGCCCGGAACAGCCAGCCCGAATACCAGCCAAACAGAGAGCTTTTGGCCAAAAAACCAATGTAAATACCCATCTCGTGCCGAATCCAGAGGCCAATGGGAAAATCCCAGTTGGTGGTGTGGGGGGAAACCAGCCAAAGGGCTTTGGGCACCGTGGGGTGCGGGCCAAGTAGTTTCCAGCCAAAACGGTGAAAAATCCAGGTAAGCAGAGCACCAAGCATAGTTGGGTCAGTAGTTGCGCTCTTTGCTCACCAACCATTTGCCCGTGATGAAGGCCACCGTAAGCAGAACGGCGTAAAACAGCAAGGTGAGGATGGTTGAATACGTATCGTGTGTCATGGTTTTTTTCGTCTGAAAACGGCGTTGGCGGCGGAAGACCTCGTCCAGGTACGTCATGCCAACGCTTCGGCAAAGATAAAAACAAAACAGGCCCCGTTGGGGGCCTGTTGGGGGTTAATTCTGCGCCAGGGCGAGGTGCTTTTGCAGCAGGTCTTCGTATTTCTTGGCCAAAGCGGGCTGTTTGGCCTCTTTGTAGGCTTCGGCCAGTTGTTGCAGACCGTACAGATCGGCGTTAGTTTCGCCCGCTTGTCGGCCCGTTTTTTCGAAATAGGTCAGGTTTTGGTCGGCGCGGCGGCTCATGGTATCAGCAATGTCGGTGGCCTGTTTGGTGTTACCCACGTCGAGCAGGAGCCGCACGTAGCTGGCCGACACCTGATCGTAGGGGATGCTTTTGTCGGGCAATACGCTTAGGCTATGCTCAATCACCTGCCGGGCCTGCTCTTTTTTACCTTCGCGAAGTAACTGATCGGCCAGCCGGAAGAACGCAATCCGGGCCGAAATCACCGGCGACCCTTTGAACGTTTCATCGTAGTAGGTGTTGGGGTTGTTCATCTCGCGCCACGCCATTTTCGTCATCATGTTTTTGTACATCACGTCGGTGTTGACGTACCCATCGGGCACGCCGGGGATGGCCACGGGCATGAGCCGGTAGGCGTAGCCTTCGAGCTGCATATGGTCGCGGAGGTTGAGGTAGCTTTCGCCGCCGAGCGTGGCCGAAAAATAAATGGGCCGTTGCCAGTTGTTGGTGGCAATCATGTCCAGAATCATCAGGTCGGGCTTATACAGGTTGCGCTCGCCGATGTTCCATTGCAGGGTATCTTTCATGAGCGGACGCAAGTCGGCGGGCACAAAACCAGCTTTATCTACGGCGGCCTTATCAATAGGCAGAAACAGCGTGGCCGAGGGCAGCGTGTTGGCCATTTCGCCGTTGTTGAGCGGCACCTGGATGGCCTGACTGCCAGACTTAATGAGACTGATGTACTGTTGCAGATTAATGCCGCCCTTCACCTGCGGGTTGGCGTAGTAGAGCACAATGTCGTTTTTACCTTTGTTGAACTGTTCCATCTCCAACGAAATCGGCAGTCCTTTCGACTCGTAGGTGTCGCGTTTCATCTGCTGAATGTACCATTCGGTGCCCAGTAAACTGAGGTTACACACCCGCACGTCGCGCCGGAACCCTTCCACCTCCTGCACGTACCAGAGCGGGAAGGTGTCGTTGTCGCCGCCGGTAAAGAGCACGGCGTTGGGGGCGCAGGAATTGAGCAGATTTTTGGCAAAATCGACCGAATGATACCGGTTCGACCGGTCGTGGTTGTCCCAACTTTTGAGGCCCATCATGGCCGGAATCAGCAGGCACACGGCCACCGTGGCCACCACCGGAATCAGCGCACCACGCTGTGGGTACGTTGTTTTTTCGGCCCCGGCTCCGTCACGGCGTTTGGCCAAGAACCCACGGATGCCTTCCAGCAACGAGGTCACGCCCAGCCCGATCCAGATAGCAAAAAAGTAGAACGACCCCACGTAGATGTAGTCCCGTTCGCGGGGTTCGGAGGGGGGCGAGTTGAGGAACACCTGGAGAGCAATGCCGGTGAAGAGGAACAGCAGCAGCACTACAATGAAATCGCCGGTGCGGCGGAATGCCTGGAAGACGATGCCGAGCAGGGCCAAAATGAGCGGTAGCATATAGAAATTGTCGCGCCCTTTGTTGTTCTTAAGCGTTTCGGGCAGGTCTTTGTTGCTCGAAAACGGCGTGAGGTAATTGGCTCCTTCCACGTCACTTTCGCGCCCGGCGTAGTTCCAGAGCAGGTACCGCGCCCACATATGGCCCAGTTGGTAGGTGAAAAAGAAGTTCAGGTTGTCGCCCATGGTGGGTTTCTGCCCTTCGGCCAGGTTTAGCCAGCGGCGGTAGAGTTGGGGGTGATTTTGCTGGCTGCTCCACACCCGTGGAAACACCATTTGGTCGCCCTTTTCGTAGGTATAAACCGGTTTGTAGTCGAAGATTTCGTAGCCGGTTTTGTTTTTCATGTACACCGGTTCTAGCTTGCTTTTGTCGCTCTCCTGCCCGGTGGGTTCGGCAGTAAACATGGGGCCGTAGGTCAGCGACCGGCTTCCGTACTGTTCGCGTTTGAGGTACGAAATGAAGTTCAGCGCATCGCTGGGGTCGTTTTCGTTGATGGGCGGGTTGTAATTCGACCGTACCAGCACCTGCACAAACGAGGCGTAGCCGATGAGCACAAACGCAAACGCTAGCAACCCCATGTGCAGGGCCACGTTCCGTTTCCGCGCCGACCACAAGATCAGGTACGTTAGCCCGCCAAAAAACACCACCGTAAACGTGATGATGCCCACGTTGAAGGGCAAACCGAGCGTGTTGACCGCAAACCGCTCTACGGCAAAGCCCGAACTGGGAATACCCGGAATGACCCCCGCGTTGATGACCCCCAGAAACACCATGCCGATGCTGAACGCCAGCACCACGCCCCAAGCCGTGGGTCGGGTATAGTTTACCGAATCGGTGGTGCGCATCAGCACAATGTAGGCCCCAATCAGCGCGGCCACCAAAATGCCGCGCCAGAGCAAATTTTCCAACAACACCAGCCCCAACATGAGCAGAATGCCGAGCAACAGCGTGGCCGCCATACTGCGCGGCGACAGGCGGTTATAATGTTTGTAATAATACAGCAACGAAAGCGCGGGCAGCGTAACCAGGTTCAGCAAGTGAACGCCGATGGACAGGCCCGTGAGGTAGGCAATGAGCAGCAGCCACCGGTTGGCCGTGGCCTCGTCCCGGATGCGCTCCCAGCGCAGGGCCGCCCAGACCACAATGGCCGTGAAAAACGTAGACAGCCCGTACACTTCGGCCTCCACCGCCGAAAACCAGAACGTGTCGGAAAAGGTGAAAATCAACGCACCCACCGCGCCCGACCCAATCACGACGAGCGTATCTGTGGTGGAATAGTCGGCTTCGTTTTTGGCCAGTGCTTTTTGCACCAGCATCGTGATGGTCCAGAACAAAAACAGAATGGTCGCCGCGCTGGATAGCACCGACACCATGTTGATCCAGTAGGCTACTTTAGTCACGTCGCCCGCCGCCAGGAACGAGAACAGCCGTCCCAGGAGCAGAAACAATGGCGCACCGGGGGGGTGGGGCACCTGGAGTTTGAAGGCGCAGGCAATGAACTCGCCACAGTCCCAGAAGCTGGCCGTTCGTTCCACGGTGAGGGCATAGGTGAGCAGTGCCACCGCGAAAATGACCCAGCCTGTGGCGTTATTCAGGCGTTTAAAAGAAAGCATGTTGTGTAGGAATTGATCTTTAAGAAGGCCCAAAAATAGTGAATACTGCGCCACCGGGCCTGTTAATTAATCCTAAAGCAACTCCCGCACGGGCACAGGCCGCGCCGGGTTATGCCCTGGGGAATGGGCACAAAAAAACCCGCTGAAGCGGGTAGTCAGGTGGTTGTGTTTACTACTCTGTGCTTCATCAACAGTTCGACAGTCTTATCGCGAAGCCGTTGCGATTCAGGAGTCAGTTTGTATTTTTTATCGGCCAATTCCTCGACCACCTCATACTGCTCTTTACTGACTTGCGGTAGTGGCTTAAATTTCCTCATCTCGCTGTGAAATAATGAACGCTTGATAATTTGTGTTCTTTTGAAACGGCTCTTGTACACCCGTAGCCATCAGTCCTTGAACGTTGAATAATGGATCAATAGTTTCTAAAAACTTGGATATCAGTAGACGGTATAAACGGGAGCGGCTACTGGTACTCCCAGTGAATACAAGCTGCTTGCCCGGATATCGTTCAAAAAATAATAACATCGTTTGTACTACAGTCATCAGTACGGTATTAGTGTCATTATTATCGCTAACGACTTGGTAATCAATTACTCCACTCTCAGTCAGATCGCCAAAACCAAAGTGATACAAGTCATCATCAAGCCGTTCGTAGATGACCAGCTTCCTGATTGTTCTAGCGTCACTGATGCTATCAAACTCATAGATTAACGCGTTTGGCGATACTCTGAACTGGTAAGAAGGTTTATTCATATGCCAATATACTACTTGAATTTTAAACAAAAAAAGTGACTGCAATCGCTTGCAGTCACCTGATAATCAGAGTATTCAGACTCTACCCCAGGTACGTCTTCAGGGCCTTAGAGCGGGAGGTGTGGCGGAGGCGGCGGATAGCTTTCTCCTTAATTTGCCGTACTCGTTCGCGGGTGAGGTTGAACTTCTCGCCAATCTCTTCCAGCGTCATGGCGTGTTCACCGTTAAGACCAAAATAGAGCGTAATCACGTCGGCCTCGCGCTGGGTGAGGGTCGAAAGAGCACGTTGTACTTCCTTGCGGAGCGAGTCGGTGATGAGGCCCGAATCGGGCTTGTCTTCGCCGTCGTTTTCCAGCACGTCGAGCAAACTGTTTTCTTCGCCCTGCACAAAGGGCGCATCCATCGACACATGGCGACCCGAAATTTTGAGCGTATCGACCACTTCGGCGGCAGAAATCTCCAGCACGGCGGCCAATTCTTCCGGCGACGGTTCGCGCTCGAATTTCTGCTCCAGGTCCGAGAACGTCTTGGAAATTTTGTTCAGCGACCCTACCCGGTTCAACGGCAAGCGCACAATCCGCGACTGTTCGGCCAGGGCTTGCAGGATGGACTGGCGAATCCACCAAACGGCATAGGAAATAAATTTGAACCCCCGCGTTTCGTCGAACCGTTGGGCAGCTTTAATCAGGCCGAGGTTGCCCTCGTTTATCAGATCGCCCAGCGAAAGGCCCTGGTTTTGGTACTGTTTGGCCACCGACACCACAAACCGGAGGTTGGCCTTCGTTAGCCGTTCGAGCGAGAGTTGGTCGCCTTCCCGGATTTTCTGGGCCAGCATCACCTCTTCGTCGGGGGTAAGCAGGTCAACCTTGCCAATTTCCTGGAGGTACTTGTCCAGCGACTGGCTTTCGCGGTTGGTAATTTGTTTAGAAATCTTTAGCTGTCTCATTTTTCTTTGTTGAGGAGGGTGGTGTACGAAAAGTGCGTCTGCAACAAAGTCACAGACGTACCTACAGGGTCAACAAGCTACGCTTTGGTATTGTTCTCCGGGCGCGGCAACAGGGCCTTGCTGGATAACCGATACTTACCCGTCTTCTTGTCAATCTCCACCAACTTCACCCGCACGGTCTCGCCCACCTGAAACACACCGTCCATGGTTTCCAGGCGTTCCCACTTAATTTCCGAAATATGCAACAGCCCGTCTTTACCCGGCAGGAACTCCACGAAGGCACCAAACGGCTGCACGGTTTTCACTTTACCCTCATAAATTTCGCCCACCTCAGCCGAAGCCGTGATGCCTTTTACGCGACTGACAGCTTTATCCATGCTGGCCTGGTTAGTGGCGAAAATAGACACGAAACCAGCCCCGTCTTTCTCTTCGATGTTGACCGTGGCTCCCGATTCGCGCTGAATTTCCTGCACCACCTTGCCACCGGGTCCAATCACGGAGCCGATCTGATCCTGCGCAATGCGGATCACGTAGGCGCGGGGAGCAAACGGCTTCAGGTCGGGCTTCACATCGGCAAGACCCTTCTTCATTTCACCCAAAATATGCAACCGCCCGGCGCGGGCCTGCATCAGAGCTTCTGTCAGCACTTCATACGACAGCCCGTTCACTTTCATATCCATCTGGCAGGCCGTGATCCCTTTTTCGGTACCCGTCACCTTGAAATCCATGTCGCCCAGGTGATCTTCGTCGCCCAGAATATCTGACAGAACGGCGTAGTTGCCGGTTTTTTCGTCCGAAATCAGGCCCATGGCAATACCGGCCACGGGGGCTTTGATTTTAATGCCCGCATCCATCAACGCCAACGTACCGGCGCAGACCGTGGCCATCGACGACGACCCGTTCGACTCCAGAATGTCTGACACGATACGGATCGTGTAGGGGTTGTCTGATCCTTCGGGCAACATACCTTTCAGGGCGCGGTGGGCCAGGTTGCCGTGGCCAATTTCGCGGCGGCTGGCTCCCCGGTTTGGTTTCACTTCGCCGGTCGAAAAGCCGGGGAAGTTGTAATGCAGGAGGAATTTGTTGTAGCCCTGCTGCAACGCCTGATCCACAATTTGCTCATCGAGTTTAGTACCCAACGTAACGGTAGTCATCGACTGGGTTTCCCCACGGGTGAACACCGCCGAGCCGTGGGCGCGGGGAAGGTAGTCTACTTCGCACTGAATGGGCCGAATCTCGTCCAGTTTGCGGCTGTCGAGGCGGTAGCGTTCGTTGAGCACCAGGTTCCGCGAGGCTTCCCAGACTACATCGCTAAAATAGGTTTTCACCAGCGATGTGTTGACTTCGGCACCTTCGGGCAACGAGGCCATGTACTCTTCCCGAACGGCTTTGAAACCTTCCGAGCGGGCTTTTTTGCTGGCCTGACCTTTCAGAGCCACGGCATAAACCTTATCGTAACAAGCCTGATGCACGGCGGCGCGGAGTTCCTCGTCGTGTGTTTCGTGGTTGTAGGTACGTTTCTCGGTCTTGCCCACTTCGGTTTCGAGTTCCTTCTGGGCGGCACACTGCAACTTAATGGCTTCGTGGGCCACGCGCAGGGCTTCCACCACTTCGGCTTCCTGGCACTCTTTCATCTCACCCTCCACCATGTTAATGTCGTTGGCGTTGGCGGCCACAATCAGGTCGAGCGTGGCGCGTTCCAGTTCGGAGGTGAGCGGGTTGATCTTATATTGGCCATCAATTTTGGCCACGCGCACTTCCGAAATCGGCCCGTTGAAGGGAATGTCCGACACGGCTAATGCCGCCGAAGCCGCCAGTGCCGCCAATTGGTCGGGCAGCACTTCGGGGTCTGCCGAGATGAGGGTAATCATCACCTGGGTATCGCCGTGGAAATTTTCGGGGAACGTAGGGCGCAGGGCACGGTCAACAATCCGGCAGATGAGTACTTCGTAATCCGACAGGCGACCTTCGCGTCGCTGAAAGCTACCGGGAATGCGGCCCGCCGAAGCGAACTTCTCCTGATAATCGACCGAGAGGGGCAGGAAATCGATGCCGTCGCGGGCTTCTTTGGTGGCTACTACCGTGGCCAACAGCATGGTGTCGCCCAGGCGGACAACAACGGCCCCGTCGGCCTGACGGGCCAGTTTGCCGGTTTCAATGGTGATGTGCCGACCATCGGGGAGGGCAATTTTTTTTGTGGTGATCGTAAACATAACTGGGTTTTTGATTCGCGCTACAACAGCTTTTACTACATCATTTTTTTTCTATACGCCTACCGCTTTCACCACAAAAAAGAAAAACGCCGCCCACCGGGCTGAACGTTGAGATGAATGATGGGTTGGGGGATAACGTACCTGGCTAGCCACCGTGGCCCGACCACCGTGGCCCGACCAAAAACAAACAGGGAACCCACTGGCGGGTTCCCTGTTTGGGCCGGTACTCCGCGTTACTTACGGATACCGAGGGCAGCAATAACGGCCCGGTAGCGGTTAATATCTTTCCGCTGGAGGTAATCCAGCATACTACGACGTTTACCGACCAGTTTCAACAAACCCTGCTGGGTGCTGTAATCATGCTTATGCACTTTGAGGTGCTGAGTCAAATGACTAATCCGGAAGGTAAACAGCGCAATCTGAGATTCTGCCGACCCAGTGTCCCCCGGAGTTTTTTGGGCACCCTGCGTGGCGAAAATTTCCTGTTTTTTTTCAGATGGTAAATACATCGTCAGACAGCTTTTTGTTTACAAAATTAATTTATCCCGGCAAAGGTACAAAAAAAGGCGTTACGACAAGCCTTTTCCCTGCGGCGGGTCGTTGCCGGGTACGTTGTCTGCGGCGGGCGGGGCCATATGTTTCCAGCCGGGCGGGCCGAATAAGTAGGTCAGCCGTTGCTGGAACGAAGTAGCCCGGCGCAGGTCGGCCCAGAGGTTGGCCCACTCGTGGAAGGCAATGGTGACGGGGTTGTGCGAGCCAACGTTGGTGGTGAGGCCGTAGGTGGGCGCGTGGGTTTCGGCCTGGAATGTACCCAGCAACCGATCCCAGAGGATGAGCACTCCCGCGTGGTTTTTGTCCAGGTACGTCAGGTCAGAGCCATGGTGAACGCGGTGGTGCGAGGGCGTATTGAACAGCCACTCAATAGGGCCGGGCAGGCGGTGAATCAGTTCGGTATGAATCCAGAATTGGTAGAGCAAGCTGATGGATTGCATGGTCATTACGGCCAACGGCGAAAAACCAAGCAATGGCAACCATAGCCAGAAAACAAACGAACCGGTCAGCGTACCGGTCCAGGTTTGGCGCAGGGCTGTGCTCAGGTTATATCTTTGGGATGAATGATGTACTACGTGCGAGGCCCAAAACCAGCGGCTGCCGTGGCTGATTCGGTGGAACCAGTAGTAGCTGACATCTTCGGCAAAAAACAGCACGATCCAGGGCCATACCTGCGTCATATCGAGGGTGAACAGGCGAAATTTGTACACCAGCGTGTATGCAGCCAGCACCAGGGCTTTTCCCACAAAACCAACCACTACGCTGCCTATTCCCAGAGAAATGCTGCTGGCACTGTCTTTTGTCTCGTAGTGATCGCGCTGTTGCCAGGCCGTTATGGCTACCTCAACGACAATCAGAACGACAAAGACGGGAATGGAGTAATTGACCAGATCGTTCATAGTTTTTCCGTGATTGATGCAAATTTAGGTACGTTACGGCAAGAAAATGCCCGCCGCAACAGCTTGGTTGAGCGGGCATTTGGCAAGGCGTTCGTACTTCTTTCTCAGGTACGTTAGACTAGAGTGGCCGTCAGGTTCAGGGTGATATCGGGCGAAAGGGCACGCGAGATGATGCAGTTCTTTTTGGCATCGTTGGCGATTTCTTCAAATTTAGCCTGATCGATACCCGGAACGCTACCGGTTAAGACAAGATCAATGGTGGTGATCGTCAGCGTATCTGTGTCCATCGTCAGCACCGCTTTCGTTTCGAGGTGGGTGGGCGTAATGCCCTGTTGGCCCATGGTGGCACCAGTGGCCATGGTGAAACAGCCCGCGTGGGCAGCGGCAATGAGTTCTTCGGGGTTAGTGCCCGCGCTGCCGTCTTCGCTCACGAACCGGGTTTTGAACGAAAACGGCGTGTTGCTCAGTACACCGCCCGTGGCCGTTAAAGAGCCGTTACCTTCCTGAAGGTTCCCCTCCCAGGTGGCCGAAGCCCTGCGTTTTGATTGTGCCATAAATGGAGAAAAAGTTAGTAGTTAGTACGTATTCGATGTAGCAACACGCAAGTTGTTCCGAATCGTTTCGGTAGGCCAAAGGAGTTTTTTAATTCCGTATTGAGATCGGGTAGCCAACGCGCCAGGTACGTAGTTTATGCCCTTGCCGAAACCAAGCCCGCCCCATTGCCTGTTATGCGGAGCAGAACTGTTACAACGACCAACCCGATGCGCATTGCTACCCGGAATTTAAAGAAAAGTGATTACGCCGACCTGAAAGAGGCCATGATTGAGTCGTATAGCGGCATTGGCGGCGACTATTGGGAGAAAAACCTGATTGATAAATTGGTCAATATTTTTCCCGACGGGCAGTTTTGCGTGGAAGTAGATGACAAAGTGGTGGCCTGTGCGCTGGCCATCCGGGTCAAATACGCCGATTTTGGCGACAGCCATACCTTCGAGGAAATCACGGGCGAATACACCTTCGACACCCACACCAACAAAGGCGACTGGCTCTACGGCATTGAGGTGTTTGTACACCCCGGCTACCGCGACCTGCGCCTGGGCCGCCGCCTCTACGATGCCCGCAAAGAACTCTGCGAACAGCTCAACATTAAAGGTATTCTGGCCGGGGGCCGCATTCCCAACTACCGCAAATATGCCGACGAACTCTCGCCCCGCGAGTTCATTACGCGGGTGAAACAAAAGGATATCTACGACCCCACGCTCACGTTTCAGCTCTCAAACGATTTTCACGTCAAGAAAGTACTGCGCGGCTACCTGCCCGGCGACACCGAATCGAAGGAGTACGCCACGCTGTTGGAGTGGAACAATATTTATTACGTGGCCGAAAAAAACCGTAAACCTCACACCGATTCTATTATCCGGCTGGGGGTGGTGCAGTGGCAGATGCGGCCCTTCCCCGACCTGCAATCGTTCTTCGATCAGGTCGAGTTTTTTACTGACGTGGTCTCGGATTACAAAGCTGATTTTCTGGTTTTGCCGGAGTTTTTCAACACGCCCCTGATGGCCCAATTCAAGGATATGCCCGAACCGAAGGCCATTCGGGAACTGGCGCAGTATACCGAGCAAGTGCGCGACAAAATGTGTCAGTTTGCCATTTCGTACAACGTCAATATCATTGCCGGTTCCATGCCGCTCGTGGACGAGGGCAAGCTCTACAACGTGTCGTACCTCTGCCGCCGCGACGGGTCGTTCGAGGAGTACCGCAAGATTCACATTACCCCCAACGAGGTGAAATTTTACGGTATGGTGGGGGGCTACGAGGTACGTACCTACGACACCGACTGCGGCAAAATCGGGATGATGATCTGCTACGATGTCGAATTCCCGGAGTTGGGCCGGGCGTTGGCCGCGCAGGGAGCGCAAATTATTTTTGTACCCTTCCTGACCGACACCCAAAACGGCTACTACCGGGTGCGCAACTGCGCCCAGGCGCGGGCCATCGAAAACGAGTGTTACGTGGCCATTTCGGGCTGCGTGGGCAACCTGCCCAACGTACCCAACACCGATATCCACTACGCCCAGTCGGCGGTGTTTACGCCCTCCGATTTTCAGTTTCCCAACAACGCCATCAAAGCCGAAGCCACGCCCAACACCGAGATGGTGCTTTTTGCCGACGTAGACGTGTCGTTATTGAAAGAACTGCACGAATACGGCTCGGTGCAGAACCTGAAAGACCGCCGCACCGACCTCTATGAAGTGACCATGAAACGCCCCTCGCGCCGGGTGGCCAAAAAAGCCTCGCCCGACAATGACCCCGAACACGTAGCCCCGCTCATTGTGGTGTCGGAATGATCAGAGAATGGCGGTAGCCCGCTAACGAGGCACTGTTAACGTCTTCTAACAAACTTCAGATCATACGTGAGCTTGCCCGTTGAAGCCGTGCATCCAGACAGGTTCTCCGCACTGTAAAGAATCCTCCGATAAGCGGGGGGGTCCGATTCTACTCTAATGTCCTGACACCGGGTAAACTGCCCTTCAATGCGTTTGGAAAATCGACCAGATGCGTCTGAGCGGACGCTATCAAAGAGATAAAAAACTGGTGAGAACGTAAAACTAAAACCGGGTTTAAGCCGCCAAAGTTGAACCATCGTAGGCGGCAGTGGTTTGCCTGTGGTGTCAGTGAGTGTCCCGTTTAGTTCAAGCTCTTTCGGGGGGACTGACCCAACGCTACAATTACCACAGACCAGAGCCAATACCAGCATAACGAAACCGTATTTGAGTAGGCTTTTCATGAGCGTTCAGTCTGGTCATAAACAGATGACCGTATCGGCTGAAAGGGTTGGTGCGCCCGTATATTTTATGGCAAACCGGCTTCCAACTGGCAGTTCCTGCGCTTTTTCGACCACCTTTTTCTGCCGTTTATTTTTATAGACAACCTCGGCATCGGTCACGGCGTACCCCGTAGCTGGCACAACAGGATTCATCAGCAAGACCCATGCGTCCGGGTATTGCGTCTGAATCTGTGTCCAGTTTAGGCGGTGAGCACTGGTCTGTTTCATGTAAGCAAAATTACAAAACATAGTCAACTTACCGCCCCCTCACTTTTCCAGCACCCGCACTACTTCCAGGGGTCGGTCGGTGGAGAGCATATCGGCCCCGGCAGCGATCCATTCTTTGTAGGGCGCATCACCTTTGGCGGCGGCTTGTTTGTCGAGGTTGCCCAGCGTACCCAGGATGGTGGCAATGCCTTTGCTGTGCAGGTACGTGTACAAGGCCGGGTCGGGGGTTTTCACGCCCACAAAGGCAATCATCCGGTTGTCGGGGATACCCAGTTCGTGCAACCGGTCATACTCGGCCTGGTTACGAATCGTGACGGAGATCATCAAATCGGGGGCGAGTTTATTGACCAGGGCGGCATCTTTGGCGTTGTAGGTAATGATGGCCACGTTGTTGTTGGTCTTGGTTTGCCGCACCTGGGCAACGACGCTGGCAAAACTGACATTGCGTTTTACATCCAACGTAAACAGCACTTGGGTACGTCCCCAGGCCAGAACTTGCGCCAGTGTGGGCACCCGAAAGGCCGTTGGGTTGCCGAAATTATCCTCCAGTTTCAGTTGCTGCACCTCGGCATAGGTGCGGTCAATGAGTTTGCCGGTGCCGGTGGTGGTGCGGTCAAGGGTAGCGTCGTGCATCATGACAAGTATGCTGTCTTTGGTAAGGTCAATGTCGCACTCGATGACCGGCGGCGCACCGGGCCGGGCAATTTGCCGGGCCACATAGGCGAATGATTCGAGGCAGTTTTCGGGGTAGCCCGTCAGGTCGCCCCCACCCCTGTGAACGGAAATCAATGGGCGTTGGCCCGATACGTATCGGAACCGTTCGGCAGACAAACCCGTCCGGGCGGGAGTGGCTTTGGGAGCGCAGGTGGCCAGGAAAATAGCCAGCGCAAAGAGTGCAGCATTATTCAATACGTTTTTCATTATGAGCTAGTTAAGTATTTTTATTGAATCATTCAGCCGTGGCTGAACCGGTTCACCAGCACGGCCTCCGGGTACGTTACTTCTGTCAGGAAGAGGCCACTGGCGGGGGCGGCGCGGCTGGCCAACGTGCGGTCTTGTGCCCGGATAATGGCCTCGAATTGTGGCAGTGTGAGGCGGTGCTGCCCAATGTCGAGCAACGTACCGACCAGGCAACGCACCATGCCATACAGAAACCGATTGGCTTTGATATGAAAAATCAGCCCGTCGGGGGTTTGCTCCCAGTCGGCCCGCGTCAGGTAGCATTCGTAGTGGTTCACGCCGGTGCGCACCTTGCTGAAACTCCTGAAATTCCGCACACCGGGCAACAGTGCGGCAGCTTCGTTCATCAGCGACACATCCAGTTCAGGACGAAAAATATAGCACTGAGTGGGCTGAAACGCGCTTTTCTGCCGCCGAATGTGGTACTGATAATACCGCGCCGTGGCCGAGAACCGGGCGTGATGGGTGGGTTCGACGGGGAAAATCCGGTAGATGGCAATGCCCTCCGGGAGCATATTATTGAGCGAATGCACCAGCAACACCACGTCGGGCAGGGGCGTTTCGGTGTCGAAATGGGCATACTGTTGCCGGGCATGAACGCCCGCATCCGTGCGACCACTGCCCACGATGGTAACGGGCTGACCGAGGCGTTGGGTCAGGGTTTCTTCCAGCACCTGCTGCACCGAAATGCCGTTGGGCTGATACTGCCAGCCGTGGTATTCAGTGCCTTTATAGCTCAGTTCTATGAAAAAACGCATTTTTATTGTTCCGTATGTAGAGACCGGTACGCCAAGTACGTTGTCAGGCCATGATAGTTCCCAATGCATTATTGTACAATCCGGCGGCCTCGGCTGAAGGCAACACGGTTTGTCCGTCAATGACAAAATCGGTGGGCGTTACTGTACCGATGTGGCTGTGGGGTACGGTGATTTCAGCCATAAACATGTCAAAATCAGCTTGTTGATTTGCCGAAACCGAAACGACGACCCGGCTTTGGCATTCGCCGAACAGGAAGGCATCCAGCCGGTAGGCGGCATCGGTCTGGAGGCTGAACCCCACCCGCCCCGCCATTGCCGATTCAGCCACGGCCACCAACAATCCACCATCCGAACAATCGTGCGCTGATAGGATCAGTTTTTTTGTAATCAACTGCTTCACCGCCGCTTGCACGGCCAACTCCCGATCCATATCAAAGGCCGGGGCGGGCGAGGCGTGTATGTTTCGGTACGAATAGAGGTACTCCGACGAAGCAATGTCCTGTTCCGATGCGCCGATCAGATAGATGTTATCTCCGGCCCCGCAGAAATTGAGGGTCATGCGGTTATCGGGATTTTCCATCAGGCCCAGCATCCCGATGGTAGGCGTGGGAAACACCGGCCCATCGTCCGACGATTGGTTGTAGAAGCTCACGTTGCCGCCCGTGACGGGGGTGTTGAACCGGCGGCAGGCTTCGCCCATGCCTTTCACCGCTTCCACAAACTGCCAATACACTTCAGGTACGTAGGGGTTGCCGAAATTGAGGTTGTTGGTCACGGCCAGGGGTTCGCCGCCGGTGCAGACCACGTTGCGGCAGGCTTCGGCCACGGCAATTTGCGCCCCCACAAACGGGTTGGCGTTTACGTAACGGCTGTTGCAATCAACAGTAATGACAATGGCCTTATCGGATTTAGGAATGTCTGCGCCTTTCACCATCACCACGGCGGCATCAGAGGGGGCATTGGTGCTCCGGTTGGCCGTGCCCACCATCGAGTCGTACTGCTGCGTAACCCACTGCCGCGAACAAATGTTGGGGTGGCTCAGTAAATGCCGCACCACGGCGGGAAGTTCGGCGGCGGTGAGATCAGGTATGTTATCTGTATTAAATTTCTGGTATTCAGCAATGTACGCCGGTTCGGTGTACTCGCGGTGGTATTGCGGTGCGCCGCCACCCAACACCAGGTCATGGGCGGGCACGTCGGCCACCAGGTGCCCGTGGCGGTAGAAATGCAACCGTTGGGTGTTGGTGACTTCGCCAATTTGGGCGCAATGCAGATCCCATTTATCGAAAATACCCTGAATAATGTCCTCGCGTCCTTTTTCGACCACCACCAGCATCCGCTCCTGAGATTCGGACAGCAGAATCTCGAACGGGGCCATGTTGGGTTGGCGCGTGGGCACTTTGTCCAGATCGATCACCATGCCGTGTTCGCCCTTCGCGCTCATCTCGGAGGTAGAGCAGATGATGCCTGCCGCGCCCATGTCCTGAATGCCGATGACATAGCCCGTGGCGATGATTTCCAACGTGGCTTCCAGCAGCAGTTTTTCCATGAACGGGTCGCCCACCTGCACCGCCGGGAGTTTGTCGGTCGAGGCGGCAGAAATGTCTTCGGAAGCAAACGTGGCCCCATGGATGCCGTCTTTGCCCGTAGCCGACCCCACAATAAACACCGGGTTGCCCACGCCGTAGCTCGTGGCTTTGGCCACCTTTCCCACCGCCACAATACCCGCCGAAAACGCGTTGACGAGCGGATTGGTGTTGTACGATTCATCGAAATAAATCTCGCCGCCCACCGTCGGGATGCCGAAGGCATTACCATAATCGCCAATGCCCTTCACCACACCCCGCAACAGGCGGCGGGTTTTGGGCAGGGTCAGGTCCCCAAACCGGAGGGAGTTGAGCTGGGCAATGGGCCGGGCACCCATCGTAAAAATGTCGCGGTTGATGCCGCCCACGCCCGTGGCCGCGCCCTGATAGGGTTCCAGAGCCGAGGGGTGGTTGTGGGATTCGATTTTGAACGAACAGGCCAACCCGTCGCCAATATCGACCAGGCCCGCGTTTTCGTCGCCGGCTTTGGCCAGCATCCGGTTCGGCCCATCACCGCTAAAATCGCGGGGGAGGGTTTTGAGCCAGACAATAGAGTTTTTGTAGGAGCAGTGTTCCGACCACATCACCGAAAAGATGCTCAGTTCGGTGAAGTTGGGTTGCCGCCCCAGGATGGCGATAATACGGTCGAACTCGTCGGGCAGCACACCCAGTTTGCGGGCGGTTTCCAGGGTGGGCGTTGGCTCGGCGGGCGGCGGCGAAGCAGGGGTCGTGTTCACGGTTGGAGGGTAATTGGCCAGAAAAGGGAATGGGCGATGTGGGCAAAAAACCGGCGCAGACCTGTTCGTTGTCAGCGCGGTAGGTACGTAGGGGCAGGTGCCAACGGGGCAAAAATAGGGCTTTTTGCCCGTTCGGGGCCTCTTTTTTGGGGCCGGTGTTTGACAATTGCCGCAACAAACCGTACTTTTGTTGCATCGAACCATAGAGAGATGGCAGAGTGGTCGATTGCGATGGTCTTGAAAACCATTGACTGTTACAGGTCCGGGGGTTCGAATCCCTCTCTCTCTGCAAACGCTTATTTGTAACGTATTCATTTAGAGGCCGAGCCACGTGGAAACCCCACGTGGCTCTTTCTTTTGGCCCTTTTCCGTGCCACTCCCTGGCCCCAAGCGGCTGTTTTAACTCGGTTGCAACCGAGGTTACGTCAACCCTTTGCGGTTACGTCAGCGATTTTGAGGATATAATCAACATTTTGGCAAGCTAATAGTGCCCAACTATTAGTTTACCATGTACAATATACGCCTGATGGCTCTCCTATTCTGGTATAGAAAAAGCGTCCAGAACCCCGAAGAGGGTACGCTACAAATGCGCCTCACCTATAATGCCGAGCGTGAGGAGTTGGGATCAACCCACATTAAGTGCCGCAAGTCTCAATGGGATCAGGAAAACCAGACCTTTAGCGGTCGGTCGGTCTGGGCGCAGGAACAAAATATGAAGTTGGCCAAGCTGCTCCGTCGCATCGACTCTCTGACGGAAAATCTTGAGAAGGATGGGCATGAACTTAACGCCGCCCTGATTAAGAATTTCTTTGCGCTCCAGCACCGCCCTACTGGTCAGGTTGCCCAACCGGGTACTGGCTTGGTGCACCGACGTACCTTGTTTACGTTTCCTGATTTGGTGACGTTTCATGCCGAACACCAGACCAAACGGCACCAACTGGGCAAGATCAGCCAGGCAACGCTTGACATTCAAGCCAATTACGCAGCCAATATCTTGGATTACCTCGTTCTGGTTAAGCGAGAAAAGTTGCCAGCCACCTCGCTGGATGACGAGTTTATGGAAAACCTGGAGCTTCATCTGTCCGCAACAGAGCAGTTTGGCGGGTTGCATATCGAAAAGCACCTCAAATTCGTGAAGCAGGTAATGAAGTGGTGCTATGCCCGTCAGTTAATACGTCGCAACGCGCTTGCCGACTACGTGGTGGAGTGCAACGACGAGGAACCAGATACTACCCACCTGACCATCCAGGAACTCCAACGCCTGATCGCGTTTGACTTTCATGCCCTGGCCGCTCTCGGAAAGATGCACATACTCACCGCCAACACGCTCTCCGCAGAACGTGATGCCTTCGTTTTTAACTGTTTCACGGGTATGCACCACTGTGATTACACCAACAAGCTCTTCAAAATCGAGCAGGATAAAGGTACCTACTGGCTGACGGGCAAACGACAGAAGACAAACAAGGAGTTTTTCCTCAAACTACTCGAACCCGCCGTGGCCATTCTCACCAAATATGGCGGGAACCTGCATGATCTGCCCGCCAAATCCAACCAGAAACGGAACGATTCGCTAAAGTTCATCGCGGTTCATGTCCAGCTACCCCACAATCTAAGCACCAAGATTGCACGAAAAACCTTTGCCGACTTGGCTTTGAACGAAATGCTGGTCGGTGCCGACGACGTGGCTACCATGCTTGGCTTGGTCAGTACAAAGCGGTTGCGTCATTACGTCCGCCCTCGCCGGGAGCGCATCGACAAATTATTGACAAGTTGGAATGACCTGGCTGAAGCTGCCTGAACCCTTTAACTCGTTATTAATCTGGCAGTTAAATATTTGTAGATGGCAGTTTAAAAAAACTGCACCGTTTCAAAGAGCAAAATGCCAGATAAACAGGCTATTACGGCCTTTTTACGCTTTTTTTTCGGCGACTTTTTGTAAGCTGACCCCGCCCTTTGGCATTTTGGAAATTTCCAAATTCAGAAATGCCGAATAGCTGAAAGCCCGACCGCCCGTCTATGTCTGTTTGACATTCGGGCGGTCGGGCTTTCGCTGTTCACGGTTATCCTGTCGGTTGATCTCACATGCCAAAGTCGATTTCGAAGTCCTCCGTGGGCCTAGCCAGGCCCACTTTCAATCGGCGGTATATGTAGTAGTCTACCGTGTCGCTCAAGTGGGTTGCCCGCTCCTGTGGTGCATCAGTACCCTCGCTACTTTTGTCCTT
>JAYUKZ010000253.1:0-3010 GCA_043763995.1 Fibrella sp.
ACCGGCACGGCTACATCGGTTTTCAGGTTTTCGACAGCATCCGCCTGCATCCCGTCGGCCTCGAAGCCCACCTGCCGCGCTGCCTGGCAAAGGCCCAGCAGCGTGGTGCCCTGCGCGTCGGTGCCGCTCAGGTCACGCAGTCGTTCCAGCCTGCTGTGACCGCCATAAAAAGCCAGCAGCGAGGCCAGACAGGCCACCCCGCAGTCAGATTGGCCCTGCTGCCGGATCAACGTTTTTTCCAGTAGACCGACGTTAAGACCGGGCAACGCCGCAAGGCGCGTACGAAAAGGATTTCTCATATCAGAGCAGCGAAGGCATGAGCCACATGATGAGCCACAGCAACAGTTCAACAAGAACGGGGATGGCCTGTTCCATAAGGATAGTACAGTAAATGAATTGACGAATCGTAACTACTTATATAGTGTGTCGTCAGGTTCCTAACCTGACGTTTTGGGGTCCCCGACCCCAGCCGATGCAAACACAAACGCCGTAGGCGAAATAAAACAACGTTGCTCCACAAGCCTCATTTTTGCTTTGGCCGGGGTCGGGGGACCCCAAAACGTCAGGTTAGGAACCTGACGACACGCCGACCTAAACGGTTTGACGAATTAAAGATACCGGGTAATGGCCGCAATGCTGGTTTCGCCCTTAAACCGGCGCGACAACGTGCCGTTGGCGTGGTAGATCAGCACATCGGGCACCGAGGTAAACCCAAATGTAGTTTGGGCTACCTGCCGGTCTACGTGTGCCACGCGAAGGCCAGGTACGTTGGTGAGCCGGTAGGTGGTAGCAAACGTTTTCAGCGCGGCCACCGGTGCCGCCGACAGCATGACTACCGTTGCCCCCGTCAGTGAGGCCCCCTGCTGCTGAATTTCCCGCGCCTCGCGCTGACAATGGTCACAATCAGGGTCGAAGTAGATGAGCACCGTTGGTTTGCCCTGTGGTTCAATCGTGAACGTACCGGTATCAATGTCCTGCACCACGCAGACCGGCAACTTTTGGGTACGTTGGGCCACGGCTTTTTTGCGGCTAAGCCGGGTGGTGAAGCCCCAAACCAGGTAAGCCAACGTACCCAGCAACACCGTGGCAACGGCCCACTTCAGGTACGTTCTCATGCCAGGCTCACGGTCAGAAACATGATAAACACCACCCACAACGCCAACCCTGACCCGTAGGAAGCCATCACCAGCCCGAAGCCCCGCTCCAGCGACGCATTCATAACCCGCGCCACCCCGTAAGCCAGCGCAAACCAGTAGGCCACTTCAAACAGATTCAGCACCTGCAACGGATAAAGCAAATACGACTCTACCGTAGCCGACTCAAACAGATTAAGCAAACTCAGCGGGTAGAACAGTTGCAGATCGTTGAGCGTATAATCGGTTTGAACGAAGAGGAACCAAAGCAGTTTAACAAGACTGGGGATGAGCAGAACAAACTCCGCCTGAATCGCTATCCTGAAAAATGGCTTGAATGACCACTCATTGGTGGTGAAGTAGTAACCAAGACTAACGCAGCTACTCACCAGCGTGAACTTGATCGCCATCAGCAGCGGAATAAGTACATAGGGCAACCACGACCACCGTTGCTGCTGCGTAAGCATATCCTGAATCTGCTCATAGGCGAGTTGGTCACTGAAGGCGTTAAAATATAATTCATCATGAATCAACAAAAACTGACTTGCCACCAGCAGCAGCAAACTCAGTGCAGTAGCTACTGCCAGCAATAGCCAAACATGATTGGTGACGACCGTTGGCGTTGGTCTGTGATCACCCGGACTTAGGTAAACGCTGTTCATGGTTTTAAGTTGAACACGAAGTAATCTGACGCAGGTAACAATCAGGAAAACGGGTCATTTTTCTTCTTCATTCTGATAGCTATTCCACACAGAATTATGATAATGACTGTTGCAATTGTAGATGGGAACCTATTATTGCAGTCTGCTATTGATAGGAAGATTTTTCCTTGATAATTCTGTAGGAA
Organism: Fibrella sp.; assembly: GCA_043763995.1. Classification (GTDB taxonomy): domain Bacteria; phylum Bacteroidota; class Bacteroidia; order Cytophagales; family Spirosomataceae; genus Fibrella. The sequence goes on from JAYUKZ010000253.1 coordinate 1,981, forward strand.
CAGTAGATACCAAGACAAAGAAAAATCACCTCAGTGTACTTATTGCCTATAAGTAAAGACAGCAGAAAAAGGGGCAGGATAACAAAAAAAACAATTTTTTAGTTATCGTTAAGTTCTTTAAGACTTTCATGGTAAAGTGATCAACAAGTAGGACGGGCACGAGTTTGTGTGGAGAACGCAATCTGTGGTATGAAACGGTATTACGTATTGATGACAAAATATCGAGGCAAATCAATAAAAAGATTTGATGAAAGTATTGAAATTTGCGCTGGTTTATGGAATTTTAAATTAGGAAGCCTGAAATCTAGGTTCGTAAACCATTGATAATCAAGACAAACAACTCTATTTTGAAACACAGTTTTAAAATTTGCTACTTATTTTTTCTCTGACTGTATTCCAAAAAAGCAAAAACTAAAGAGAGAACCATTAGATAAACAAAAGCTACGTTTTTGTTTATAAATAAAAGTCCAAAACTCGGCAATGCAAATAGAAATTTTTGAAAAAGTGATAATTTCATGATAGTACGTGGGATTATGTCATTCCCTTCAGGTCGAAAATAGGTAGTTGATTACTTTTAGGTTTAAAATTTTTAATCAAACTTTTCAAACCTAAAAGTAGTCGACAAGTTTTATTGTAAACAAATTAGTCTGCCCATAAGCATGTAAAACCGGCAACAAATCCCAAAACAGGATTACAAAGACTTAGACCAGTTGCCATTGCCCAGCAGATAAATTGAGTTTTGGTCGGTGTTGCTCCCCCATGCACAACTTCCATCTGATTGATTTTTAGCTTTTTCATTCTATTAAAATTTAGATAAATAAAACTGCCTACTCAATCGAAGGTCTTTTCGGCTTCCACCTTTGTTCGTTTGAACGATACAAAGGTGGGGGGTGAATTGGCCCGGTGTGTAGTTGAGTTCTCTCAAATTTTTACTCATTCGGCATAAGTAACATCTCCTATGGCCGGTGCGGTTCTTACTTAGTTTCGGCTTCGGCGAGCAGCTGAAGGAGTTGCTCGCGGTGCGTGGCGA
>JAYUKZ010000254.1:0-10730 GCA_043763995.1 Fibrella sp.
ACCCGGCAGTTTCGGTTGCCTACCTACGTGAACGGAAACCCGACGGGGTTACTGATTGAAACCTGCGCCGGTCTGCTCGACGACGATAACCCGGAAGAGGCTATTCGCCGGGAAATGGAAGAAGAAACAGGCTACCGTATTACGGCCATCGAGAAGGTGATGGAGGCGTATATGAGTCCAGGGTCGGTGACGGAGCGACTTTTTTTCTATTTGGCCGAATACAACGCCGATACTGTCCGGGCGGCGGGTGGCGGCGTTGACGAAGAAGATATCGAAGTGCTTGAACTGCCTTTGGCGGAGGCCCTGCGCATGATTGGCACCGGTGACATTATGGACGGGAAAACCATCATGTTGTTGTACCACCTGCGGTTGCGTCAGTTGGCGGCGTAGATACCCCCCAACAAGCGAACGCCCCCGGCTCTGTGCAGAGCCGGGGGCGTTCTTTCATAACGTGTTGAGTAAATCAGACCGGCGTTACCGGGCCGGGCAACTAGTCGATCTTGATCGATTCTTTGGCCGAGTTGATGCCCGACTTGGTTTTGTCGGCAAACTCGTCAACGGTGTTGTTGAAGTCTGACTTGGCTTCGTACTTGTTGTATTCTGACTCGGCTTTGTCTTTCAGGTTTTCGACCTCGTTCTTGGCCTGACCTTTCAGTTGGCTGTACTGGTCTTTGGCCTGCTCCACATACTGACCCGCCTGGTCTTTCACCTTTTCGAACTGGTCTTTGGCCTGTGAAACGCCTTTTTCCCACTGGTCTTTCAAATCGCCCGAGCGTTTGTTGGCTTCATCCACCAGCTTTTCGCGGGTTTCTTTGCCACTGCGGGGGGCTGTCAAAATGCCAATGGCTACGCCTGTCAACAGGCCGGTCAGGAAATCACGTGTGCTACGCATTGTGTTGGTTGGTTAATGAATTTATGGATGAATTAAAATTTGGCCCGACGTTTGGCTTCCGACACCACCGCTTTCGATTTGTCGGCGGCCGTTTCGGCATACTCGTGGTACTGCTTGCGGATGCTGTCGAGGCCATCCTGCAATTGATCTTGCAGGTCACTGAAAAAGTTGTCCGATTCGGACGAAATGCGTTTGCGGGTTTTTTTACCGCTCTCCGGTGCCATAAGCACCCCAACGATTACGCCCGCCGCGAGGCCGAGCAAAATTCCGGGTAGTGATTTCATGTTCGTTTGTGTTGAGTGAACTGGTATACTGTAGACGGTGTAAGTATCGAAAAAAACGTACCAATTTATACGTTCTCCTGGTAATAATCAATAACTAATTGATTTACAGGATCATGAATAGTAAGAAACTATTTTTGTAATACTCCCGGCCATCCGTCTGCCGGGGAACAACTTCCACAAACTGGTTAACGCACTGCCCAGATGTGGCACCGCTGCCAACCCGGCGGGGCTTCTGGCACAGTTGGGTTGGCTGATGCCTGGTTTACCGATAACTCAAAAGTGTGGCTTTCTGGCCAGACGATTAACCGAACTACGGCCCCAGGTACGTACATTTCGGAACCTAATGAACCATGTTGTTACAACCTCCAATGTTGAAAATTCTCCTCACTACCGCCCTTTGCCTGGCTACTACCTGCCTGCTGGTAGCACAAGCACCCCAAGCCGCCGACCCCGCCACTAGGGTGCGCAAGCCCAGAACAACCAAAACCAGCAAGATGCCCACGCTGGCGTTGCGCACCCGCAAAAAAACGGGCCAAACCCAGGAAGTACCTGACCTGTACCGGGGCCGGGTGCTGGCTGTGGGGTCGGGCGGAGGTGTGCGGGGGGGTGAATCGGCGTACTATCTGCTGGACGACGGGCGGCTTTTCAGTCGAAAACCCGGCGAAAAGGGCTACACCTTTATTGGCACACAAACTGCCGCCAACACCAAAAAAGTGTTCTGGTCGGTGGAAGACCGCTGCGCTATTCGTAAAACAACCTACAACAAGCCGGGTAACACGTATCGGTTTGTGCAGTGGAAAAAAGGCACCGAAAAGTACCGCGTAACCTGGGCCACAGGCGACAAGGACGTACCTGGGAATTTCGAGCAGGTTTACAAAGGCTTCATGGGTATGTTAACTTACCCGCCCCCGCCCGTTCGTGAGTCCATTGCCAACCCTTCCCCTTCCCCTTTCCAACATGAAACTTCTCTACACCCACCTCTTGCTGGTCTGGGTTAGCCTGGCGTTGGTCAGCCCGGCGCAGGCCCAGCCCGGCGGGTTTGGCAATAAACAAAAAACCGCCGCGCCCGACGCGCACCTGGCCCGCCGCCTCAACGCTACCGAAACGCCCTTGCCCGCCCGGCAACAGTTTTTTCGGTCTGGTTTGGTGGCAAACACGGCGGCGCGGAGCCTGCCCCCGCTCCGCCTCCGCGTGGTGCGTGACCCCCAATCGGGCTTGCCCATTTCCATCGAAAACCAAGTGGTGGGGCGGTCAAACCCATTGGCGCGGCGGTCGGCGGCGGCTGCTACCTACCAGTTTTTGGGCCAGGTACGTGGTCTGATGGGCGTTGCCGACCCGGAGCAGTCGTTCCGAATTGACCAAACCACCACCGACGACCTGGGCCAAACCCACCACCGCCTGGCGCAACTGCACCGGGGGGTGCCCGTTTTTGGGGCCGAACTGACGGTGCATCAGGCCAACGGCACCGTGACGCTGGTGAACGGGCAGTACCGGAAAGTGGGTGATTTGGTAGATATGACCCCCGATTTGTCATTGGAAAAGGTCGGTAAACTAGCCTTGCAAGCCGTGGGTGCACCGGCACCGGTGCGGGCGTTCGGCCAAAACCTGCTGAAACTGGAGCCGGTTGCGGGCGAACTGTGCGTGTTTGCGGGCGAAGTGGGCAGCACTACCCGCCCCCGCCTGGCCTACGCCCTGACCGTGCGGCCCAACCTGCTTGATAGTTGGCAGATGGTGCTGGATGCCAACACGGGCGCGGTGTTGCAAAAAGTATATGCCACCTGTAGTATTGACGGGCCAAGAACGGCCACTACCCGCGACCTGAACGGCACGTTGCGCACGGTGAACACGTACCAGAGCGGCACCGGCCACCTCATGCTGGATGCCAGCCGTGCTATGTTCGACAAAACAAAATCCCACTTGCCCGATAACCCCGTGGGTGGCATTTGGGCCATCGATGCCAACTTTACCAACCCCGCCAATGCCAATTTCAGCCAACGGCAAATCCAGTCGGCGGGCAACAATTCCTGGACACCCACCGCCGTGTCGGCGCAATATAACGGCGGGCTGGCCTACGACTATTTTCTGAAGACGTTCAAACGGAACGCCATAAACGGCAAGGGCGGCACGGTGATTTCCATCATTAATGTGAATGAAGACGACGGCACCGGCATGGACAACGCTTTCTGGAACGGCGAGTGCATTTTTTACGGCAACGGGGCCACTGCCTTCAAACCCCTGGCCGGTGCGCTCGACGTGGCCGGTCACGAAATGAGCCACGGCGTGATTCAAAATACGGCCAACCTGGTCTACCAGGGGCAGTCGGGGGCCATCAACGAATCGTTTGCCGATATTTTTGGGGTACTCATCGACCGCGACGACTGGACGGTGGGCGAAGACATTGTGGTGCGCCGCTTTTTTCCGTCGGGGGCCATGCGGAGTATGGCCAACCCCAACCAGGGTGGCCCGTCTGACGCGGGCTATCAGCCCAAGACGATGGCGCAGTACGTGGGCACCACGGAGGATAATGGGGGCGTACACATCAACAGCGGCATCCCGAATTTTGCGTTCTACCAGATTGCCACCGCCATCAACAAAGAAAAAGCCGAGCAAATCTATTACCGCGCCCTGCAAACGTACCTGACCCGCTCTTCTAAGTTTCTGGATCTGCGGCTGGCCGTAATCCGGGCGGCAACGGACATTCACGGGGCCAGTAGCGCGGAGGTAACGGCGGTGCGCACAGCCTTCGACAACGTGGGCATCCGCGAAAGTACCACCGCCCCGCCCGACACTAAACCGCCCCTGCCCACGGCTACCGGCCAGGATTTTGTAGCCCTGGTCAGCACCAGCGACAGCAAACTGTATAGCACGCCCTACCCCGCCATCAGCTTTGTGGCCCGGAGCACCTCGGCCCTTAAACGCCGCCCCAGCCTCACCGACGACGGGAGCCTGGCCTATTTTGTGGGTACCGATGGCCGAATCAGAGCCACGAGCATGACCCGGCCCGCCTCGGAAACGGTTATCTCGCAGGAGGCGGGTTGGGCCAACGTGGCCATTGCCAAAGACGGTCGCCGGTTGGCTGCCCTCACCGACAAGCAGGACGGGAAAGTGTGGGTTTATAGCTTTGAGCTGGCCAAATGGCAGACCTTCACGCTCTACAACCCCACCTCGGCCAACGGCGTGAGAACGGGCGAAGTGCGCTACGCCGACTCGTTCGAGTGGGATTATTCGGGCGAAAACATTGTCTACGATGCCTATAACAAGTTGCGGAACGCCACCGGCCAATCGGTCGATTATTGGGACGTGGGGCTGATTAACGTCTGGGACGGGGCCACCCGGAATTTCGCCAAAGGCCAGATTGAAAAAGTGTTTACCGACCTGGACGAAGGCGTGAGCATTGGCAATCCGTCGTTTTCCAAAACCGCGCCCGACATTCTTGCTTTCGATTATTTCGACGAGAGCAACGACACCTACTACGTGCTTTCGGCCAATATTGAGAAGGGTGACGTGGGTATTGTGTACGAAAATAACGACCTGGGTTTTCCCGATTTTTCGCGCACCGACAACGCGCTGGTGTTTGGCACTACCACCTCGGCGGGCAAACCCGGCATTGGGCTGATGGCCCTGGAGGCCGATAAACTCACGCCGAAAGGAACGGTTTCGGTGCCCTACACGGGCGGGAAATGGCCGGTGTGGTTCACCAACGTATCGCGGGCCTTACCGGCGCGGGTGAACCAGACCATCGCGTTTGCCGCCCTGCCCGACCAGTTTTTGCCCGCCAGTCGGCTCGACCTCCAGGCCACGTCGTCGGCGGGGTTGCCGGTTGGTTTTTCCGTCCGTTCCGGCCCCGCCGAATTAACGGGCAACCAACTGACTATCACGGGCGAGGGTACGGTGGTGGTGCGGGCGTTTCAGGAGGGAAACAGCCAGACGTTTGCCGCCGCCCCCGTAGATAGGTCGTTTCGGGTGTTGCCGCCGTTGGGGCTGGAACCGGCCTGGGCCAACGCGGTACGCCTCTTCCCCAACCCCACGCGCAACCGGTTGCGGGTAGACCTGCCCACGGGCCGGGTGTGGCAGCAGGTGCAGGTGGTGGCCGCGAGCGGGGCAGTGGTGCAAACCCAGCGCAACGCCGCGCTGTCAGGTACGTTGCTGCTCGACCTGGAAGCCCTGCCTGCGGGGCTTTACATCCTGAGCATCGACACGGATTCGGGCCGGATTCAGCGCAAGATAGTTCGGGAATAAGTATTGACCAGAGCCAGCAGTTGGCTGGTGCTGCGGCTGAGGCTGTGGCGTTGCTGGATTTTGCGGCGCAGGGTTTGGCCCTGTTCGCGGCGCAGGGTCTGGTGCGTGAGCAGGTGATGCAGGGCGGCGGCGGCGGCGGTCAAATCCAGGTAGGGCACCACCGCGCCCCCGTCGGTTTCCACCAGTTCGGTGGCCCCGCCCGCGCCGGCAAAGCACACCACCGGCACCCCCGACAGCCCGGCTTCCAGCACCACCAGCGGGTAGGGGTCTTCGCGGGAGCAGAGCAAAAACACGTCGAAACGGGCCATGTACCGCGCCACGTCGGGCGTGGGGGGAATCAGTCGGACGCGGTCGGTGAGGTTTGCTTTGGCCAAATCCAGGCTCAGGTCGTGGTGCATGGGGCCGGGGGGCAAGCCTACCCAGATAAAATAGATGGGTGTCTCTTCCGGTACGTCGGGCCGGATCACCATCCGGGCCAGGGTCACAAACAGGTCGGTGCCTTTGCGCCACTCGGCGTTGCCGCAGCCGCCCACCACCAGCGCGTTGGCGGGCAGGTCGCTGAGGCCGGGCAGGTTGCTGGGGCGGGCATTAGCCGTGTCGAGTGCTTGTTGCAGGGCGGGCAGGTCGAGGAGGGTAAACAGGTCAATTTGGCCGGGCGGCACCTGCCAGGCAGTTTCGTAATAGTGCGCCGTGGCCCGCGAAACGGTCAGGAGCCGGGTGGCCCGCGCCAACAGGTGGCGCAGATCATCGGGGTTGGCGTATTGGCGCACCGACATGGCCAGTTCGTGCAGGAACGCCAGCACAGGTACGTGGCCGGGCAGGTCTAGTTGCCGAAAAAGCGTGGCCGCGCTCACGGTATTGACCAGCACCAGAGCCAGCGAATCGGGGTCGATGGTTTCCCGCAGGTCGGCGTGTTGTTGATTGGCGCGTTGGGTGGCCAGGCGTTGCCAGAGGCCCAGTTTTCCCAGCAGCTTGTCGGGCAGGGGACCAAGCAGTTGGGTAAGCTGTTGGGGCCAGAACACGACCGTGGCAACGGCCTCATAATCAAGTAATAATGGCCCAGCTTCGGCCAGAAGCAGTACCAGCGAAAAACCGTTGGCGTGGAGTTGCTGCATCACCTGAAGCAGCACCACCTGCGCCCCGGCCCGGTTGGCATCGTGGCCGATGAGCAAAATCCGGGGCTTCATCAGTACGCCTCGTGGCTGGGTTGGGGTAGTTTTTTGGCCGGGTTGCCCAGGTACAGGCCCCACGGTTCGGAGTTTTTGTACAGGGCCGAAGCCATTGCCAGCAACGTACCCTCGGCCACCGTAAGGTAGTCGCGGATGGTGCTGTTGACCCCGAAAAAGCAGTACGACTGAATATGGCAATGCCCCGACATGACCACGTGGGAGGTGAAAAAAACGTGGTCGTCGATGCGCCCGTGGTGGCCAATGTGGTTGCCGCTCCAGAGCACCACGTTGTTGCCAATGGTAGTGAACGGCTGAATGGTATTGTCTTCCAGAATGAAGCAATTTTCACCGATTTCGTTGCCGAACATGGTTGCTTTGCTGCTGATGTACGACGCGCAGGTGTACCCTTTTGCTTTGGCCGAGAGGTACACTTTTTCGCGGTTGCGGTTCATGCCCTTGCCCGTCATGGGCGCAAAGAACTGAAAATCGGTGGGGGGAAACAGGGTTTCAAGGTCTTCGTAGGCTACCACGGGTAGGCCCTTGAAGGTCGGTTCGGCCAGGTAGGCGCGGTCTACAGTGAAGGCTACCACCTCGTGTTCCGAGTCGTGGGTGAGGTAGAAATGGGCCAGTTCGGCGGTATCCAATACGCCAAAAATCACGAGTTTAGCCATATGGGTAGGGGTAAGGCAGAGTTAACTCAACAGGGAGAAAAGTATGCGGTGAATAAAAAATGGTTAAACACAGAGACGCAGAGGAAAAAGAGTTTTTATGTAAATTGTTGATAGTCAGCTACTTAATATTATTTTTTTTCTCTGTGTCCCTGTGTTAAACCATTTTTTATTCACTGCTTATCAAGTCAAATTTGGTCAATAACGAATGGGCGGCGGCGGCATCCAGGTGCATCAACACGTCCAGAATCGAGAGCCAGGGCACAAATTCGCCCCCGCCCATTTGCGGGTACGGCACCAGTCGGGACTGGATGAACCGCAACTCGCAACCAACGGCCCCGAAAGCCGGTGGGGTGTAGAGTTCCTGCCCGCCCACGGGGTTGATGTAGCGCGTGGCCCCTTCCTGCCGACAAATATCCAGAATGCGTTCCTGCCCTTTCAGGTGTGCATTTTCGTAGCGGGTAGAAGAAGCCACTAGCCGGGTGGTGATGCCCAGGTACGTGGTCAGTTCGGTAAAACTATGAAAAATATAGTCGCTGATGGTCTCGGCGGGGTGGTTAATGATGCGGTCGGTGAGGGGCATCACGGTGGCAAACTGTGGGGCCTTGCGGTAGCTCTGTTCAATGGTTTTCAGCAACTTACCGCGCCACTTGGTGTCGGTGGCCAGGCCCAGTTCGCGGATGGTTTTGTTCTGGCTGGCTTCGCGCAGCGGAATGGTAAACAAATGTTCTTTGCCATTGACCAGCAGCCGGTTACGGTTCACCCAGCCCCGGTTGATGAAGGCCACGTCGTCGTAAAAAACAAACGTATCGACCGTATTCATCAACTGCACATACCCGATGTAGGGCAAAATGTAGGGCTGCATGATGGCGAGGGTCATTGGATTTGGGATGTCGGATTGTGGATTTGGGATGTCGGATTGTGGATTTGGGATGTGCTCAAATGCGAAGCCAATCCACAATCCCAAATCCACAGTCCCAAATCAGTTGAGTTTGCGCAGGTAATAGTCTTCGGCGGGCACCACCACAAACAGGTTGTGGGCGGCGGCGGTGTCGGTACCCAGGCGCACATCGCCGGGGCGAGGGGTGATGACGGATTTGGCAAAAAACAGGTACGAAGCAGCTTTCGGGATGGGTTGAACGCCCTGCTCGAAGGGGTTGATGGTGAGGAGGCGGCGGCTGAGGCGGGGGCCGTAGAGGGGGTATTCGTAGTCGTCGTTGATGGTGCCCAGGGCTACGGTGGCGGTGTCGGGCACCATGGCATCGAAGCGTTTGTAGGCCAGGTACGTATCGGGTCGCCCCACGGTCATGGCCCGGAGCCGGTCGGCGGCGAACGCAGAGGGGAAAGCCGTGCCGTCGGGTGTTGTCCAGGCAAAGGGCAGGGCGCGGATGTTCAGAAACACGCACCCCAGGGCCGATAGGCACCCCAGCCCCAGCACCACGGCCACGTATGACTTGAGCACCCACCGTCCCGGCGCGGCCAGATTCAGGCGCGGGTGAAGGAGCAAGAGGGCCAGAAACAGACTGCCAAAAAGCCCCGTTTCGGTGAAATAACGGCCTTTGAAGGGGTCATATGGAGCCGAATAGGCCAGGGCCAGCAGGTGCAACACCGCCGCCAGGCCCAAAAATACGTGCGGCACCGACCGCCCCGCCCCAACCAGCGTCAGCAACAGCAAGGGTACAATAAGTCCGAAGCCGATAATACCCCAGTAGGGATTCGCGTTGTAGAAAACGAACCGCCGCTGAAACGTGAAGGGCACAATGGAAAAATCGGTCTCTTCGTCCAACCGCATCTTCAGCTTGTTTTCGAGCCAAAGGGCGGGTTGGCGCATGGCGCGGTTGAGGCGTTCGCCAGGGGCAGTGTTGCGCAGCCCGTCGAGGTTAAAATGGTCATACGTATACCGCACCACGTTCCGCGACCCCTGTTCCAACAAATTCCGCACCGACCCCGCCCGCTCAACGGATTGGTGGCGCAGGGCCGTGGGCGGGCCGATGGGGTGGCCAAACACGGCGATGTTCTTGAGGTAGCCCGTGGGCAACATCCAGAGACAAACACCCACGGCAATGGCCCCTGCCAGCCGCCCCGTGCGGGCAAAAGACACCGCCCAAGACCGCGACCAGAACACGGTGTAGACCATGACCACAAACACCGAAGGCAGCAGCAGCGCAAACGTGACTTTGTGGCCAAAGGCGATGCCGAACATGATGCCCGCCAGATACAGATACCGCCGGTCGCGGCGGTGGGCCGGGCCGGTGGCCGAGGCGCGGTAGGCCAGCAGCAGGTAGAGTAACGTACCCAGGTAAGCCGTAAGCACAATGTCGGTTTCGGTAGTAACGGCCTGCATCAGAAAATCGGGCAGGAGGCTCATGCCCAGCGTAGCCAGCAGACTGGCCGAAAGTGTGGTGGAGGCGGGGCGGTTCAGCAATTGCCCAATGCGCTGACTGCTGCCGAACACCGCCGCCAGCGTGACCCAGTAGGCCAGGTGGTGAATGAGTTTGAACCCGTTTTCGGCGCGGCCCGTGAGCAGGTAGCCATAAATCTGGAGGGTGCAAACGCTTTTGGGGTATGTGTCGATGTTCCAGTTAGTGCCGCCAAAGTGCCGCATACTGCCGCGTTGCATGTACTGCACCACGCGGTTGAGGTGGCCCGTCATGCTGTCCCATTCGTTGGGCACCGTAAACAGCACTAGAGCTAGGTTGGTCAGGCTGAGTACCAGCAACGTGAGGAGCAAAACCCCGTAAAGCCCCTTCAGGTACGTTGTCAGGCCCCCAAACCAGCTTGCCGCCCCTTGCGCCCGTTGCCCAATCAGGGCCAGGGGTTGCACCGGCACGGGGTTTCCCGCCAGCCAGCGCAGCGGCAGGGCCAACGCGGTGGCGGTGGCAAAAACGCCCAACGCCCAGGCCCAGGTGTGGTTGGTGAGGTAGAAAAAAGAGCCGATGAAGCCCGTCAGAATCACACTGGCGGCGTAGAGCAGGAAGCTAATCAGGAGCCACTCCGTGAGCGAGGGCCGGGCCAGCCGCGCCGCCAGCCAGCCCACATACCCCACAAAAAGTAGCAGGAAGAGTACCATGCTAGACCGGCACGGCCACCAGAGCCTCGTTGACAAGCTGGCAAATGCGCGTTACGTCGGCGGGTTCCAGGCCGGGGTAGAGCGGCAAACTCAGCACCCGCCGGGCAATGTCTTCCGAGACGGGGCAGGACTGGGCGTTTTTCACGAACGGCAGCGTGTTGAGCGACGGATAAAAATAGCGGCGGGGCACAATCTGCTCCGTAGCCAGGGCCTCCACCACGTTCAGCAGCACTTGTTCCGACGAAAAAACGACCGGGTAGTAGGCGTAGTTGTAGCGGGTCATGCCCGGCGACAGCACCGGACGAGCCACCCGCGAGAAGTCTAGCTGGGTATTGTATTGGGCAAAAATGGCTTTGCGTTCGGCAATCAGCTCATCCACTTTCGGTAGCACACACAAGCCCATGGCGG
>JAYUKZ010000255.1:0-2998 GCA_043763995.1 Fibrella sp.
CAACAAGCTAAGGAAGAGGGCGTTGCCAAAACAATTTTGTTCAACCTCTGCGGTCACGGCCATTTCGACATGGCCGCCTACGAACAATATTTGTCGGGCGAACTGGTCGACCATGAAGTAACGCAGGAAGAAATCACCGCCTCGCTGGCCGAGCTGGATACACCATTGATCGCTGCGTAGAGACCGGTACGCCGATAAATTGCTGACGCAACCCAGACGCGAGTATCGCGTCTCTACGAACGAAAAATAAAACAATGACTATCCTCATCACCGGCGCGTCGTCGGGTATTGGCCGGGCTACCGCCGAAGCGTTTGCCAAACTTAATTATCGACTCATTTTGTGCGGACGGCGTACTGAAAAATTGCAGGAACTGGCCATAAAGTTGGGCGTTGACACGTACCTGCTGACGTTCGACGTGCGAGACAATGCCGCCGTGGCCGAAGCCGTGGGTACGTTACCGTCTGATTGGCAGGATGTTGACGTGCTGGTCAATAACGCCGGTAACGCCCACGGGCTGTCTTCCATTCAGGACGGCAACGTGGCCGATTGGGATGTGATGATCGATGGGAATGTACAGGGACTGTTGTACGTGTCGAAGGCCGTGATGCCGGGCATGGTGGCGCGGGGGCGGGGGCACATTGTGAACTTGAGCAGCATTGCCGGGAAGCAGACCTACGCCAACGGGGCGGTCTACTGCGCCAGTAAAGCCGCCGTGGAGGCCATCAGCACCGGTATGCGATTAGACCTGACCCAACACGGCATAAAAGTGACCAATATTGCCCCCGGAGCAGTAGAAACTGACTTTTCCACCGTTCGTTTCAAAGGTGACACGGCACGCGCCGCGCAGGTATATGCCGGTTTCGATGCCCTTCAGGCCACCGACATTGCCGATGCCATTGTCTATGCCGTGACTGCCCCGCCAAACGTAACCATTGCCGATATCACTATTTTAGCCGCTGCGCAATCGGCGGCCACAACGATATACCGCACGTAGAGACAAAAAAAATATGAACATAAACGGACCGGGCAAGGCCCAGCACACCTACGATGCCATTGTGATTGGCTCTGGTATCAGCGGCGGGTGGGCCACTAAAGAACTGACGGAGAAGGGCTTGCGCACGCTGGTGCTGGAACGTGGACGCGACGTAAAGCACGGGAAAGATTACCCCACGGCCATGAAAGACCCCTGGGACTTTACCCACCGAACCCGGTTGCCTTTGGCCTACTACCAGGCCAATCCCATTGCCGCCAAATGCTACGCCGTAGACGAAGGAACGGAACATTTTTTCGCCAAAGATGCCGAGCACCCCTACGTCCAGGAAAAACCATTCGACTGGATAAAAGGCTACCAGGTGGGCGGAAAATCGCTGATCTGGGCGCGGCAAACGCAGCGGTGGAGTGCCTATGATTTTGAAGCCCCCGCCCGCGACGGGGCCAGCCTCGACTGGCCAATCCGGTATAAAGACCTGGCCCCCTGGTACAGCCACGTAGAAAAATTTGCGGGCATCAGCGGCAACAAAGACGGGCTTGACACCCTACCCGATGGCGAGTTTCTGAAGCCCTGGGAGTTGAACTGCGTGGAAAAAGATGTGCAGAAAAGCGTGGCCGCTCTCTACCAGGACCGGCACGTCATTGTTGGGCGTTGTGCGCACCTGACCGAACCCAAGCAGGTGCATTACGACCAGGGGCGGGCGCAGTGTCAGGCGCGGCACCTGTGTTACCGGGGTTGTCCGTATGGGGCGTATTTCAGCAGCAACGCCAGCACGTTGCCCTGGGCGGCCAAAACTGGTAAACTTACACTACGGCCTTTTTCGGTAGTCGAATCGATTCTTTACGACGAAAAAAAGGGCCGTGCCACCGGCGTTCGGGTCATTGACACGAATACGAAAGAGGTGACGGAATTTTTCGCCAAAATCATTTTCGTCAATGCCGCCTGCCTCAACACCAACCTGGTATTGCTAAACTCCACGTCGAGCCGGTTCCCGCAGGGGCTGGGCAACGACAATGGCTTGCTGGGCAGGTACGTTGCCTTTCACAACTACCGGGGATCGTTGATGGCCACCCACGAGGGCCACGCCGATGGCTACTACTACGGGCGGCGACCGACGATGGCCATCATGCCCAATTTTCGAAACGTGCATAAGCAGGAAACCGACTTTTTGCGCGGCTACATGGTGGCCTTTAGTGCCGGGCGGGGGCGTGGCGTGGGCGGCGAGGCCACGTTTGGAGCCGATTTTAAGGAAGATATGACCCGCCCCGGCCCCTGGCACACGTTCATGATGATGCAGGGCGAGACCATTCCGCGCTACGAAAACCACCTGCGCCTCAGCCCTGACCTAAAAGACCAATGGGGTATTCCACAGTTGGTAACGTCTATTGGCTATACTGACAACGACGAGAAACTGCTCAAAGACTTTCTGGAGCAGGGGGCCTACATGCTCGAAAAATCGGGCCACACCCAGATTCGACCCAATGACGACAAGCGCAACCCCGGCCTGGATATTCACGAGATGGGCGGTGTGCGCATGGGCCGTGACCCCAAGACGAGTCTACTTAATGGCCACAACCAGCTTCACGCCGTGAAAAACGTGTTCGTGACCGACGGGGCGGCCATGACCAGCACCAGCACCCAAAACCCGTCGCTCACCTTTATGGCCATTACTGCCCGCGCCGCCAATTTCGCCGTGTCCGAGTTGAAACGGAAATCGCTCTGAGAAGGGCGTTGCGGGTGTTTCCCAGGTACGTTGGTGGGTCGTAGTTAGTCTAAGCGGGTGAAGGTCTTGGCGTATTCTTCCCGCTTGTGTTTCCAGCGTTTGTGCGACCACAACCAGTTGGCGGGCTGGTGGGTAATGGCCTGGGTGAGCCGGTCGCGGTAGCGGTCAATGATGGTGCCGGGGGGCAGGTTGGCGTAGGGTGGCTCGGCCAGGAGCGAGAACGTGGCGGTGTAGTACCCGCGTTTTACCCGCACCAAATCCAGGTAGACCACGGGCAGTTGCA
>JAYUKZ010000256.1:0-2988 GCA_043763995.1 Fibrella sp.
CCTGATTGTGCAATTACCGTTGCCCAAACACATCTCTGCCGACCGCGTGATGGAGACCATCAGCCCGGCCAAAGACGTGGATGGGTTCCACCCGGTAAACATCGGGCGGATGGCCAAAGGGTTACCGTGTTACGTGTCGGCCACGCCCCAGGGGATTTTAGAAATGCTGACCCGCTACAACATCGAAACCAGTGGCAAACACTGCGTGGTAGTAGGCCGGAGTCAGATTGTGGGCTTACCGATGTCTATTTTGATGCAGCGCAACACCTACCCCGGCAACTGCACCGTGACCCTGACCCACTCCAAAACGCAAAACATCGCTGAGATTTGCCGCACCGCCGACATCCTGATTGCGGCCCTGGGTCGCCCTGAATTCATCACTGCCGACATGGTCAAGGCCGGGGCCGTGGTGATTGATGTGGGCCTGGAGCGGGTGGCCGATGCCTCGAAAAAAAGCGGTTTCACTCTCAAAGGCGACGTGAAATTTGACGACGTGGCCCCCAACACCAGCTACATCACCCCCGTGCCCGGCGGCGTGGGCCTGATGACGATTTGTTCGTTGATGCAAAACACCCTCAAAGCCGCCCGCCGTGAGGTGTATGGGTAACTGACACGTACCTGGATGATTACCGCGATACAACGTAAAGTGACTGACGGCTTGTATGAATTGTCGGGCCACGCACTTACACGAAGCATACAACGGGCAATTAGCCTGGATGAACTGACCGAAGCAGTTGGGTCAGGCCAAATTATTGCCCAATATCCTGACGATAGATTTGGGCCAAGTTGTTTAATTTTGGGTTACACCAACAGCCAGCGGCCTCTGCATATTCATTGTAGCTACCCGTCGAGGCCCATTCTAAAAATTGTCACGCTGTACGAACCAACGCTCGATTTATGGGAAGCCGATCTGAAAACCCGCCGCCTATGACTTGGCCAAACGAAGTGCTCATCGACACAACGGTCCGTTACATACTAGACCTGGGCAACACCCTTATGGTGTTCGAGAACGTACCGGCAAGGGTCAACACGGAGACAGGCGAGCAGTTTTTTTCGCCCGAAACGGTTCGTCAGATTCAACAGCTTGCCGCATCGTCTACCCAGCCAGATCACACTATACTGGCAGCCGTGTACCAGTTTGCGGCGTAATTCTTCAGAATTAATATACCGGCGTGAGCCTGATGACCATTTGCAACCTGATGCAAAACACGCTGAAAGCCGCCCGCCGTGAGGTGTCTGTGTCTTACCTCACCCCCCTATGAAACTACCCCTACTCGTTACCTTTCTACTCCTGACATTAACCACCCACGCGCAACCGCCGCCCAAACGCGAGTTCCGGGCGGCGTGGATTGCCACGGTGGGGAATATTGACTGGCCCTCGCGGGCGGGGTTGACTGCCGCGCAGCAACAGGCCGAGATGGTGGCCCTGCTGAACCTGCACCAACAGGCGGGGCTGAACGCCGTGGTAGTGCAGGTACGTAGCGTGTGCGATGCGCTCTACCCCAGCGCGTTGGAACCCTGGGCCGAGGTGCTCACGGGGCGGCAAGGGCAAGCACCGGGCTACGACCCGCTGGCGTTTATGCTGGCCGAATGCCGGAAACGCGGGCTGGAATTCCACGCCTGGTTCAACCCCTACCGGGCCGTATCGAACGCGCAAACCGCCCAACTCGACCCCAGCCACGTGGTGCGTACCCACCCGGAATGGCTCCTGGCGCAGGGCAATTTGCGGGTGCTCAACCCCGGTTTGGCCGCCGTGCGAAACTACGTCACGAGCATCATCATGGAGGTGGTGCGCCGCTACGACATCGATGGGGTGCATTTCGACGATTATTTCTACCCCTACCCACCCGCTGCCAGCACACCCGCCTTCACCGACGATTCGACCTACGCCGCCAACAGCCGGGGCATTTTGAACCGGGCCAACTGGCGGCGCGACAACGTGAATCTGCTCGTGAAACAGGTCAGCGACAGCATCCGAGCGGTGAAACCGTGGGTCAAGTTTGGCATCTCGCCCTTTGGCATTTGGCAAAATAAAACCGCCGCGCAACCGCTGGGGTCGGCCACGGGCGGGCTGCAAAGCTACTCGGACATCTACGCCGATGCCCGGCAGTGGGTGCAGGCGGGCTGGCTCGATTATGTGGCCCCGCAACTGTATTGGAACATTGGTCTGGCCGTGGCCAACTACGAGGTGCTGGTGCCCTGGTGGTCGGGCGTGGTGCAGGGTAGCCCGGCTACGGCGGGTATCAACCGGCACCTGTACATCGGGCAGGCGGCCTACCGGGTGGGCGGGCCAACCGAAAACGCTACCTGGAATTTGCCCGGCCATATGCCTACCCAACTGCGCCTGAACCGGCAGACGGTGGGGGTGCAGGGCAGCATTTTTTACAACACCACCACCCTGAACCGCAACCCCCTCGGCCTGCGCGACAGCCTCCGCACCCCGGCGTTCTACGGTCGGCCCGCGTTGCGCCCGCTCATGCCCTGGAAAGGCACCACCACCCCGCCCGCCCCGGTGCAACTCACAGCCGAACGTACCAGCAACGGCGTAGTGCTTCGGTGGAAAAAAGGAACCGCCGTTTCGGGCGAACTGGCTCGCGTTCAGCAGTTTGTGGTCTATCGGTTTGCCGAAGGGCAGGCCGCTTCGCTCGAAGATGCCGCCGCCATCCGGGCCATTACGCCCACCGACACCACCGCTTTTACCGATACCAACGCGCCGCCCAACGCCCTTGTGCGCTACACCGTAACAGCCCTGAACCGCCTCCATGCCGAGAGTTTGCCCGGCAACCTGGTCACGAGCGAACCCGTTCCGCTGGCCACCGAACCAGTCGTTTTGGGCCTGGCCCTGCGCCTGTCGCCCAACCCCGCCACCGACCGTGTGCTGATCGAATATGACCTGCCCGTGGCGGCGCAGGTGACGCTGTTCATCCGCGATGCCACGGGCCGCACGGTTACGCAACTGCCTGCGCAACAGCAGCTTCCAGGTACGTA
>JAYUKZ010000257.1:0-43086 GCA_043763995.1 Fibrella sp.
TTCACCATCAACACCTACGCTTTGCTGGTGGTGGTAGCCACGGTCATGTACGGCATCAACACCAACCTCATCGGCAAATACCTGAGCTACCTGCCCGCGCTGGTGGTCACGCCCTGGACGTTTGCCTTTGTTGGCCCCATTGCCGGTGTCTTCCTGCTCTCCACCGACTTCATCAGCCGGGCCACACAGGCCGGAGCCACGGGACCGCTGGGGGCAGTGCTGTTTTTGGGCATTATGGCATCGGGGATTACCTCCATTTTGTTCATCCGGGTGGTGCAACTGGCATCGGGCGTGTTTGCGGCTTCGGTCACGTACCTGATCCCCGTGGTGGCGGTG
Organism: Fibrella sp.; assembly: GCA_043763995.1. Lineage (GTDB taxonomy): Bacteria > Bacteroidota > Bacteroidia > Cytophagales > Spirosomataceae > Fibrella. The sequence goes on from JAYUKZ010000257.1 coordinate 337, forward strand.
GTGTGGGGCCTGTTCGACGGCGAAACCGTTCACCCCCAACAATACCTGGGCCTAACCATCAGTTTACTGGGCATCTACCTGGTGAACCGAAAGTAACGTCCGGCCGGGCGGCGTTCCGCTCCAGCCGGGCCGAGCACGGTTGATGAGCAAAGTTGTGCAAGTCTCGGCCCGGCTGGAGCGGAACGCCGCCCGGCCGGACGTTGCTCAACCCGGCGTATCTTCGTCGAATAGTCCACTAGTTAACCATTCACTGCCCGGCTGGAGCCGGGCGTTACGATGTATACCGCTTCCGTCAACGCCGCCCCGCCCGTCAGCCTCGACCTGTCGGCCACGGGCATTACCCTCAACGGGCAACCCTTCGGCTGGGATTTGGCCAAGCTGAGCGAACGTACCTACCACGTGCTGCGAAACGACCAGTCTTTTTCCGTGGAAGTACTGGCGGTAGAAATAGCGACGAAAACCGTTCGGCTCAAGATAAACGGGCACATCCACGAGGTGCAGGTGAAAGACCGGTTCGATTTGTTGCTCGAAAAAATGGGCATGAGCCAAGCCGCCGGGGCGCAGGTGAGCCACCTGAAAGCCCCCATGCCCGGCCTCATTGTGAGCATCAACGTGCAACCCGGCGACACCGTGCAGAAGGGCGACACGGTGCTGATTCTGGAAGCCATGAAGATGGAAAACACCCTGAAAGCCCCCGGCGACGGCACCGTAAAAACCATCAAAATCCAGCCCGGCGACCGGGTAGAAAAAGGGCAGGTGCTGGTGGAGTTTTAGTAATGGGATTGCTTTGCACGGGCAATCTTCATCCTTGCCACCGGGGGTATTGCCGGGGCAACGGTTTCGAGTTTCGGGTACCGGGCTTATCTTTGCCCGCGCAAAAAGGCACCCCCCACATGGCTCATCAACCAAAATATAAACGTATCCTGCTCAAACTCAGCGGCGAGGCCCTGGCCGGTACCGGCGGCAACAACATTGAACCAGCCATTCTGGAACAGTACGCCAAAGAAATAAAGCAGGTGCTGACCCTGGGCGTAGAAGTGGCGGTGGTCATTGGCGGCGGCAATATTTTCCGGGGCGTATCCGGCGAACGGTCGGGAATTGACCGGGTGCAGGGCGACTACATGGGGATGCTGGCCACGGTTATTAACGCTATGGCCCTGCAAAGTGCCTTTGAAAAACAGGGCATGTACACCCGCGTGATGTCGGCCATTAAGATGGAGCAAATTTGCGAACCCTACGTGCGGCGGCGGGCCATCCGGCACCTGGAAAAAGGCCGCGTAGTGATTTTTGCCGCCGGTACGGGCAACCCCTATTTCACCACCGACAGCACCGCCGCCCTGCGGGCGAACGAAATTGAGGCCGACGTGGTGCTGAAAGGTACCAAAGTAGACGGCGTGTATACCGCCGACCCGGTGAAAGACAAAACTGCCACCCGCTACACCCACATTACGTTTCAGGACGTGTACGAGCAGAAACTGAGCGTGATGGACCTCACCGCCTTTACGCTCTGTCAGGAAAACAACCTGCCCATCATTGTCTTCAACATGAACGAGCAGGGCAGTCTGTTGCGCCTGGCGCACGGCGAAGCCGTAGGTACGTTGATCACCGTGGATTTACCCGAAAACTGAACATGGAAGAGATTGAATTATACCTCGATGATGCCAAAGACACGATGGAGAAGGCCTACAAGCACCTCACCATCGAACTGACCAAGATCCGGGCGGGGCGGGCCTCTGCCGATATGCTCGGCGGCATTCAAATTGACTATTATGGGTCAAAATCGCCCCTGACCAACGTGGCCTCTGTCTCCACACCCGATGCCCGCACGTTGGCCATCAAACCGTTCGACCGGAAAATGATTGGCGAGATCGAGAAAGCCATCCGCAACAGCAACATCGGCCTTTCGCCCATGAACGACGGCGAACTGATTCGGCTCAGTGTGCCGCCCCTCACCGAAGAACGCCGCCGCGACCTGCTGAAACGGGTGAAGCAGGAAATCGAGGTGGCCAAAGTAAACGTCCGCAACATTCGGAAAGACACCAACGATGCCATCCGTAAACTGACCAAAGAAGGCGTGGCGGAAGATGCCGTGAAAATGGGCGAAGAGCGCGTTCAGAAACTGACCGACAGTTTCATTGGCCGCGTAGAAGACACCTATTCCACCAAAGAACGCGACATTTTGACGGTGTAAGGGCTGCATTTTTGCATCGGGGGCCTTGTGTAGAGACGCGATACTTCGCGTCTCCACTCCACCGGGCGCGAAGCCACAGCTCGAAATTGATTCTACCCCGCTGCTTCGCGCACTACCCAGACGCGATACATCGAGTCTCTACAGGCACGGCCCAGACGCGAGTTCGCGTCTTTACGATTGTTTGACGAAATCGCGGTGATTTACTGCCGAATACAGCTCTTCGTCGGGAAGACTGCGGAAATAATCGTAGGTGATTTTCAGGCCCTCTTCGCGGGAAACCTTCGGCTCCCAGCCCAGGATTTCGCGGGCTTTCGTAATGTCAGGCTGGCGTTGTTTGGGGTCATCGACCGGCAGGGGCTTCAAAATCAGCTTCTGCGACGTACCTGTGAGTTTGATGATCTCCTCGCCGAACTCTTTGATGGTGATTTCCACCGGATTGCCAATGTTCACCGGGTAGGCGTAGTCGCTTAACAAGAGCCGGTAAATGCCGTCTACCAGGTCGGCCACGTAGCAGAATGAGCGCGTCTGCGAGCCATCGCCAAACACCGTCAGGTCTTCGCCGCGCAGGGCTTGCCCAATGAAGGCGGGCAACACCCGGCCATCGTTGAGGCGCATTCGGGGACCATAGGTGTTGAAAATGCGGACAATGCGCGTTTCCAGGCCGTGGTACGTGTGGTAGGCCATCGTCATGGCTTCCTGAAAGCGTTTGGCTTCGTCATACACCCCACGCGGCCCCACGGGGTTCACATTGCCCCAATATTCTTCGGGTTGCGGATGCACGTTTGGGTCGCCGTAGACTTCGGAGGTGGAAGCGATCAGCACCCGCGCTTTTTTCACCCGTGCCAGTCCCAGGCAATTATGAATACCCAACGACCCCACTTTCAACGTCTGAATCGGGATTTTGAGGTAGTCAATGGGGCTGGCCGGGGAGGCGAAGTGCAGAATGTAGTCCAGTTCGCCAGGTACGTGTATAAACTTGGATACATCGTGGTGATAGAACTCGAAGTTGGGCAGTTTAAACAGGTGTTCAATGTTGCGCAGATCGCCCGTGATGAGGTTATCCATCGCAATGACGTGATACCCTTCCTGAATAAACCGGTCGCAGAGGTGCGACCCTAAAAAACCAGCCCCGCCGGTGATAAGTACACGTTTCATAGTTTGTAGGAATTCACCGCAAAGACGCGAAGGGTTTCGCAAAGGGCGCAAAGAAAAAAGATCATTTCTTTGCGCCCTTTGCAATTTTCTTTGCGCCTTTGCGGTGAAAAATTAATTGTTAACTACCTCACGGCCAATTGAATAATACGTGTACCCCATCTCGCGCATCTGATCCAGTTCGTACACGTTGCGCCCGTCGAAGATGACTTTGTTTTTCAGGAGCAGGTTCATTTTCTCGAATTCGGGGGTGCGGAACATGGGCCATTCGGTCATAATCACCAGCGCGTCGGCATCATCCAGGGCGGCGTAGGAGGTATGGGCAAACGTGATTTGGTTGCCCAAGATGTTACGCACGTTCTCCATCGCTTCGGGGTCGTAGGCCGTTACTTTGGCTCCTTCGGCCAGCAGTTCGCGGATATTGTCCAGGGCCGGGGCTTCGCGGATATCGTCGGTGTAAGGCTTAAAGGCCAAGCCCCACACGGCAATGGTTTTGCCTTTCAGGTCGCCGCCAAAATGCTGTTTAATCAGGGGAAGCAACCGTTTTTTCTGGGCGTTGTTTACGTCCATCACCGATTGCAGCACCTTAAAATCATAATCGTAATCCTGCGCCGTGCGGGCCAGAGCCTGCACATCTTTGGGAAAACAACTGCCGCCGTAGCCAATGCCAGCAAACAAAAACCGCTTGCCAATCCGGCTGTCGGTGCCTATTCCCCGCCGAATATCATCGACGTTGGCCCCTACTTTTTCGCAAAGGTTGGCAATCTCGTTCATGAACGTGATTTTGGTGGCCAGAAACGCATTGGCGGCATATTTGGTCATTTCTGCCGACCGTTCGTCCATGAAAATTACGGGGTTGCCTTGCCGTACCAGGGGCGCGTAGAGCCGGTTCATCACCGCTTTCGCCTTGTCTGATTTGGTACCAATCACCACCCGGTCGGGCTTCATGAAATCTTCCACCGCCACGCCTTCGCGCAGAAATTCGGGGTTCGACACCACATCGAAATCTACTTTGGCATTCTTCACAATGCCCGCGTGTACTTTTTCGGCGGTACCCACGGGCACGGTGCTTTTGTCTACAATTACGGCGTACTGTTCCAGAATCGGCCCCAAATCGTTGGCAACGCCCAAAATATACTTCAGGTCTGCCGAACCGTCTTCGCCGGGGGGGGTGGGCAGGGCCAGAAAAATGACCTCCGCGCCTTTGATTCCCTCGGCCAAATTGGTGGTAAACTTCAGCCGCCCTTCTTCCACGTTGCGGTGGAACAGCACGTCGAGGCCGGGTTCGTAAATAGGGATGATGCGGTTGTTGAGTTTCTCTACTTTCCGCACGTCGATGTCGACGCAGGTAACTTGGTTGCCGGTTTCGGCGAAGCAGGTGCCGGTAACCAGCCCCACATACCCCGTACCTACTACTGCTATTTTCATACAGATTGTTTATGTCGTGTAGACGATTTAAGCGCGAATTGGCCACTGCCTGTTTTGTACTTTTTCGGCATAACCAGTTAGCAAACACAAAAGTAGCCCTTTTTCGGGTTTGCACGAATCTTGGCGGCCCCGGTCTGAGTATGTACTTTTCTAGGCTACGGCCCATTTCTTAAAAAAGAGATGTTTGGCCCGTAAAGTGCTTGTTTATAAGGTAATATCACCAAAAACATCCGGTCTGTTTGGCAGTTTGGGCCGTTGACCACTTGCTCAATTTTTTATCCGACCCGAATCGGTAACATCGTCGGCATTTTGCCACTAATTTTCTGTATATTCCCAATACTTCATCACTAACTGCCTTGCCGGGCGTTTCCCCATGCTTGCCGAAATTGTAGAAAACCAAGTTGATACCGTTGCCCTGGTTCAGGAATCTGTGCGCGACTTTGCCGCCCGCTACATTGCCCCCCACGTGCGGGAATGGGATGAAACCCAGCATTTTCCCGCCGACGAATTTCGCCAACTGGGCGAACTGGGCATGTTGGGGATGCTGGTGCCCGAAGCCTACGGCGGTGCCGGGTTGGGCTACCACGAATATGTGGCCGCCATTGTGGAACTGGCCAAAGTAGACGGGGCCGTGGGGCTGTCGATGGCGGCGCATAACTCGCTCTGCACCAACCATATCCTGATGTTTGGCACCGAAGCCCAAAAACAAACGTACCTGCCCCGCCTGGCCACCGGCGAACACCTGGGAGCCTGGGGCCTCACCGAACCCAACACCGGTTCAGACGCGGGTAACATGCAAACCCGTGCCGTGCAGCAACCCGATGGCCACTGGCTGCTGAACGGGGCCAAGAATTTCATTACCCACGGTATTTCGGGCCACGTGGCGGTGGTTATTGCCCGCACCGGGCCACCCAACACCCCACGCAACGCCACGGCTTTTGTTATTGAACGCGGTACGCCCGGCTTCAGGGGGGGCAAAAAAGAAGACAAGCTGGGTATGCGGGCTTCGGAAACCGCCGAAATGATTTTCGACGATTGCCTTATTTCCGACAACCAACGGCTGGGCGAGGTAGGCGAAGGCTTTGTGCAGTCGTTGAAAGTGCTGGACGGCGGGCGCATTTCCATTGCCGCCCTAAGCCTGGGCATTGCCATGGGGGCCTACGAAGCCGCGCTGGCCTACGCGCAGGAACGGCAACAGTTTGGCCAGGCCATCATGAATTTCCAGGGAATATCGTTCAAACTGGCCGACATGGCCACCGACATCGAGGCCGCCCGCTTGCTCATTGACCACGCCGCCGAGCTGAAAAACCAGCACAAGCCCGTCACCAAAGCCTCGGCAATGGCCAAGCTGTTTGCCTCGGAAGTGTCGGTGCGGGTGGCCAACGAAGCCATCCAGATTTTGGGCGGCTACGGCTATCTGAAAGATTATCCGGTCGAAAAATTTTACCGCGATGCCAAACTCTGCACCATTGGCGAGGGCACCAGCGAGATTCAGAAACTCGTCATTGCCCGGCACCTGATTCGGTAAGCCAAGGCAACGTACCTGCACTACCGTAACTTGTAGCGCACAGCAAGGTTCACGATGCGGCCTTCCTGCGGCCCCCAAAGCGCGGTCGTGCTGGGGTTGTTGCGTGGCCCCGTCACTACCGGGCCGTACTGAATTTGCTGCACGTTAAAGAGGTTCTCGACGTTGAGTACCAGGCTCACCTTGCCAAACATCCGTTCGGCGGCGGCGGCCCAAAACCAGTAATTGGGCACCAACTGATTGCTGTACAGGTACTGATTCCCCACCCAACTCGACTCGATACCCAGCCGCCATTTGTCGGGAATGCTGTAGGCCAGCGTCAGCGAAAACTTGTCGCGGGGGCTGAAGGGCAAAAACGTATTGGCCCCCACCGCCGTCACGTCACTGCCCGTGCGGAGGCTTTCGCCCCGCCGGATAGCCGTGTGGTTGTAACCCAGGTAGAACTCAATTTGACCGTATTCCATCCGCAGGTACGTGTCGGTGCCGATGCTGGTAATGTTGTACGACGCATTTTGCAACACCGTTTGCAGGGGCAGTTCCGAGGCCGTTACGGCCGCCACGGGGTTGCTGATGGTGGTGTAGTAAAACGCCTGGTCGAGCTGAATACTGAACTCGCCGATGTTCCCCCGGTAGGCCACGTCCATGTTCAGGCCCAACGACCGTTCGGGCCGCGTGGCGGTGCTGATGGGCAGTAAGTATCTGTAGCTGAGGCTGGTGCGGGCATCGGCCCCGGTTAGGTTCGAGAACGTATTGGGCGTTTTGTAGCCGGTGCCAATGCTGGTACGGATGCTCCAGGCTTCGCTCGGTTTCACCAGAACAGACAGGCGGGGCAAAAAGAACGCGCCAAAAACATTGTGGTTGTCCAGCCGCAACCCGCCCTGAAACGTCACCTTGCCCACTTTATAATCGTCCTGCACGAACACGCCCAGGGTCTGGTACGTATAATCGACGATGCGGGTGCTGTCGCCGGGTTTTTTGGTGAATTGTTCCAGCGTCAGGTTGGCCCCGGCTACCATCGTGTGCCGCCCGCGTTCCAGGTAGTCGGCGGCTTCGGCGTAGGCCGATGTTTGTTTGGCCGCAAACCGGTAGCCGTTGTCTAGCTGCGTCCGGTCGAAAAAGCTGGTCGTGCCGCGCAGGGTCAGGGTGTTGTTTTGGCCGAACGACTGGTTCAGCGTGGCATCAACGGTGTGGCGCACAGAGGTGTTATCCACGATGTAGGTGCGGGCGGCATCGGTGCCGTAAATGGCCGCTACGTCGCCCCCGGTGCGTTTTTCGTCTACCAGCGTATAGCCCACATTGAGTTGGGTGCCGGGCACGGGCGTGATGAACAGGCGCGGGTGCAGCGTAAATTGCTTGATGAGCGGCACGTCGGCATAGCCATCGCCGTTCACGTCCACGGCAGGCTGGTCGGTGTAGCCCGCAAAGACGGTGGCTCCCACGCGGGCACTCCACTGTTCGGCATAATAGGCGTTGAGGTTGGTTTCGCGCAGCGACGAGCGATTGAGCACACCGGTCAGTTCGCGCTCGGTTTTGGGGCGGCGCGAGACCAGGTTTATCAGCCCGCCAATGGCCCCGCCCCCATACAGCGTGGAAGCCGACCCTTTCACGATTTCGACCTGTTTCAAATCGAGCGGCGGAATTTGCAGCACGCCCAGGTTGCCCGAAAAGCCTTCAAACAGGGGCAGTCCGTCGCGCAGAATCTGGGTGTATTTGGGGTCAAGCCCCTGCATTCGGATGCCCTGGTTACCCGTAGCCAATGAGGTGCGCTGGACGTGGATGATGGAAATATCGCCCAGAATACTGCCCACGTTGCCCGGCACCACGGCGGCTTCTTCGTCCATGTCTTCCTGCCCCAACACTTCCACTTTTATGGGCAAATCCTCGATGCGCCGGTTGGTGCGGGTGGCCGTTACTACCACTTCGTCCAGCGCGGCCTCTGCCGGTACCAGCCGCACGGTCAACACGGAATCGGGGTTGGTTAAGGGTAATTCCAGCGTGTAGGGGGCGGTATGGTAGCCCACCAGGCTAATGAGCAGGTTCGTTTTCCCGGCCTTCAAGTTCGGTAGCAGGGCCAGCCCCTGCGCGTCGGCAAACACACCGGTGGGGGGAGTGGAACGTACCTGAACCGTGGCCCCGGCCAACGGCTGGCGCGTAAGGCTATCCTCTACCCGAAGCCGGACGGTTTGGGCAAACAGGCTACCATTCAGCCAGAGCAGCAAAGAAAACAGAGTAAACAGGCGGGTAAAAATGGGCATGGGTACTGCGGGTGTAATGTCAAACAAAGATACCCTGGCAAAATATGCATTAGCGTAACCCCCAACCCCCTGAAGGGGGCTAAAGCTGACGCGAGCGTACCTCCATCGGAGCAAAGGCCCCCTTCAGGGGGTTGGGGGTTACGCCGAGACAACGACCGGGCCACTGATGTACAATCACGATTTAATCAACTGTTAATATACTAGTGTATACCAAACAGACATACTGAGCAATTCTCTATCTTTACGTAAGATTTATCAACCGCAATTCATGAAAAAACAAGTCATTTTGCTCGCCTCGGCCTTGCTACTTTCGGTCGGCAGTTTTGCCCAAACCCTCACCGACGTGCTGGATAAGCACCTGTTAGCTATTGGCGGGGCCGACAACCTGAAAGCACTCAAATCGGCCAAGTTCACACAATCGACCATTGCCCCCGGCCAAACGTTCGATGCCACGGCAACGGTCATTTTTGACAAAGCAACGCGCATTGAAATGAGCATTCAGGGCACCGACATTCTGGTGGGCACAAAAGGCGAATCGGGCTGGGTGAAACAGGGCGAAGCTGCCCCGCAAGACGTACCTGCGGCCCAACTCAAGGCCATTACCGAGAGCGTGACCCTGCCCGGCCTGGAAATTGCTAATGCCTATCTCAAAAAACTACCGCTGGAATTCAAAGGCAAAGAAAAACTGGACGGGGTAGAGTATTTCGCCGTGTCGATGGCCATTCAGGGCGGAACCTCCACGTTCTACATCGACCCTACCACGTACCTGATTGCCTCGCGCAAAGGCACGGTTCAGGCCATGGGCCAAACTGTGGAGGCAACCGTAGAATATGACGACTATAAACAGGCCGGTGCGTTGACGCTACCTTACAAAGCAAAATCGGAAGCCGCCGGGCAAAGCGTCACCGTGCGACTTACCGCCTACGAACCCAACCCCACCATCGACGAGACGATTTTCGACAAGCCGAAGACGTAGCTCTCGGCGTGGCCCCCCGCCCTAAAGGGTGCCTTGCTTGCGCGAAAGCCTACTCTGGCGCAAGCGGGCACCCTTTAGGGCGGGGGGCCACACCGAGAAAAATGTAAACATCAACTTGCCGCCGTGGTTCTATCTGTCACCATTTGGCCATCGTTGCGCATGGCGTAGTCCTGACCAACCTTATCATCTTTTCGAACGAACGGTCTGATAATGAGGCGTGTACCCCGGTCGTAGGTAAATAAACGGTAAATCCAGTTGCTGAGCACTACCAGTTTGCTGCGGAACCCCACCAGGTAAACGATGTGGACAAACAACCATGCCACCCAGGCAATGAACCCGCTCAGGTGCAGGTTTTTAGGCAAATCGGCTACGGCGCGGCTCCGGCCCACAATGGCCAACGACCCTTTATCGAAATAACTGAACGGCCTGATTTTGCCGTGGCGGTGCATCAACGTCAGGTTCATGGCCAGGTGCGCCCCCTGCTGAATGGCGGGTTGCGCCACGCCGGGGTGCCCGTTGGGCCATTTCTCAGATTTCATGTTGGCAATGTCGCCAATGGCGTAAATGCCTTCCACGCCCTTCACCCGGCTAAATTCGTCTACCAGATACCGCCCCCGCTCCACCGATTCGGCGGGCATCCCATCGATGGTGGCCCCGGAAACGCCCGCCGCCCAGATCAGCGTCTGCGCCGGAATCACCTCACCCGATTTCAGCGTTACGGTCTCGCCGTCGTAGTTGGCTACCAGCGTTTTCAGCTTCGTGATCACGCCCAGCTCGTCCAGGTACGTCTGCGTTTTGGCTGCCGACTGCGGCGACATGGGCGGCAGCACCCGGTCGGCCCCTTCCACCAAAAAAATGTTCATTTTGCTGAAATCCAGTCCCGGATAATCATTCGGCAATACGTGTTTGCGCATCTCGGCCAGCGACCCTGCCAGTTCTACGCCCGTTGGCCCGCCACCCACAATCACAAAATTCAACAGGCTTTGCCGTGTAGCCGGGTCTTTAATAATGCTCGCCTGCTCGAACGATTGCAGCAGTTGGCTGCGCAGGTTAAGCGCGTCGGGGATGGTCTTAAGCGGGAACGAATTATTCTTAATCTGATCATTACCAAAGTAGTTCGACTTCGACCCCGCCGCAATAACGAGGTGGTCATACTGCAAATCGCCGATGAGGGTCGTGACTGTTTTGGTGGCCGGGTTTACGCCCGTGACCCGCACCAGCCGGAAGTGGAAATCGTCATAGTCTTCATCGAACAGTTTACGGAGCGGCTCGGCAATAGCATCCGGCTCCAGACCCGCCGTGGCAACCTGATAGAGCAGCGGCCAGAAACCGTGGTAGTTTTGCTTATCGAACATGACCACCTGTAAATCCTGGTTTTTCAGGCCTTTCACCAGGTTTATACCGCCAAAGCCACCACCAATCACCACCACTCTGGGTTTGTGCGTGTCGGGTACGTTGAGGGCCAGTTTATCGAAATGTAACATAGTATTTCATTGTCGAGTACGTGTACCTTATCTACAGGTTTTAAGGAGTTTTTGTTCTAATTCTTTCTCTCAAGTAACGCCCGGCTCCAGCCGGGCCGGGAATGATATAATACAAAAAAACGCCCGGTCTATGCAGACCGGGCGTTTTGCCCAAGAGTACTCAGGTACGTTACCGTTTTGGCGCAGGGGCCGGGGGGGCGGCCGCACCGGCAGGTTTGGGCGTTACGCCCATTTTCTTGAACACCAGGTCCGAGATGTTGCCATCTTCGGGGGCGTAGAGCAGAATCACGGCGGTACCGGCACCAGCATCCAGATTGAAGACGTGCGAATAGCCGTTTTCTTTGGCCACCGCGTCGATGTTCTTCTGAATTTTCTGAATCACGGGGCTAACCAACTGCTGGTATTTCTGTTGCAACGTGCTTTCGCCGTTCTTCTGGAAATCCTGAAACCGCGACTGCAAGCCCTGCAATTCCTTCTCCCGGTCGGCCCGGATCACCTCCGACATTTGGGCACCGCCCTTCTCGTATGCTTGCAATTTCTCTTGAAATTCTTTCTGCATCCGCTGAAGTTCGTTCTCCACCTGCGTCCGCTGAATGGTAAGCTGGTTTTGAATATCCTTCGCTTCCGGCGACTGGGCCAGCAGGTAGTCCATGCTAGTGTAGCCAATTTTTATGGGCGTTGTTGCGGTGGCGCGGGGAGCCGTTGCCGTTGCAGGGGCAGCGGGGGCCGTTACCGGGGTAGATGCCTGCGCTTGCGCTTGGGCCGTCAGTCCGCCCATCAGTAGGGCTGCGCTGAGCGACATAACCAGATTCTTTTTCATTCTGAACTGTTTATTGAATTGTTATTTAGGTTTTGCACTGCTTGCCGGTTGGGTGGCGGCGGTTTGCCGGGCTTTCTGGCTGTCGGCATCCAGACCCAGTTCCTCCATCACATAATCGGTATAATCGTGGCGGGGGTTGGTGTAGAGCATCAACATTCCCTCGCTGGCTTTGTCGAACACAAAATCGAGCTTGCGCTGCGAGGCCACCTTCTCCAAGGCACGCTGTACCAACTCCATGGGTGGTTTCATGAGTTCCTTTTTCTTCTGAAAAAGCATTCCCTCATAGCCAAACACCTTGTTATTATACTCCCGTGCTTCCCGCTCCTTGTCGCCAATCACCCGTTGGCGTTCGCGTTTCATGTCGTCGGTCAGCAAGATTTCTTCGGCCTGATACGCCCGTTGCATTTTCTCAATCTCGGCCTGTTTGTCCAGGATATCTTTCGACCACCGGTCGGCAAATTGGTCTATGCCTTCCTGTGCTTTCTTATATTCAGGCAGTTTGCTAAAAATAAATTCAGTATCAACGTACCCGAACTTCTGCCCCCAACTAGGCTGGAAACAACCAAAAACGCACAAAACTACGAAGAACAGACCCCTTTTCATACTCAGAACCCCGACCCTACTGGCGGTTAGATGGTGTTACGAAGAGAACGTTTAATGCATTTAAGAATTATAATCTCGGCGTAACCCCCTACCTGAACTGTTGCCCGATAGTAAAGTGAAACTGACCGGTACCAGCCTTCTGCACACCGGGAATATCGTCGAAACCCCAGCCGTAGTCGATACCGATAAGACCGAAGGCGGGCATGAAAATACGGGCACCCGCCCCCGCCGACCGTCGCAAATCGAACGGGTTAAATTGTTTATAACTCGCCCAGTTGTTGCCTGCCTCCACAAAACCCAACAGGAAAATGGTGGCCGAGGGGTTCAGCGAAACCGGGTAGCGCAACTCGGCAACGTACTTACTATACACCACCCCGCCCTGACTGGTCTCGTTGCCCACCGGCACCCGGTTGTTATCCAGCGTGATGACCCGGCGGTCTGGGTAGCCCCGCAACCCCACAATATCCTGCGCCAGGGCAAACTGCCCCTGCCCGGCCAACCCCGACCCACCCAGCACAAACCGCTCAAACGGGCCAATGGGCGTGCGGGCGTTGTAGCTGCCCAAAAAGCCCATGTGCGCCCGTGCGTTTATGACAAACTTGCCCACCGCCGTCTGAAACCAGCTCGCGTCGAACATCCATTTGTGGTATTCTACCCACTTGAACGGGTTGGCCTGGTCGGGCTGGAAATCTTTGGGGCGGAACATGGAATACGGCGGCGTAAACGACCCGCTCAGCGTGAACGACGACCCCAAACGCGGAAACTGCGGGTTGTCAATGCTGTTGCGCGAGAGCGTGGTGTTGAACGTGAAGTTGTTCGACACCCCGTTGTTATAGCCGTTACCAAAAATGGCAATATTGTTCAGGTCATATTGCTGGTACGAAATAGAGTTGCTCAGCGAGAAATAATCATCCGGGATTTTCAACTGCCGCCCCAGCCCCAGCGTGAGAGCCGTGTTGGTATACGAGCCGATGGGTACGGCACTGCCCCCCCCCCGTGCGTAAAAATCAGCCCCAAACTGCCGGAACACCGTGTGACTCAGGCTGATAGACAGTGCGTTGGGTTTGCGCCCGCCCAGCCAGGGTTCGGTAAAGGTGGCCGAATAGGTCTGAAATTGCCGCCCGTTGGCCTGAAACCGCAGCCCCAGCCGTTGGCCGTCACCAGCGGGCAGGGGTCGCCAGGCACTGAGGTTGGTAATATTCCGGGCCGAGAAGTTATTAAACGTCAGGCCCAACGTACCCACAAAACCGATGAAACCGCCCCAACCGCCGGATAATTCGATCTGATCGTTAGGTTTTTCTTCCACATTATACTCAATATCCACCGTGCCGTCGGGCTGCGGAATGGGGTTGATGCCAATTTTTTCGGGATCGAAGTAGCCCAACGTTGAGAGTTCGCGTTGGGTACGGATGATGGCCGTTTTCGAGAATTTCTGGCCCGGCAACGTCCTGATCTGCCGCATCACCACGTGGTCGGACGTTTTGGTGTTGCCGTTCAGGATAATGCGGTTGATGGTGGCCTGTTTGCCCTCGAAGATCCGAATCTCCAGGTCAATACTATCGCCCACCACGGCGCGTTCCACGGGTTCGGCGCGGTAATACAGGTAGCCATCGTCCATGTAGAGCGAGCTAAGGTCCTGACCGGGGTTGCCCTGAAGTTTTTTGTCCAGCTCTTCGGGGTTATACACATCGCCCCGCCGAACGCCCAACACTTCGCGCAGCCGGTCGGAGGTGTGGAGGTAGTTGCCCTCAAAGTTCACGTTTCGGTAGTAATACTTTTTTCCTTCCGAAAGCACCAGTTTCAGGCCCACGGTGCTGCCGCCGCTGTTGGCCATGCTGTCTCGTTCGATGATGGCATCGCGGTAGCCCAGCTTGTTGTAGTAGTCCAGCAGTTTGGTTTTGTCTTCCTCGAATTTCTTGGGTACAAACTTCGAAGGCGAAAACAACCGGCCAAAGCGCATCTGTTTGGTACCTTTCATCTTCGTCCGCAGCGCACTTTCGGGCACTTCGGTGCGGCCCGCAAACTCAATGGCATTGATTTTCACCTTCTCGCCCTTGTTGATCTGCACCCGCATGGTGGCGTTGTTGCGCGTACTGTCGGGAATGGTCGTGACCTTTACTTTGGTGTTCAAATAGCCTTTCTCGATATAGTAACGGCGCACGGCCAACTGGGCGTTCTTAATGTCGGTGTTGGTAATGATTTTTCCCCGCGTCAGCTTCACTTTCTCTTTCAACGATTCCGATTCGCCCTTCCGAATGCCGGTATAGGTGATCTGAAACAGCCGGGGCCGCTCGTTGACGTTGAACTGCAAGAAGATAGACGTGCCCTCTACTTTGGTGGCTATCATCACCACGTCGAACAGCAGACCCGAATCCATCAGTTTGCGGATGGCCGCCCCCTGGGCCTCGCCCGGCAACCGAATTTTATCGCCTTTGCGCAAACCCGTCAGCGACACCAGCGAGTTGGGGTCCAGAAAGCGGGTGCCCACCAACGAGATGCCCCCAATAATGTACTCTTTGGGGTTGGAATAGTCGCCGAGTTGGTTGGTGGGCGCGGGCGCGTCGGTGGCCTGCGGGGTGCCGTAGCCCACCCGAACCTGCGCCTGGGTTTGGCTGGCCAATAGCCACAGGAGTGACGAACAAAGGCTGGCAAGAAGAACTTTTTTCACGGAATAGACTGGTTTACGGGGCTTACTTCACCACCTGCTCGGATGTTTTTCCGAACCGGCGTTCGCGCCGCTGGTACGTTAAAATGGCTTCCCAAAGGTGTGGTTTCCGAAAATCGGGCCACAGCACGTCGGGCATATAGAATTCGGAATAGGCCAGTTGCCACAGCATAAAATTACTGATCCGCATCTCGCCGCTAGTCCGTATCATCAGTTCAGGGTCAGGTATGCCGCCCGTAGTGAGGTACTTACTGAACAGACCCTCATCGATGTCATTGGGTTGGAAGTGCCCCTGCTGAATGTCGGCGGTCAGTTGCCGAACGGCCTCCAGAATCTCCCAACGGCCACTGTAACTCAGGGCCAAAATTAACGTCAGGCCGGTGTTGGTTTCGGTAGCCCGCATGGCTTCCTGTAGTTCGCGCTGGCAATCTTTGGGCAAACTCTCTGTGTGGCCAATGGTGGCCAGCCGCACGTTGTTGTCCATCAGGGTTTTAATTTCCCCCCGAATGGTGTGTACCAACAGCGTCATCAAGGCATCCACCTCATACTTGGGGCGGTTCCAGTTTTCGGTCGAAAAAGCGTAGAGCGTGAGGTATTTTATGCCCAGTTCGGCGCAGCCTTCAGTCACTTCTCGCACGGCTTTTATGGCACTGCGATGCCCGAAAACCCGCGCTGCTCCTTGCTGCTTGGCCCACCGCCCGTTTCCGTCCATGATAACGGCAATGTGTTGGGGAAGATTGCCGGGATCAAGCTGGTCTTTCATTCAACCAATTGGTTTTTAACAACTTTTATGGGTCAGCACAAGCCGGTAATGCCTTTTCTGACCGCACTGCGAAGGTACGCAACCCCAAAGCGGTTTCAAAATATACCAGGTTGGTAGAATAGGGCGTTTACTCGTGGCCCATCACTATCTTTGAGCATATTCTTCGGTTGGCATATTAGTTGCTAGGGCCTCAAACGTTACCCCACTAACCCGGCCACGTTGGCAGCTCCGGCGGCTTGCCGGCTGGGTCATTTTTACCTGATTTGTCTATGAAAACCCTGCTTGCTCCTGTCCTGTCGTTGTTGCTGCTAACCCTGACGATGGGTTGCCAAAAAAGCGACGATACCGTTGTGGCTCAGCCCAAAACCGCCAGCGATTTTCTGGCCGAAACGCCCACGTTCTCCATCCTGAACGCCGCCGTGAAACAAGCCGGTCTGGCCGATGCCCTGAAAGCCACCAACCTCACCGTGTTTGCCCCCACCGACGATGCCTTCAAAGCCAAAGGCTTCACCACGCCGGAGTCGGTTAAGAATATTCCCGTTGAAACGTTGAAAGGTATTCTGCGCTACCACCTCATCACGGGCATCATTACCACCAAAACGCCCGAACTGGCCACCGCCGACAACCTGGCCGTGGAAACGGCCAACCCCGCCGCGCTATACCTCACCA
The DNA here is from genome assembly GCA_043763995.1 of Fibrella sp. Classification (GTDB taxonomy): domain Bacteria; phylum Bacteroidota; class Bacteroidia; order Cytophagales; family Spirosomataceae; genus Fibrella. Next base: position 16,868 of record JAYUKZ010000257.1, read on the forward strand.
ACGGAGCCAACGGCCTGTTTGTCAACGGCGCGAAAGTGACCAAAACCGACCAACTGGTGGTCAATGGCGTGATTCATACCGTAGGTACGTTGCTGATACCGCCCGCCACCGATGCCGTGATGGCCCTACGCACCCGGTCCGACATGACCCTGCTGCTAGCCGCCGTGACCCGCGCCGCCGCCGCCCAACCCGACCTGATGGCCATCCTGAATGGCACCACCACCACGGCTTCGTTGAAACAACTGACCATTTTTGCCCCCAACGATGCTGCCTTTACTGCCGCCGGTTTCCGAACCGTGGCCGACATTAACGCCGCCGCCCCTGCTACCCTGGCCGGTATTTTGCGCTACCATGTGGTGCCGGGCCTGGCTTTTTCTAACCGCCTCCAGGCTGGTGCCCTCACCACGCTTAATACCTCGGCCACCAACCGGCTTACGTTGGCCACGCCCACAACGGGTATCACTGTGAAAGGCAACAAAAATGCCACCGCTGCCACCGTGAAAGAGGCCGACGTACTGGCCAAAAACGCGGTGATCCACGTAATTGACCAGGTGCTCATGCCCTAAACCCGCCCTGTGAGGTGCGTGAGGGCCAAAAGCGCATCGCTGACCTCATCGGTAAGCATACCGGGCCGAAGCCGCCATTGCCAGCTTTGGCCACCCAAACCGGGGGTGTTCATGCGGTCGGTTTCGCTCAGGCCCAACACGTCCTGCACCGGCAAAATAGCCAGCCGCGCCACCGACTGCATGGTCAGCCGCGTGAGCAACGGCACCACGTTGGCCTCCGTCACGGGCACGCCCAGGTACGTGTCCAACTGCCGGTGCAAGGCCGAATCGCCCTGCCGGAACCACCCCAGCGTCGTGTTGTTGTCGTGAGTGCCGGTGTAGACCACGTTGTTCAGCGTGTGGTTGTGCGGAATGTGCGACGAAGTAGGCATATCGTCGCCGAAGCCAAACTGCACCACGCGCATGCCCGGAATAACGTAGTGCCGCAAAAACGGCTGAATCTCTGCCGACCGTGCGCCCAGGTCTTCGGCAATGAGCGGCAACTGCACAAACTGCCGGTACATGGCATGAATAAACGCTTCGGTGGGGGCCTGCACCCACTGCCCCACCGTGGCCGTTGGCTCGTGGGCCGGAATTTCCCAGTACATATCGAAGCCCAGAAAATGATCCAGCCGGGTCAGGCTATACAACCCCATTTGGTGGCGCATCCGCCGAATCCACCAGGCAAAGCCCGTGCGTTCGTGCTCGGCCCAATCGTAGATGGGGTTGCCCCAACGTTGGCCATCGCTCGAAAAATAGTCGGGTGGCGACCCGGCAACGTACCTGGGCGAGCCCTTTTCGTCCAGTTTAAACAGGCTTTTGTTGGCCCACACGTCGGCACTATTTTGCTGGACGTAAATGGGAATGTCGCCAATGAGGTGGACTTTTCTGGCGTAGCAGTACGAAATCAGGTCATTCCATTGCTGGTAGAACAAAAATTGCAGCACTTTTATGAGCCGTGTGTCATGCGCCAGCCGGGTGGTTTGGCGGGCCAGTTCGGGGCCGTCGCGGTGCACGAGTTCGGCGGGCCAGTTGGTCCAGACGGGGCTGTTGAGGTCATTCTGAAGAGCCACAAACAGGGCGTAGTCGTCCAGCCAATGGGCGTGGGTGGCGCAAAACGTGTCGAACCCGCGCCCGGCATCGGCCCAGCCCTGGGCCACAAACGCTTCGGCGGCTTGCCGGAGCAACGGCTGCTTTTTGGCCCAGGCCGTGGCCATTGCCGGGGGCGTTTCCAGCCATTCGGCACTGAGTTGGTCTACCTCTTGGGGGGGCAACAGCCCCTGCTCGGCCAACCGTTCCAGGCTGATAAGCAACGTGTTACCGGCAAACGCCGACGGGCTGCTGTAGGGCGAGAACCCCGCGCCGGGGTCGAGGGGGGTGAGGGGTAGAATTTGCCAGTAGGTTTGGCCGCTACGGGCCAGAAAATCGGCAAAGGCATAGGCGGCAGGCCCCAAATCGCCCACGCCGTGCGCCGACGGCAGGGAGGTGATGTGGAGCAGCAGCCCGCTGGAGCGAAGTTGCAACATGAACAAAAAACGTTGAGTGAACAGCAAACCACCGGCAACGTATCTGGCTACTGGTGGGGCTGATTTCTCAACGCAGTTGGGGCCGTAATGTTTCAGGCTTCGCCCACCGGCCCGCCAAAGCCACCGGTCGGAAACCGAAAGGCATCGTCGGGCTGGTTAATGGCCCCAAACGAATCTTCGTATTTGCGGATGTTCTCTTTCAGGGCCGAAAGCAGCCGCTTGGCGTGTTCGGGCGTAAGAATAATGCGCGATTTCACTTTGGCTTTAGGTACGCCCGGCATCAGCCGGATAAAATCGACGATGAATTCGCTGTTGGAGTGGGCAATCATGGCCAGGTTGGCGTAAATACCCTCGGCAATGTCTTCGCTCAGTTCTACATCGATTGACCCGTCGCCGTTAAAATTTTGTTGTTCCATAGCCCAAAAATAACGTTTATAAAGTGACAAAAAAATAACCCTGGCACCAGCGGTACCAGGGTCTTCCATTCATACGTGTTGAACCTTGTCGTCATTTCCCACTCAGCCCAGGGCCAGTAGAGGGGTTTGCCAACGTACCTACGCCTCTGCCCCTACGGCTACGGTTTGACATGCACATATACCACGCACAACTTAACCGGTGAATAAAAAAGAACTTGCCAGTAGCAGCATCGTGACTATATTTTGCCGCTTTCTGCCCGAACATCTATCCTCGTTTAAAACTATGTTTATGACTTACATGAAGCAGACAGTGTTGGCAATACTGTGGCTGGTCCTTCTTCAGTCGTGTGTACCAAAATATGGCAAGTTTGATCCACATTTTGAGGGGGCAATGGGGGGGGGCTGGTTGCTGGACGAAGTAGTGACAGCACAGGGTGTGTCCACGTCTGCGACCAAACTGGGCTACTCGCAATATATGGAACGCAAGTACGACGGATGGGTCGTCAGGGCGGGCAACACTCAAAGAACCGAGATTGACTCGGTGACTATCTACCGAGACAAACAGATAGTTTTCCAGAGCCGTATGGCTCAACGTGTAAGGGTGGACGTGGAAGGCCAATATGTAGTCTATCAGCTTACCAATGGACAGTATTACAAGGTTCACCTTATTTTTGTTGAAGGTATAGATGACGGTACTGGCAACGATAAGTTGTGGGTGAGCGAGTTGGTCAACTCCCCCGCCGAGATAAACGCTGCGGCTACCTACCGCTACACCCGAACCAACATGGGTAAACGGCCCTGGTGAACTTACCAGTAGTGTAGCACAAAGCAAAAGGCCCCGAATCACACGATTTGGGGCCTTTTGCTCTTAACCCAACGTACCTACGCCTCTGCCCCCACGGCCACGGCGTTGGCGGGCAACGAGGCCGAGGTCAACTCGAAAGGTTCGCCGTTTTTGTTCAGGAACCGGAACTCTGTGATGCCCAGCGAGCTGTCTTTTTCCAGTGTTACCCAGGTTTTGTACTTGAAATACCACTGCCGCTGCCGCGAAAAAAGGCCTTTGGTGAAAAAGGCGTGCAGAAACGGGTGCAGCACAATCTTGATACCCCGTTCGTTTTGGCGGGTCAGAATGTAGTCCAGGTTGTCTTCAATCACGTCGGTAATCAGCACCGATGCCTGAATAGTGCCCGTGCCGTTGCAGGTGGGGCACACCTCCCGCGTCACGATGTTCATTTCGGGCCGTACCCGCTGCCGCGTAATCTGCATGAGGCCAAACTTGGTCAGGGGCAGAATGGTGTATTTCGAGCGTTCGGTCTGCATCTCATCGCGCATGATGTCGAAAATCAACTTCTTGTTGTCGGCCTTCTTCATATCGATGAAATCGATCACGATAATACCCCCCATGTCGCGCAGACGCAGTTGGCGGGCAATTTCACGGGCGGCTTCGCGGTTCACGCTGATGGCCGTGGCCTCTTGGTCTTCCTCCGAATTTGACTTGTTGCCGCTGTTTACGTCAATAACGTGCAGGGCCTCGGTATGCTCGATGATGAGGTAGCCGCCACCGGGCAAACTAACCGAGCGGCCAAAAAGCGACTTAATCTGTTTCTCCAGGCCCAAAGCCTCAAACATCTTGACCTTGCCAGTATGGAGCTTTACAATTTTCTCCTTTTCGGGCGCAATGGTATGGATAAACCGGCGGGTTTCGTCGTAGCTCTCCTGCGTGTCGACGGTAATGCTGTCGAAGGATTCGTTGAGCATGTCGCGCAGGATAGACGAGGCACGGTTCATCTCGCTCAGCACCCGGTCGCGGGGTTTGGCATCGCGCAGGGTCTGCATGGTGCGGTCCCACTTGTCGATGGAGTCCTGCAAGTCGCGGTCGAGTTCTTCCACCTCTTTGCCCTGCGCCACGGTCCTGACAATGACCCCGAAATTTTGGGGTTTAATGGACGACATGAGCTTGATGAGACGGTTTCGCTCGGCGCGGTCAACAATTTTTTTCGATAAATTAACCCCGTTCGAGAAGGGTACGAGCACCAAATAGCGGCCCGCAATAGAAATGTCGCAAGAGAGGCGCGGCCCTTTGGTCGAGATGGGTTCTTTCACCACCTGCACCAGAATAGACTGCCCTTTGGTCAGCACTTTGTCGATCTTACCGATCTTGTCAATGTCGGGTTCCAGTTCGAAACCCGACAACCGACCGGTGGCGACCCGTTTGGCAATAACATCTTTGGTTAACTTATTAAGCGAGTTGATGTGCTGACCAAGATCCTGATAATGCAGGAACCCGTCTTTTTCGTGGCCCACGTCGACAAATGCCGCGTTAAGCCCCGATGACAACTTTTTAACAGTACCCAAATAGAGATCGCCAACGGTAAAGCTGCTTTCCGACTCGTCGAGGTGGTACTCCATCAGGCGTTTGTCCTGCAAGAGCGCGATCCGGTCCCCTTTCTGAGTGGAGCTAATTACAATTTCGTTGCTCACAAGCTGATAGCACGGTTAGAATGGCGTAGGTAAAACAAAGAAGCCACGCACGCAAAACTACGGCGGGGCTTGAGGTAATTAAAAATTAAGAACTAAGCGTTAAGAATCAAGTATTGAGCGCGTCGGTGACACGGCTACATTCTTAATTCTTAACGCTTAATTCCTACCTACTTTTTCTTGTGCCGATTCTTTCTGAGGCGTTTTTTCCGCTTGTGCGTGGCAATCTTGTGCCGTTTCCGTTTTTTACCGCAAGGCATACTAGTAAGGTTTTGATGGTTCTACTACTTGATGGCCTGCCACCCGGCAAACCCTATTTCTGAATAGACGCAAAGAAGCGTCTCTACATTCTGGTACTAGACGCAGAGATGCCGCACCGGCGGACCGGTCTCTACGGTTGTAATCGTTCTTCCAACTCTCTGATGGCCGCCTGAATTTGCGGGTCTTTTTCGTTGGCTTTCACGTCGGCCAGCACTTTTCTGGCCTCGGCTTTTTGGTTTGTTTCCACCAGGCATACGCCCAAATAGAACTGCGCTTTCCGGTTGGCGGGGTCACTGACCAAAATTTGCCGAAACCGGTCAACGGCTTTGCTATACTGCCCCGACCGCATGGAAAGCAACCCCAAATTGAACAGGGCTAACTCGTTGGTAGGGTCTTGTTGCAACACTTCGCGGAGCATCATAATGCCCTGCATGGGGGTTGCCGTAGACACATACGTCATGGCCATGTTAGCTTTTGCCGACAGCAAATCAGGGTTTTGCGCCAGAGCTTTTTGGTAGAAAACTCTGGTTTGTTCGCCCAGGTACGTTGCTTTCGGTTCGGCCACGGCAAACCCATACGCCTCAAAATACTGGTCGCCCGCCCGCAGGTTGTTTTCTACCGAAGGCGTTTGCCCGGCCAACTCACCGGCATAAAACGCTGCACTGTCGAACCGGTTTGCCGCCCGAAAGAAGGCAATCAGTTTTTTACCGACGGCGGCACGGGCTACCGGGTTGGCGGTGGCATACTGCCCCCGCAACCCTTCGGCCTGTTTTTGCTGGTCGGGAGTCAATGGCTCGTTGTGTTGCACGTCGGCCTTCGACTTCGTTCCCGAATTTGCCACCACCGCCAACGAATCGGCCACGGGAGCGTCTGATGTTCGACCGCCCACGGGAGTACCCAACTGTTTTGCCTGGCCCTGAACCACCCATCGGGGCAGCACATACAGCCCGATGGTCAGCCCTACTGCCGACAGCAAAACGAGTAAGGTTGAGGTTTTCATGCCCGGTATCGAAACGAACGATGTAGAAAATGGCCCTGCGGATGGCGATGAGGCAACCCGCAGGGCCATTCCATAAATGTTACTCAGCCGATACTTTGGCCTTGTCGCTCGTTTTGACCTGCTCCACAAACACTTTAGCCGGCTTGAAGCTGGGGATAAAGTGCTCTTCGATGACCATTGCCGTATTTTTGGAAATGTTCCGGGCTACCTTCTTAGCACGTTTCTTGTTAATGAAACTGCCGAATCCGCGCACGTAGATGTTCTCACCTTCGGACAACGAATTCTTAATGACCGAGAAGAACATCTCCAGGGTGTGGGTTACATCTGCTTTTTCGATTCCTGTTTTATCGGAAATCTCAGCGATTACGTCTGCTTTCGTCACGACTTACTAAACTTTAGCGATTACTTGTATGTTGATTCTCTGGCACTGAAAAAAGGAGTACAAAGGTAGCCCTTTTCGCTTGATAATGAAACACTCCCATTCCTAATTCACACTCAACGGTGAAATCTCTTTTTTTATTTTGATCTGGGAATCAGACCACAACGGCCAAAACGGCGGGCCGCTACCACTGGCTTTTGCTCACGCCCTGGAAACCTGGTACCCCCGCCACCGGCGCGACCTCCCCTGGCGAAACACCACCAACCCGTACTACATCTGGCTCTCGGAAGTGATTTTGCAACAGACGCGCGTGGCGCAGGGGTTGCCCTATTATAATCGGTTTCTGGAAGCCTACCCCACCCTGGCCGATCTGGCTCTGGCCCCGGAGCAGGAACTGCTACGGCTCTGGCAAGGGCTGGGCTATTATTCCCGCGCCCGCAACCTCCACCAAACGGCCAAATTCATTCATAGCAGCCTGGCAGGGCAGTTTCCAGGTACGTATGCCGCGCTCCTGGCCTTAAAAGGCGTGGGCACCTACACCGCCGCCGCCGTGGCTTCGTTTGCGTTTGGCGAACGGGTGGCGGTGCTGGACGGCAACGTATACCGGGTGCTGGCGCGAGTGTTTGGCATTGGCGAAGACATTACTACGCCGGGGGCCAAAAAGACGTTTACAGCCCTGGCCAACGGCCTCATTGCCCATGCCGAAGACCCGGCGGCCTACAACCAGGCCATCATGGAATTTGGGGCCATACAGTGTACTCCTGTGGCCCCCGACTGCCTGTTGTGCCCCCTTCAACAACAGTGCGTTGCCTACCAGACAGGGCAGCAAAAAAGGTTGCCCGTCAAGAAGAAAAAAGCCGCCGTTCGGGTTCGTTTCCTCACGTACCTGGTGTTTCGGCAGGGCAGCGGCCCCACCCTGCGGCTGGCCCTGCACCAACGTACCGGGCGCGATATCTGGCAGGATCTGTACGAGTTTTACGCCCTCGAAACCGATGCCGCCGCCCCGTCTTGGCCTCCCGCCACGTGGCCCGCCGAGGCGAACGAATTGGTGGGGCAAGGCGTTGTGCTTGGCCCGCCCACCACCGGGCAACAACTGCTTTCGCACCAGCGCATTCAGGCCGAATTTTACCAGATCGACGTACCTGGTGGTTTGCAAACGGCCTTGCCGATGGGCTTTAACTGGTACACCGCCGAAGAAGTGGGCCGATTGCCAAAACCGGTACTGATCACAACATTTCTGGAAAAACAGTTTGGATTAACGGGGGTTTTTTAGTATCTTTATTTCCGCTTAACCCCGTTGTGAATCAGCATTTTAACACACACAAAGACAGTATGGCAAGCCTAAACAAAGTTACGCTCATTGGCAATCTGGGGGCAGACCCCGAAGTCCGGTACCTGGATGGCGGGGGCGTAGTGGCCCAGTTCAACGTGGCCACCACCGAGAAGTACACCGCCCGCAACGGCGAAAAAGTAGAACAAACCGAGTGGTTCCGGGTGGAGCTTTGGAACGAACAGGCTAAAGTAGCCGAACAGTACCTGCGCAAGGGCAACCCGGTCTACATCGAGGGTCGGCTGCGTACCGAAACCTGGGTCGATAAAGAAGGCAAAGACCGCTTTACGCTGCGGGTGCGCGGCACCACGCTGCAACTGCTGGGAAGCCGCAACGACGAGGCCGGTGGCCAAAGCGAACCCGCCCCCCGCCAGCAACAAGCCCCTCAAGCCGCCGCGCCGCGCCAACAGGCACCGCCACAAGCCGCGCCCGCTCAAGCCGCCGCGCCCCGCCCGGCACCCGCCAAAGCTACACCAGCCCCCGCCACGTTCGATGCCGGAGGAAGCGACGACGACCTGCCTTTTTAATATCACGCCGGTCAACCGCCGTTGATCCCCGCTTACCCTATGGTTCCAGGCGACCCATCTTCCACACAGGTGCTCCAGGTTGGCAACAACTGGGGCACCTATCTTCCTGTTTATGGCCCATACGTGGCCGTAATTGTGCTTTTGCTGTTTCTGGCGGCTCTGGCTTCGGCGGCAGAGGCCGCTTTTTTTAGTCTCTCCCCCCAAGACCGCGCCCGTTGCCGCGAGGGCGACAGCCCCGCATTTCGGCACATCACGGCCATTCTGGAACGGCCCAAACGGCTGTTGGCTTCGCTGGTCATTCTCAACAACCTGCTCAACATTGCCATTGTGCTCATTGTCACCTACGTGGCCTGGGTCGTCACGGGCCTATCCCACGGGTCGGGGTGGTTGCTGGCGGGTATTACGCTCGTGACCACGCTGGTGATTGTGCTTTTTGGCGAAATGGTTCCCAAAATTTACGCCGCGCAATATGCCCTCACGGTGGCCCGGCGCACGTTGTGGGTGGTGCGGGCGGCGTTGCTGGTATTTGCACCCGTGGCCCGCCTGTTGGTGGCCCTGAGCAACCAAATTGACCGCCGCATTCACCGGCGGGGCTACAAACTCTCTGCCGAAGAACTGAGCGAAGCCGTAGAACTCACAGGTACGTCGTCGAGCGAGGAAGAGAAAGAATTGCTGAAAGGCATCGTGAATTTCAGCAACCTCACGGCCCGGCAGGTGATGCGGGCCAGGATGGACATCACGGCTTTCCCCAACGATTTACCCTTTCCCGCCCTGCTGGAACAACTCCACGACGCGGGCTATTCCAGGGTACCGGTCTACAGCGAAACCATCGACCAGATTGAGGGCGTGCTGTATTTGAAAGACCTGCTGCCCCACCTCAACACCGCCGAATCGTTTGCCTGGACAACGTTGCTGAGGCCGGTGTTTTTTATTCCCGAAACCAAAAAAGTAGACGACCTCCTCCAGGATTTCCAGCGCAAGCGCGTACACATGGCCATTGTGGTGGACGAATATGGCGGTACGCGGGGCTTGGTGACGCTGGAAGATATTATCGAAGAAATTTTTGGCGACATCAACGACGAGTTCGACGAAGAAACCCCGGTAGGCTACCGGCGCGTAGACGAGCAAACCGTGATTTTTGAAGGCCGAACGCCCCTGCCCGACGTGTGCCGGGTGCTGGACGTTGACCCCTCGGTGTTCGACACCGTGCGCGGCGATTCCGAATCGTTGGGCGGCTTGCTGCTCGAACTTTTCAGCCGCCTACCCAAGACCGGCGACGAAATCAGCTTCGAGGATTTCCAGTTCCACGTCCTGGCCGCCGACGACAAGCGCATCAGCGAAGTGCGCGTAACCCAGCCCAAATTGGCCGAAAACTAGCCAGGTACGTTGCCCGCGCCCTTGTTCCAACCATTCGGGGCCGGGCGGGGTTATGGAGGCAAATGACCCTACCTATGACACGCTGTTTTTTTGGTTTAGCCTTTGGGCTGCTGACCCAATTGGCCCAGGCCCAACCCGGCACCGTGCCCGGCGTGCGGATGCTGGAACCCCCCACCCGCCCAGGTACGTTGGCGGGGGTTGACTCAGTAGGAACTACTCCGGCAGAAAGTGTTAAAATACTACCAAACCGGTATTTGGCCATCGACGTGACGGGGGTGTTTGGGCGTTTTCGGCGGTACCGCATTTTTCAGGGCGAGACCATGGCGTTTCGGGCCAAATCAGACGGGGAAAAGTACCGCTACCCCCTTACCACCGTGAGCGATACGGCCTTCAGCATTGCCTTTCAAAATGAACTCTACGACCAGCCACAGCCGCTGGGGTTTCCGCTGCGCGATGTGCAGCGGGTGTACCTCAACCGCCGCATTCCGTTTGTGAGCGAGGCGGCTTACCTGTTGCCCGCCGCCGGGCTGCTTTTCATCATCGCCGATTTTGTGAACCCCCGCAACCTGGATGGGACGGGGCAGTTTTTTTTCGACCGAAAATCGTTCGTGCCGGGGGGACTTTTGCTGCTAGGCGGCGGACTGTGTTACAAATTTTCGCACCGCAGTTACCGCATCAACGACCGGCACGCGCTGAAGGTGTTGTGGACAAATTGAGCGGGCTTTCCCAGAGGTTTGCGCTGATTAACGTTCTGGTTCGGGCTTTTTTTTTCGGATGCGAATCGCTACTTTTATTCCCCAATCTACCAAAAACTGAGCATGAAACGGCACATCATCTTTATTGCTGACGACGACGAGGACGACCAGTTTCTGTTGCAAACCGCCTTCAATGCCAGCGGAATGCCCTGCGATTTGTTTTTTTTTACCAATGGCGAAGAGTTGCTCACCTGCCTCTTGGAAACCACCATTAGCCCCACACTGGTGCTGCTGGATTTGAATATGCCCATTCTGGACGGTTTTCAGACGTTGATTCGCCTCCGTGCGCTGGAGGCCCACCGCACCGTACCCGTGCTGGTGCTGACCACCTCCAGCGCCAGCGAAGACGTGACCAGAGCCTACGCGCTGGGGGCTAACTCGTTCATTACCAAGCCCCACCAGTACGCCCAACTTACCCAGACGGTACACGAACTGCAACAATTCTGGCTGTCTACGGCCAGTATATCACCTACAGACAGGCCCGCCTCTGTGGCCAACGGCTAAATACATGCCTAGCCGCCTGGTACCCGGCTTTTTGGTCTTCATGCCGCAAATTTGTTGTTCTTTTGCGCTATGAACGCCCTCCTGCTCACCCCGCCTACCCGGCCCATCCGGGCCACCGTTGCCCTGGCTTCGTCGAAAAGCGAAAGCAACCGCGCCCTGATTCTCGACGCGCTTACCGGCTTCGGGTCGAGCCTCCAGAACCTGTCTTCTGCCCGCGACACGCAAACCCTGATTCGCCTCCTGGCCGAAACCGACGCGCCCACCGCCGACGTGCTGGATGCGGGTACGACCATGCGTTTCCTGACGGCCTACTACGCCCTGACGGGCCAAACCAAGACCCTGACTGGCACGGCCCGGATGTGCGAACGGCCCATTGGCCTCCTAGTGGAGGCCCTGCGCACGTTGGGGGCCAACATCACGTACCTGGGGCAAGAGGGCTACCCGCCGCTGCAACTCGCTGGTTTTCAGTATACCGGAGCCACCGAACTGAGCATCCGGGGCGATGTCAGCAGCCAATACATTTCGGCCCTGGCCATGCTGGCACCGCTCCTACCCGGTGGCCTGTTACTCCGCCTCACGGGGCCGTTGGGGTCGGTACCTTACATGACCATGACCCTAGAACAAATGGCCGCGTTTGGCGTTACACCCACCGCTGATTGGGCGGCGCAGACCATCCAGATTCCCGCAGGTACGTATCGGCCCACGGCCTACGCCGTTGAATCCGACTGGTCGGGGGCGAGCTATTGGTTCAGCACGGTGGCCCTGGCCCCGGAAGGATCGGAAGTTGAACTGTTGGGGTTGAAGGCCCATTCGCTTCAGGGCGATAGTGCTATTGTGGGCATCATGGACCAACTAGGAGTGCAGGCCACATTTACGGGTAAAGGTTATAATTTGATTAAAAAAGCCGCCGCCAGCCAGATCGAAGTCGATTTCACAAACTGCCCCGATTTGGCCCAAACCGTAGCCGTTTGTTGCGCCTTCGCGGGCATTCCCGCCACCTTTACGGGCATCGAGAGCCTGAAAATTAAGGAGACCAACCGCGTACTGGCCCTGCAAACCGAACTGCGCAAATTCGGGGCCGACCTCACCGAAACCGAACCCAACACCCGCTACCAGGTACGTCCGGTTACGGCTCCCGTTGGCCCCGAACCCATCCGAATCTCGACCTACGATGATCACCGGATGGCGATGGCGTTTGCGCCGGTGGCCATGCGCCAACCCGTACTGATTGAGGAGCCGGGCGTGGTGGCCAAATCGTACCCCACGTTCTGGGACGATTTTGGGCAAGTGGCGCAGGTTGGCTGAGGCATACGCCGGTGCAGCCCGGCAGCGTTATGGGAACACCTAACGCTCTGCCCATGAAACGCGCCCTGCTCTATACCTGCCTGTTTAGTCTGTTCTTTACGGCTTGCCGCCCAGTCTTGCTGTTGAATGACCGGCCAAACCGCCCCCACGATAACGGGAAGCACAAGGGCTGGTACAAGCACGGGCGCAATGGACTGCCCCCAGGACAGGCTAAAAAGCGCGGCTGGCAGACCAGGCAATTCTAGAGCATGGCCGCGCCAAACACCCCCGCACTGTCGCCCAGAAGGGGGCGGAGGATGGGCGTTTTCACAATTTTGTCGTTGAAAATATAGTTTTTGATCTCCTCCACGCCTTCCGAATACAGCTCATCGATGTTGCCCACGCCACCGCCCAGCACAATGGCATCGGGGTCGAGCACGTTGATGAGCGTGGAAATAGCCCGGCCAAAATAAGTCAACATCCGCCGAATGGTTTCGCTGGCCAGGGCATCGGTACCGGCGCGGTGGCGGGCCACAATCTCTTTCAGACCTAGTTTTTGGCCGCTTCGTTCGAAATAGAACCGCTCCAGGGCCGGGCCGGCAAGTACCTGCTCAGTGCAGCCGCGTTTGCCGCAATAACAGGCATAGCCATTCTCTTCCAGGATATTATGGCCCCACTCGCCGCCAATGCCGTGTAGGCCGTTGATGACAAACGGGCGGCCATCCTGCCCCCGCACCACCACGCCGCCGCCCACGCCCGTGCCCATAATTACGCCAAACACCAACTGAAACCTGGGCACCACCAGCGGCACCGCCCCCAGCGTGGCCTCGGCCAGCGCAAAGCAGTTCGCATCGTTGGCCAACGACACCCGCACCCCCAACCGCTGCGTCAGGGCCTGATGCAAGGGCTGGCCGTTGAGGCAGGTAGTATTGCAGTTTTTCATGGTCTGGGTGGCAGGGTCGAGCGTACCGGGCGTGGCAAAGCCAATGTGCTCAGGTACGTATCCAGAGGCGGCTTTTAGCTGCTCTACCAATAGGCAAATCCGGTCAACAATGTGGGTGTAGCCCAGATGGGCCTCCGTGTCGATCCGTTGCCGAAGCACCACGGCATCGGGTGAGGGAGCCGAAAGAATGACACCTTCTATTTTAGTGCCGCCGAGGTCGATGCCCCAATACGTTTGCATAGGATTTGGGTTAGCGTGAGACCACAAACATACGCACGGGCGGCAAACACCTTTGTCCCTACCTTTGCCACCACAGGTTTAATTTTTCAGTCAACAGGCATGTCCCTACAACCCGGCCAACCCGCCCCCGCCTTCACGCTTTTTTCATCCGAAAACAAGCCCGTTTCCCTGCGTGATTTCGCCGAAAAACCGGTCGTTCTGCTGTTTTTTCCGATGGCGTTCACCAGCGTCTGCACCGCCGAACTCTGCGCCCTGCGCGACGACCTGGGGGCCTACACCGACCTCAACGCCCAGGTGTTGGCCATCTCGGTTGACTCGCCTTTTACGCTGGCCAAATTCAAAGCCGACCAAACCCTGCCCTTCCCCCTCCTGTCCGACTTCAACAAAGAAATTTCGACCGCCTACGGGGCACTTTACGAAAATTTCGTGATGAACATGCGCGGCGTAAGTAAACGGGCGGCGTTCGTAATCGGCGCAGACGGCCTCATCAAACACGCCGAAGTGCTGGAGAACGCCGGTAACGTACCTGACTTCGAAGCCGTAAAAGCCGCCCTGCGCTGATCTGGAAACCATTTATCTCGGCTTGCCCCCCGCCCTAAAGGGTGCCCGCTTGCGCAAGCGTAGCTTCGCCAACGGCGCATTGACGCGCAAGCGGGCACCCTTTAGGGCGGGGGGCAAGCCGAAACAATACACCATGCCCTGGTATACCGATTTTTTTACGGCCCTGCCCCAGCAAGCCTGGAAAGAAGCCCAGTCTGAAGAGGCCACTCAGCAGGAACTTGAACTGCTGGTGGAAACGCTGGCGTTTGGCCCCCACGACCGGCTACTCGACGTGTTTTGCGGCTACGGTCGCCATGCGCTGCCCCTTGCCCGGATGGGGGCCAACGTCACGGGGGTCGATATTTCAGCCGTGGCCATTGCCGACCTGCGGGCCAGCGTGGGGCGTAAGAAACTGGCCCTAAACGCGCTGGTGGCCAATTTTATGATCCTCGACCCGGCCCTGATTGGTGGCGCAGAATCGTTTGGAGCGGCCTACTGCCTGGGCAACAGCCTGTGTTTTTTCGACCGAACTGACATGCTCGCCTTCTTGCGGCGCATTGCCGGGTTGCTGGCACCGGGCGGGCGGTTTCTGGCCCAGTCGGGCATGGTGGCCGAGAGTTTTTTGCCCGATTTTCAGGAGCGGGCCTGGCTCGACGCGGGGCCGGATATCCAGGTGCTGATCCAGAACGACTACGACCCGCTGACGGCCCGCGTGACCCAAAAAATCAGGTATTACCGGCAGGGCGAAAATAATTCTACCGAAGTAAATGACCGCACCGCCCACTACTACGTCTATACCGTGGCCGAGTTGCTCAGCCTGTTCCGCGAAGCCGGGCTGATGCCCGTAGACACCTATGGCACTCCCACCGGCGAGAGCTATCAGGTTGGTGATGAGGGCATCTGGATACTGGCACAAAAAAAATGAGTTCGGAAAAATACCGGGAATCGCTTACCTTTCTGCTCAATTACACCGTAAACAGATCTGACCTATCATGGAAGTAGTCGAGCGCAAACTGCGCACCCGCGAACAGACGCGGGCGGGTATTCTCCACACCGCCAAGGATATTGCCCGCCGCGAAGGCTGGCAGGCCGTCTCGATCCGAAAAATCGCAGATGCCATCGAGTACAGTGCCCCCGTTGTGTACGATTATTTCGAGAGCAGAGACCGGTTGCTCGACGAGATCCGAAACGAGGGCTTCCGGTTCTTGCGTAACGAATACGAGCGGCTGCTGAAACTCTATCGCGACCCCGAAAAACTGCTCTACGAAATCTCGCTGGTGCAATGGCAGTTTGCCGCGCAACAGCCTGAACTTTACCAGGTTATGTATAACCTGAACGGAGCCAACTGCCAGGTATCGTTGAGCGAATCGGAGGAGATAAAAGCAGTGAACGAAATTGTTTGCCGGATCATTTTCGCCTTTATTCCCAAATCGGCGGAGGCCATTCGGCGGTTGTACTTCGAGTGGTGGGCCACCTCCCACGGCATCATTACGCTGGGGGCGTTGTTGCGCCACCAACAACCGCTTGATGCTTCGGAACAGATTTACCGCGAAACCATGCGGCGGTTTGTTCGCAACCTTCGGTAGAAAAACACCGTAGGCTTGGGTGAAACCTGCGGGCAATCTTTTGAGTTTTGGGTTTACAAACGGGTACGTCAGCCCGTTTGTAAACCCATTTTTTTTGCTATGCCCCGTCTTCTTTACATCTACGATGCCCTTTGCGGCTGGTGCTACGGGTTTAGCCCGGTTATCAGCCGGTTTCAGGCCGAACACCCCACCCAATTTTCGTATGAAGTGCTCAGCGGCGGCATGATGACCGGGGCGCGGGTGCAACCCGTTTCGGTGTCGATGAGCTACATTGAACAGGCGTACAAAACCGTAGAGGAACGTACCGGCGTTCAGTTTGGCGAAGCCTACCTCACCAACCTGCTCCGGCCCGGCACGTACCTGTCAAACTCGACCCCGCCGGGGCAGGCCATGAGCCTCTTCAAAGCCACGCAGCTGGGGGCTACTCCCTCGCGCCAGATTGCCTTTGCGGCGGCCCTGCAAAACGCCCTCTACCACGACGGCATTGACCTGAACGTGTGGGAAAACTACGGCCCCCTGGTAGAACCCTTCGGCCTTGACCCCGCTGAATTTGTGGCCCACGCAGACGATGAGGCCATCCGGCAGCAAACCCGGCAGGAGTTTGGCCTGGTGGCGCAGATGCAGATTGGCGGCTTCCCGGCGGTTATTGTAGACCACAACGACAAGCTCTTTCTGGTGGCGCAGGGCTACGTTCCCTACGAAACCCTGCTGGCCAATGTCAACCGGGCCATGCAGCAATAACAGGTACGTTGTACCTTGCTGGTATGAAACAAGCGGTTCTGTTCATGGTGTTGCTGTTGGGTGGGGTGTCGGCATGGGGGCAGCCGGGGGGCAAGCCGCCGCCGAAGGTGCTCCTGAAAAAACTCTTCAGCGACGTACCTGAGACCTATTCAGCCCAAAAACCGTACATCATTCACCGCGATAGCCGCCTGAGCGATGCCCGATGGCGGTTCGGGGCGGGCGATAGTTTAGGGTGGGAAAAACCCGCTTACACCGATGCGCACTGGACCGGGCGGGTAGCCCCGCAAGAGCCTATTCGGGCCAACAACGCCTTGTGGGCCACCGGAACAGGCTGGTACAGGCTCCGGGTGAAGCTCTCCAACCGCACAGCCCGGCAACCTATTAGCTTGGTTATCAAGCAGTTTGGCCGAACAGATATTTACCTCGACGGGCGGTTACTGCGCAGCATCCGCCCGCCCCGGATTGATTCGGGCGGGTCGCAGCGGGCAGCGGCGTTTGTGCCGCTTCCGCTGGCCGACACCCTGATCCATTTGCTGGCCGTGCGGTATAGTTTTCGGCCCGAACCCGTTTTTTTTGCTGAAACCGGCGAACCCGCTTTTCATGCGGCGGTGGCCCCGTCGGCGGGGCTGGATTTCAGCCATCAACTTTCCGAAGCGTTTGGCGTGGGGCTGGATTTCGTCATGGTCGGCATTTTCGGCATCCTGAGTTTGTTGCACCTGCTCTTTTTCCGGGCCAACCGCCTTCAGCGCATTAACCGCACCCTCACCTGGGCCATGCTGGCGTTTGCCCTCACCTTCCTGGCCGACTACCTCACCGACGTAACGCCCACCCTCACGCTCGACTCGGTGGTGGAACTGACGGGTAAGCTGGCCTTCCGGGCGGCCTGTGTGCTGTTGCTCTGGAGCGTGTACCAATACCTGCGAAAGCCACCGGGCTGGCTGTTCTTCAGCGTGTTAGCCCTGTTTACGGTCGATCTGGCGTACCGAGGCCTTGTTGGTACGCCGCCGCCATACACCGGTAATCTTGCCGTGGGGCTGGGGTTCATTGACTACGTGCGGCTAAGTTGGATTGGTCGAAAACGCAAAGACCCCGATAGTCGTCTTCCGTGGAAATCGCTGAAAACGGGCCTCAGCAGCTTGGGAACCATCCTGGTGCTGATCGTTATCGGAGCCATTCTAAGCAGTCAGGGGTACAGGTTCGGACTAAATATAGACATGGTGCTGGTACCTGTTGCCGCCCTAATTTTTGTGGCTATTTTGAGTATTCCCGTGGGGTTGTCGCTCTCGCTGGTGCAGGAATATGGCCGCACCTACCGCGCTCTGAACACCAAATTGCAGGAGGTAGAGCAACTTTCGGCCCGAACGGTGGCGCAGGAGCAGGAAAAACAGGCCCTGCTGGCCCGGCAAAACGAGACCCTGGAACAACAGGTACGGGAACGAACCGCCGCCCTGGACCAGTCATTGGCCGACCTCCGCGCCACGCAAAACCAGTTGATTCAGCGCGAAAAACTGGCCAGTTTGGGCGAACTGACGGCGGGCGTGGCCCACGAAATTCAGAACCCGCTCAATTTCGTCACTAATTTCTCGGACGTATCAGTCGAATTAATCAGCGAACTGGAAAACGAGCAAGCCCGCCTCCCCGCCGAGCGTGATGCCACGCTGGAAAGCGAGCTGCTGGCCGACATTAAACAGAATATTACCAAAATAACGCAACACGGCCAACGCGCCGCCGCCATTGTGCGCAACATGCTGCAACACAGCCGCAATAGCACTGGCCAACGCGAACCCACCAACCTCAACGCCCTAACCGACGAATACCTGCGGCTGGCGTACCACGGTTTTCGGCAGGGTGCGGGGCCAAATGCGCTG
Organism: Fibrella sp.; assembly: GCA_043763995.1. Lineage (GTDB taxonomy): Bacteria > Bacteroidota > Bacteroidia > Cytophagales > Spirosomataceae > Fibrella. The sequence goes on from JAYUKZ010000257.1 coordinate 35,168, forward strand.
AACGTGAGGCTGATAACGCAGTTCGCCGATAACTTGCCGCTGGTGCCGGTGGTGCAGCAGGACATGGGGCGGGTGCTGATGAACCTCTTCACCAACGCCCTCTACGCCGTGCAGCAACGCGCCCAAACCCCGCCCGACACGTACCTGCCCACCCTGACCGTGGCCACCACCCGGCGCGGCAACCGGGTCGAGATTCGGGTGCAGGACAACGGAACGGGTATTCCCCCGGCGGTGATTGACAAGATTTTTCAGCCTTTTTTTACCACCAAACCTACCGGCGAAGGCACCGGCCTGGGCTTGAGCCTCAGCTACGACATCATCACAAAAGGCCACGGCGGCACCCTCACCGTAACAAGCGAAGCCGGGGCTGGTGCAGTGTTCGTTGTTTCGCTGCCTGTTTGACCTCACCCGGACGCGGGACCGCCCCCAGCCCCCGGAACGCCGGACCGCTCTCCGTTAGAGAGGGGGAGTTGCCTAGGCGTAGCTTCGCGAAGCTGATTTTCAAAGGCGAAGCTGTGCCGAGTTTGCTCCCCTCTCTCTAACGGAGAGCGGTACGGCGTTCCGGGGGGCCGGGGGGGTGAGGTCACACACGAACCCCCTTTTTTTTCGTTACTGAACCATGTCATTGATTTTTTGGAAGGAGTGGGCCAAACCGGCGCGGGTAACGTACCTGGCCGGGCTTGGGTTGTTGGGTGCGGCCCTGGGCTGGCTGGCGTGGGCCGGGTATTGGGGCTTGGAAAACGTGGTGCGCTGGGAGGTGCTTCAGGAACTGGTGGGCTTGCCCGCCACGCTCTACACCGTCTCCGACGGGCTACTCGATTTGCCGCTGCGGGGGCAGGTACAAACCGTGATGGGCCAATTCATTGCCTCGCCCATGCGGGTGTATCCGGCGGTGGCCACGGCCACGGTGGCGGGCATGGGGGTGGCCCTGGCTTTTGTGCTGGCCGGTAGCTGCCGGTTGCCCGCCCTCCGCTACCGCCTGGCCACGGGCTTGTTCATTCTGTTACTGGCCTTGTGCCGGTTGGAAGTGCTGGGATTGCCCGGCGCGGGGCGGTGGCCATTTTTGGGCGTGGCTGCGTTACTGGGCGGGGTCAGCTACTATTTCCACGCCTTCCGGGCCGGTGTTGGTTTTGCCGGGCGGACGGGGGTATTTCTGGCCCTGCTGGGTACGTTGGCCGGGGGCGCTTGGCTGGCCTCACCCCTGACCCATCCGGGGCTGATGTTTCTCAGCTACGCCCTGCCGGGGCTGGTGCTCCTGAGCATGGCGTTCATCGCCTTCGTGGCCCTCGAAATTGGCGTTGGGCTGGTTTGGCTCACCAGCACGAGCCGCGCCAACAGCCGCCCGTTGGGGATAGTCAACTATTTGTTTATCAGCTTTTTATACCTATTGAATCTGCTACTGATCTGGTTACAGAACAGCAAAATTATTGACTGGAACGTGGTGGTGGTCAGTCCGTTTTTGGTGGTGGGCGTGTCTATTTTGTTAGGCATTTGGGGCGTTCGGCGGTTATTGCAACAACAGGGGGCTTTCTCGTTTCAAGAGGCTGGGGCGGGGTTGTATGTGGGCCTGGCCACGCTGACAACCTTAACAATGGCCTACGCCTTCGCCACCGCCAACGACCCGCTGATTGAGGTCTTTGAAGATGCCATTGTCTACACGCATTTCGGCATGGGCGTGGCGTTTGTACTGTACACGGTGCTCAATTTCTGGCCCATCTACCAGCAACAATTGCCGGTGCACCGGGTCATCTACAAAGCCCGCGTGGCGGGGTTGCCGCTGTTCCGGCTGGCGGGGCTGGTGGCGGTGGTGGGCATGGTGGGCGCGGGCCGCTACCTCACCGTGCGGCAGGGCTACGCCGCCACATTATCCGCACTGGGTGATGCCTACATAGCTGAAAATCAGGCCTATGTGGCTCAAACGTATTACCAGCAATCGCTGACCGAAGTGTTTCGGCAACATAAAGCCAACTACGCGCTGGCTTCGATGGCATTAGCTCAAAACGACCAAACCAACGCCGCGCTCTACTTTTCGAGGGCGTTGTTGAAAAATCCGTCGCCGCAGGCGTTTGCGGGGTTGAGCGACACGTACCGGCAAACGAACCTGTTTTTTGAATCGATAAAAACGCTGCAACGCGGTATCAGCACGTTTCCGCAAAGCGGCGAACTGCTCACCAACCTGGGCTACCTCTACGGCAAAACCGCCCTCGCCGACTCGGCGTACTATTACGGGCAACGCGCCGCCGCCAACGCCCGTCAGGATGCCGTGCCCCTGGCCAATTTACTGGCCCTGTATGCCCGCCGCCCCGCCCTGCTCCGCGCCGACACCACCCTGCTGACCCAGCTTAGCCCCCGCCCCAACGACCCCGCTTTTGCCGCCAACGCGCTGGCCCTGCACCACCTGGCCCCGCAAGACACCCTTGCGCCCCCCCCACCCGCCTGGCTGGCTGGCAACGTACCTGATGGGGCCGGGCTGGATGCGGGGCAGTTTGCCGGTCTGTACAACTACGCCCTGCTGGCCCCCCGCCCCGCCCCCGCTCTACTGACCCGTCTGCAACGCGCCGCCCTAAACCCCGCCAATCAGGACGTGGCCGACGACCTGACGCTGGCCCTGGCTATGGCACAGTACCGCGCCAAACTGCCCATAGAAGCTTTTGACGGCCTAAGCCAACTGGCCACCAACAACCCCCGTCGCGCCGCCAACTACCGCACCCTGTTGGGCCTCTTGCAACTGGAACAGCAACTGCCCCGGCAAGCCGCCGCCACCCTGGCCCCCAACGCCGACACGCTGTCTATTTTTTACCATGCCCTGGCCCTCACCAAGGCCGGAAACCTACCCGCCGCCCGCCCGCTGTGGGCCGCTGCCGCCCGGCAAGACACGGCTCTGCGCGGCATCGAGCAGGTGTTATTCGACCAAAAAAAGCTATCTACCGACCTGGAAAGAGCCTTTTACGTCTGCTACCGCCCCGACGATGCCAACCGGGGGCAGGTCTGGGAAAGCATCCTAGATGTGAACCTGAAGACCGTGGCCGGTGCTGCGCTCATCGACACGTACCTGGCCAGTCGGCAGTTTTTCTACGCCCAAATGATCCTGAGCCAACTGGGCAACCCCGCCAAACTAACGCCCGTAGCCCGCTCATTGGAGAACCTGGCGGCGGTGAAAATTGCGGCTTACCGGGGCAAACCAGCCGCCACCGATTCGCTGGCCCGCGCCTTTTTTGTGCCCACCCACCGCGCCGAAGTGGCGGCCTTGCGCGGACGTGCCTACGCCGCCGCCAACCAGCCCGGCCCCGCCCAAACCGCCTACGAACAGGCCCTGACCCTTGCCCCCGCCAACGGCACCTTGGTGGCCGAAGCCAGCGCGTTTTTGCGGACGCGAAAACGCACTGCCCTGGCCTACGAAGCCGTGCGCCGCGCCCTGCCCCACAACGAAACCAACCCCGCTTTGCTCAAAATGTACATCACCCTCTGCCTCGACCAACGCCTACTCGACTATGCCGAAGCGGGCATGGTGCAACTGGAAGTCACCGACGTACCTGCCGACTATCAGGCGTTTGCGCAAGCCTATCAGCAAAACGTGTCGGCTATCGAAAACGCCCGGAAGTCTTTCGCGCCGTAACGTAGTTTTAGGGGCGATGAACATTATTGACACAACCGATGTGGCCAAACGCTACATCATGGGCAGCGAGGTGATTGAGGCCCTGAAATCGATCACCATTTCGGTGGACAAAGGCGAATACGTGGCCTTCATGGGGCCGTCGGGGTCGGGCAAATCGACGTTGATGAACATCATTGGCTGCCTGGATTCGCCCACGTCGGGGCGGTATGTGCTCAACAACCAGGACGTGAGCAACATGACCGAAAATGCGCTGGCCGAGGTGCGCAACAAAGAAATCGGGTTCGTTTTCCAGACCTTCAACCTGTTGCCCCGCCAATCGTCGCTCGAAAACGTGGCCCTGCCGCTCATCTACGCCGGTTTCAGCAAGTCCGACCGGATCGAGAAGGCCATGCTGTCGCTCAAGAATGTGGGCCTGGAAAACCGCGCCGGGCACCGCCCCAACGAACTCAGCGGCGGGCAACGGCAGCGCGTGGCCATAGCGCGGGCACTGGTCAACGACCCCAGCATTTTGTTGGCCGACGAACCCACGGGCAACCTCGACAGCAAAACGTCTTACGAAATCATGGATCTTTTCGACCAGATTCACGCCAAAGGCAACACCGTCATCATGGTGACGCACGAAGAAGACATTGCCGAATATGCCCACCGCATCGTGCGCCTCCGCGACGGCCTGGTCGAAACCGACCGCGCCAACGCCAACATCCGCAAGGCCAAAGCGTTCATGCAGGCATAGTAATACCACTACCGAAGCTGGAACTTCGGTGCTACACGGCCACAGCAAAAAGCCCCGTCAGGTACGTACCTGACGGGGCTTTTTGCTGTGAGAAAACTTCTTTTCTAGGGCCGAAGGGCCGAGGCCGAGTTGCCGGGAGCAGCCACCGGGGCTTGCGCCGGGGCGGGGCGGGTAGCTGGGGCAGCACCACCGGGCAGGGCTTTGGTAGCGGCCCTCTCCACGTTGGCACTGTTCAGCACACCGGCACCGGTTTTGTCAACTAGCGCGTAGGTCGAAAGCACCAACACCATGATGCCTACGCCGAGGCCCCAGGTGATTTGCTCCACCACGTCGGTGGTTTTTTTCACGCCCATCAGTTGGTTGGAACCCAACCCGCCCAGTTCGCCGGAGAGGCCGCCGCCTTTTGAATTTTGGATCAGCACGACCAGAATCAGCAAAACGGTCAGGATGATAATCAGGATAATAATTGTCGTTACCATACAGGTGGTGAGTACATCAGAAAATTCACGATAATGTCTTTGTCAGCGGTCGGTGGGTTAGCCGGTCCCGGCGTTTCCTGCTTTCAGTTCGCTGATTTTGGCCGCAAAGTACGCGGTTTTATCCGGGTTTTTCAAGATGAGTTTCTCGTAGATGTCAATTGCCTTGTCGAATTTGCCCTGTTTGCACAGAATTTTGGCGAAACTCTCCGTCACCAGCCCCCCACTGGCGCGGGCGGGTTGGCTCCGCAAGGCCAGGTCTTCCTGGTTGGCGGGTTCGCCCAGCCGCCCGCGCACAGGGGCAATGCGCGGCTCGTTTCGGATAAAATTTTCGATAATATCCAGTTGCTGGCGGCGGCGGTTGTCCTGCGTTTGCTGGTTGCTCAGGGCGGGGCCTGGAGCCGGGGTTTCCTGCTGATCCAGAGCCAGTTCGGCCCGGATGGCGGCCTCCGAGAGCGTGGGGTCATCCACGGGTGGCGTGGTGTCGGCCAGCGTAAACGAGCCGGTGTCGGTGAAAGTCAGCTTCGGAAACGGCAACAACGAAAACGACGTGCTGCCCGCCACACCCGGCTTGTTGCGGAACAAGGCGTAACTCTCGTGCTGATAATCTTCCGGGATGGGCACCTGCTTCGACGACAGTTCGTTGAGCTTAATCAGCAGATTATCAGACCATTGAAATTCGTCTTCAATCAGTTTCCGCAGGGCATTGCGGCTCAGGGCGTAGGCCGCCGCCTGCCGGACAAACGGAATGGTTTGCCCCCGCTGATGCATGGATGCCGCCTTTGCCGTGAGGGTATACAGGGCCTGGCAGTAAGGATAGGTGGCCAGGCTGTCGCGTAGCTGCTGAAAATCGGCCACGGTAAGGTCGTTGGGGTGCGTTACCCAATAGGAGAACGTTTCCTTGTCTATTGGCGGCATGGGTGCGGGTTGGTGTCTGTGGTTGGTACGAAGCTACACAGAAGCCACCGGTTTCCCAGCGTTGGCCTACCAGTCGGCGGCAGTTTTGTTAAACACGTCCAGCACCAGTTGGTCCAGAATGGCGGGTACCAGTTGGCCTTCGTTCTGGCTCAGGGTCTGGCTTTGGGGGAAATCTTTAAAGAACGAAAATGGCTGATCGAAGCTCTTGGTGTCGTCTTTGAGGTTGGTGAAACGTACCTGGATCGTGATCTGGAGGCGGTTTATACCCGCCTGATCGTTGGCCGTAGGGGCAACGGCAATTAGGTCATAGCCCGTGATGGTACCTTCCAGGGCCATATCGCCGCCCGTTGGCAACACTTTCAGATTGGTGTACCGCTGGTAATATTCCTTCAGTTTTTCGGTCAGCGTCAAGGGCAAATTGGCCGGGCCACCCGCCGTTTGCAGCGTGAAGTTGCTGATGGTCACAGTCTTAATGTCGGGTGAAAGCGTGGTGCCCGAAAAGGAGTACACGCCGCAGGAGGTAAGTAAGAATGAAGAATTAAGAATGAAGATTGACAAAATAAGCCTCGCAACTCCGCGCATTTTGTCATTCCGAGGTACGAGGAATCTCATAACTTTGGCGGGCCGATTATTGGTTGGCCCAATCAATTCATCTGGGGGGCTACGCCGAGAATGAAGCAGGCTACTCTTAACTGTACTATTCTTCATCAATTTCATACTGCTTTATTTTTCGGTATAACGTTCGTTCGGAGATACCCAATGCCTGAGCAGCGTATTTTCGTTTGTTGTTGGTGCGGCGCAAGGCCCTCAATATCATCTCTTTCTCCTTTTTTTCCAGCGACAACGAATCGTCTTCTTCGGTTTCGTGGCTGACATCCTCCACCGTCACGTCGGTGGGTTCAGTGTCGAGGTCGGCGAAGACGGGTACGGCGGGGTGGTCGGTTTCGGCTTCGGCGGCGGGGCGGTTTCCGTCGGGCAAGAGGCGGGCGTAGTTGGTTTCGCGGGGCGGGTCGGCAGGTACGTTGCCCGGCTCATTTACCGACTCGAACAAGTCGCGGTGGTTGTGCAGCACCTGCCCCCCGTCTGTTTCCTGACTGAGTACGTCGCGCACCAGTTTTTTCAGGTCGTTCATATCGCGGCGCATATCGAAGAGCACTTTGTAGAGCAGTTCGCGCTCCGAAAACGCATCGGCAGGGCCAGAACCGGTGGGCGAAAGGGCCAGCAAATTGCGGCCCGGCGCGGCGGGGCGGGGCAGGTATTTGCTGAGCGTTTCGGCATCGATGGGCCGGTTCTGCTCCGATTCGAGGACGGAGATCTGTTCGGCAAAATTTTTCAGTTGCCGGATGTTCCCCGGAAACGGGTAAGCCAACAGTACCCGTTTGGCCTCGTCGGTGAGTTGGAGGGGTTTAATGCGGTAGCGTTCGGCAAAATCGGTGGTGAATTTGCGGAACAGCAGGTCAATATCGTTGCCGCGTTCGCGCAGGGGCGGCACAAAAATGGGCACCGTGTTGAGCCGGTAGTACAAGTCCTCGCGGAACCGCCCTTTTTCCACCGCCGCCAGCAAATTCACGTTCGTAGCGGCCACCACCCGCACGTCGGTCTTCTGCGTTTTGGACGACCCCACGCGGATAAACTCGCCGTTTTCGAGCACGCGCAACAGCCGGGCCTGGGTGCCGAGGGGCATTTCGCCAATTTCGTCCAGAAAAATAGTGCCGCCGTTAGTGGTCTCGAAATACCCCTTCCGTTGGTCTAGTGCGCCGGTGAACGACCCTTTTTCGTGCCCAAAAAGCTCCGAATCAATCGTTCCTTCGGGAATGGCCCCGCAATTGATGGCAATGAACTGGCCGTGTTTGCGGGCACTGAGGCTATGAATAATCTTGGAAAACGACTCTTTCCCGCTCCCGCTTTCGCCCGTGATGAGCACCGTGAGGTCGGTACCGGCCACCTGCGTAGCCACGCTGATGGCGTAGTTCAGGGCCGGGGCGTTGCCAATGATGCCGAACCGATTTTTAGCGGATTGAATTTCTTGTGTATTCATTGAAAAGGGGGGGTGTGGATCGGCACAACCCCCCGCCCTGAAGGGTGCCCGCTTGCGCGAAAGCCTACTCTGGCGCAAGCAGGGCATCGAACCGTCGAACCGCCTTCAGGGCGGGGGGCTACGCAGAGCAAACAATTT
>JAYUKZ010000258.1:0-42423 GCA_043763995.1 Fibrella sp.
GGTATGCCGGGAATGTTATCGACGGCATCGCCCACCAGCCCCAGCATGTCGATCACCTGCCCCACGCGCTCGATTCCCCAGCGTTCGCAAATCTCGGCGGTGCCCAGTTTTTCGGCGGCTTTGCCCATAAACGCGGGTTTGTAGATAAAGACGCAGTCGTTCACCAGTTGGCCGTAGTCTTTGTCGGGGGTCATCATGTAGGTCTCAAACTCGCCCGTGGCGCAGGCTTGCCCGGCCAGCGTCCCGATGATGTCGTCGGCCTCGTAGCCGGGCATAATCAGCATCGGGATATTCATGGCCTCGATGAGTTGCTTGACGTAGGGGATGGCCACCGAAATATCTTCCGGCTGCGACTGCCGGGTGGCTTTGTAGAGCGGAAACTGCTCGTGCCGGAAGGTCTTTTTGGGGTGGTCGAAAGCCACGCCGATATGGGTTGGTTTCTCTTTCTGGAGCACTTCCAGCAGCGAGTTCATGAACCCGAACACGGCACTGGTATTCACGCCTTTGCTGGAAATGCGCGGGTTTTTGTTGAACGCGAAGTGCGCCCGGTAAATCAGGGCCAGGGCATCAAGGAGGAACAGTTTTTTTTGCGGGGTGGCCATAGAAGCAGCTTGGGAGGGGTGCGCGGAGGGAGTCTGAACGTGCAAATGACCGTCATAGACTCCCTAAAAACAACAGGTACGTCCGGTTTTTGATTCCGGTTTAGCGCGGGGCCAGCCCACAGAAAAACCCCACTCCGACGGGCCGGGTGCATAACGTACCTGGCTCACCGAAACGGGGTTTGTGGGCTACTAATTTCCTATAATAAATCAGGGCGGCGGTAGTAACAGCCGGTCAATAACGTGCACTACGCCGTTGGTAGTCAGGATGTTGGGTGTTACCACTCTGGATGTTCTCGTGCCGTTGCCGTTGCCGGTCACGGTTACGCCCGTGCCCGATACGTTTGTCCGCAGCAACCCGCCGGTCAGCAGGGTTGGCAGGGTGGCGTTGTCGGTCAGGTTGGTGGAAAAGGCTCTGGTGGGCACGATGTGGTACTGCAAAATGCGGGTCAACTGCGCTGGTGTCAGCGTGTTGTTGATGGTTGCCAGCGTAATGTTTTCGGCGGCAAAGGCGGCATCGGTCGGCGCAAATATAGTCACGCCGGTGGTAGAGGCCAGCCCCGTGGCCAACCCCGCCCGTAGTACCGCCGCCGTAAGCAACGTGAAATTGGGGGCCTGCGTACCGGTAGTAACCAGGTCAACCACCGAGCCGGCGGGCGGCATCAGTACCCCGTTGATAACATGAATCACCCCGTTATCGACGGCCACATCGGCGGTGGTCACGTTTTTGCCATTCACCGAAATGCCGGTGCTGGTTTTGGTGATGTAGAGCGGCCCGGCAGCAGCGTTCAGCGTGGTAACGGGCTGGTTATTCCCAACCGCAATGGCCGTAGACAGCACTTTCGTGTTTAGCACATGGTATTGCAACACGGCCGCAAGCGTGGCCGCTGGCAGGGCTTCCACCGAGGCAATGGTGGGAAAGCCGGAAGCCTTAAAGGCATCGTCGGTGGGCGCAAAAACCGTCAGGGTGCCGGTGCGCAGGGCATCCGACAGGCCCGCTTTCACCACTGCGGCCCGCAGGTACGTGAATTGAGGGTCTTTCAGTACCACATCGGTCACGGTGTTGGTGGCAACGGGTTCGTCTTTTTTGCAGGAAGATAGAAAAACCGAAGCTGTTAATGCCAGACTAGCCAGAAAAAGCCGTCCGGTCTGTTGTAAGTTGAGCATAAACTAGTAGGGTTGGTTATGGGAGATACATATCTGATTTTCAGATACGCCTTTAACGAAGAGAGGCGAATTTAGTTTTATGGTTCGCCTAGTACGTTAACCAGTAGTAATTAAAGGGTCAGTTTTTGGGTAGGTGGGGTTGCTCAGGCTTTTTGGTACGAAGCGCGGAGCGTGACGATTTCGCCGCCTTTGTAGCTGCCGTCGTTTATTTTTTTGACCAGCATTTCGAGTTGGGCGTGTGCCCAGTCGGGGATGAACTTGTCGGGCGTGTCGATGAAGACGCGGGGGTAGTTGTAGAGGTCGCGGCCCAGGCCGAACTGCACCGCGCACCGTTTCATGGCATCCGAAATGCCGCCTTTCACGGGTTCAATGTCGGTGCGGCTGGCTCCGTCTGTTTTCGACAGAATCTGCACGGGCGTGGCGTGGGTGGCGGGCACGGTCACGGTGATTTTGCACAGAAAACCGCCCTGTATTTCGGTGATTTCGTTCTGCCAGCCATGCCAGCCAAACTGCTTATCGAACCGGTCCATAACGCAGCGATTAGTGATGTAGGGCACTACAATTAGTTTGCCGGTTTTGGTCTGCATCTGCACCCGCCACTCCATCTCGTCGGGCTGAATGGGGAGGGTCAATCGCTCTAACGTACCTGTTGTTTGTTCCATAGTTTTATAACGAAAAAAGCCTCCGTTTCATTCGGCAAACCGGCCCTAATCAGTCCACAAGTATTTCGTCCAGAGCCAGCGCGGCAGGTTTATTACTGCGCTCATTGTCAGGGTGTTCAGGCACGGTGCCGTAGTTTTTTATCGTCACCCGAACGTACCTGGCTCTGGCCGTTTTGAAGTCGGCCACCACGGGCACAATCCGCCAGGGGCCTTCCAGCGGCACGGTGATGGGCTGGGCAATGGCCTCCTTAAACGTGTCGCCCTCGCGGGAGAGGGCCACCTCCACGGATTTGGGCGGCAGCACCCCAAACAGCACCTTCACCAGAAACGAAGCCGTGACTTTTGTGACCGGTTTCACCTCGCCCAAATCGATAGTGAGTTGCAGGTCGCGGCCCCCGCCCACCTGCACCCATGGGCGGTCGTCGCGGGGGCTGGCGGCCACCTGCCCGTCGGTGAGGCGGGTGCGGGTTTCGTCGGCGGGGGTAGGGGTGGAGTAGGTGTAGGGTTTGCCTTTGGCCCGGTGGATGTAGAACGTTTCGGCGTAGGGCTTGTCGCTGCCGGGCACGGTGATGGCCCGCAGGGTGGTGGTTTTGGTGAGGGTAATGGGGGCCAGGTACTCGGTGGCGGCGGGGGTGGGTTCGCGCCCGTTGGTGGTGTAATAGATTTTGCTGTCCGAATCGAGCTTGCTCAGACGTACCTGGAGTTGCCGGGGTGCCGACCCGTTTTCGTCCGTAAACTGGGTCTCGGCCCGCACGTCGAGCAACCGTTTGGCATAGGGCACCCCCAGCGCGTCGAGGCGGTGGAGGTGGGTTTTCAGACGGGTAGCAAAATCCTCAAAATTGCGGGGGCCGTCGGGTCGCCAGCCTACCTCGGCCAGGGCCACGGCGCGGGGGTAGGCCATGTAGAGCACCTGCGCCGGGGTCTGGATGTATTCCGTCCAGAGGTTGCCCTGCACGCCCAGAATGTAGGGTTGTTCGGCGGGCGTTAGCTCGGTGGGGGTAGGTTCGTAGGCGTATACTTTTTCCAGGCGCAAATACCCGCCAATGGCCAGGGGTTCGGTGGTGGGGTCGGCCTGGTATTTGTCAAGGTAACAGTAGGCACCGGGGGTCATAATGACGGGGTGGTGTTGCCGGGCTGCCTCGATGCCCCCGGCAGTGCCGCGCCAACTCATCACGGCGGCGTTGGGGGCCAAGCCACCCTCCAGAATCTCGTCCCAGCCAATGATGGCCCGGCCCTTGCTGTTCACGAACTTTTCTACGCGCCGGATCACGTAGCTCTGTAACTCGTTTTCGTCTTTCAGTTTCAGTTTTCGTATTAGCTCCTGGCAAAACGCACTCTGTTTCCAGGCATCCTTGGGGCACTCGTCGCCGCCAATGTGAATGTATTTTCCCGGAAACAGGGCCATCGTTTCCGTCAGCACGTCTTGCCAGAACGTAAACGTCTTTTCGGTTGGGCAAAACACATCCCGGATCACGCCCCAGCGCGTGCCCACGGCGTAGCCTTTGGCGGGGGTACAGCCCAGTTCGGGGTAGGCGGCCAGGGCGGCGAGGGCGTGGCCGGGGAGTTCAATTTCGGGCACGATGGTTACGTGGCGGGCGGCGGCGTAGCGCACCACATCCCGAATTTGCTCCTGGGTGTAGAACCCGCCGTGGGGTTGCCCGTCATACTGTTGGGGGTAGTTTTCGGCGTAGTGGCCCACCAGCGTTTGGGCGCGAGTGCCGCCCACCTGCGTCAGGCGCGGATATTTTTTGATCTCAATCCGCCAGCCCTGATCGTCGGTCAGGTGCCAGTGAAAGGTGTTCATTTTGTGCATCGCCAGCAGGTCGATGTACTGTTTCACGAAACTGACCGGCATAAAATGGCGGCACACATCCAGCATCAGCCCCCGGTAGGCGTAGCGAGGCCGGTCGAGCAGGTCACAGGCCGGTACCGACCAGTTGGCCCCCGTGGCGCGGGTGGTGCCGAACACCGCTGGCGGCAGCAGTTGCAACAGCGTTTGCACGGCGTAGAAATAGCCTTTGGGCGTTTCGGCAGTGAGCCGGATGCCGCCGGGCGTGACGGTGAGGGTGTACCCCTCCGGCCCGCACCGCCCTTCGGTGTGTTTCTCGAAACTAATCTGCGGCCCTTTACTCAGGGCGGGGGTGGCGGGCACGGGGCCATCCGCCAGGCCATAGGTACGTACCAGGCGGTCGGCCAGGAGTTGCGCCGCCGCCACCTGAGCGGGGTCTTTGCCGTTGGTCAGAATACGGGTGTTGGCCATGAGCACAAACCGCCCCGCGCCCCCCGTAAATCGCGCCGGAAACGGCACCAGGTTATATTCATTCTCGGCGGCGGGGCCGGTGGGGTTAATAGGCGGGGTCGGTTGGGCAGACCCCGCGTGGGTGAGCAGGAGGCACAGGAACAAGCAACGGCGCATAAGCATGGGGGAAGGAGCAGGAGGATGGGGAATTAGGCTGTCAGAGAAACAATGATTTGCCAAAGGCCCGACTGTCGAAACTGAACGGTACAACAGCTTCCAGACTGACTTCCCTGAACTTTTGATGGGCGGGGTTTACCAAATAGTTCCACTCCCCCTGAATAATAGCCGAAGGTACCCGCATGGTCAGATAGCGAGCCTGCGTTAGCCAATCATCGGTTAAATCATGTAAAGCCCTTGTTTCTGTTTGCCAATATTGACTTAAACTGCTGTCTGATAAGGTTTCGACCGAGTTGTCGGGCAAACGTATCGTGGCAGCATAATAGGCATTTTCCTTCAGTGCTACCGTTTCGGGCAGGTGTACCCAATATTCCCAGGCGCAAAGCGAAAGGTTGCCGCCCGTATACAGCACAGCCACCCCCTCCCGATTCCAGCGGCCACCAAATCGTTTGGCTCCGTAGCCCGATAGATCCCGAATGTAGGCTTCGGTAGCTAGTCTACACACAAGCATATCGCTACGCCATTATGCCGTGTTCCATACGCCCCAGCAAATTACTTACGGTCTGACTGCCCACATCCGTCTGAAGCAAATCAATTGGCCTGCTCTGGTTAATAGTCTGGTGCGGCACAGCCAACCAGTTGCTGAAGTCGGTGCGGGTGGCAAAAAGTTTACTGGCTTGTTGCTTCCACAACAAATTGACCTGATCGGCTACAGGATCCGGCTGATGTTGCTTAACCTCGTGCACAAACGAAAATTTTCTCAGGAGTTCAACCAGAAACGCCCCCTCGCTGTCGTCAACTTTAACGGTGATTTCCATATAGTTCAAAGATAGTACGTACCGGCGCGAAAACAACCGCGCCCTTGCTCGCCCTCGCCAGCTAAACCACCGAGACGGGTTGGCTCGTTTTCGGCCCGGACAAAAAAGCCATTGACCCCGATATTTTTTTGACCGTACAGGCAAACAAAGACCCGGCTGGTGTCGGGGATTTTTTTAGGGCATCATCTCGGCCACTTGCCGCCCGGTTTGCATGGCGGCGTTGAGGGAGGGGTAGGCCGTTTGGTCGCCGCACTGGTAGAGGCCGTTGCCCAGGGCCAAAGGTTGGTGCCGGGCATCGGGGCCGTAGGTGGGCAGGGCTTCGGGCAGGTGGTCGGTGCGCAGGTGTTGCCAGGTCTGCACCGCCGGGCCAAACCACCCGGCCAGTTCGTGCCTGATCTGCGCCGTCAGGGCCGGGGTGTCTACCTGCGTCAGCCCCTGGGTGCTGACCGACACCAGAACCTCACCAGGCGGGGCATAGGCGGGGGCCACGTCGCTCACCACGGCCAGGTTGTGTACGGCGGTGGTGCGTTTGGTGTTCAGCATCAGGAGTTTATCGGCCCGGAGGCTGGCGGGGCGTTGGCTTTCGGGGAAACTGAAATAGGTGCATGTGGTGTGGCAGAAACCGGTATTGGTGGGGGCGGGCCGACCCAGCAACCGTGCCGCCGACCGGGCATCTGCGGCCAGCACCACGGCCTCGGCCCGGAGCACCTCGCCGGTGGTGAGTTGCACTTCCCCGCCACGTACCTGGGCCACGGTGGTGTTGAGCCGAAGGGAGCCTTCGGGCAACCGCGCCGCCAGTTGCCGGGGAATTTCGCCGATACCCAGCGCGGGCAGGACGGCATCGCCCAGGAAAAAATTCTTGAAGCAGAACTCGAAAAAATTGCTGGAGGTCTTCAGGCTGTCTTCCAGAAAAACGCCGCCAAAAAACGGCCTGAAAAACCGCTCGATCATCTGCGGACTGAACCCCCGGCGGCGCAAATATGCCAGCGTTGTGGTGGCCGGTTGGTCGAAAATTTCGGTAGCAGACCGGCTCTGCACCTCCCGGATAAGCTCCATAATGCGCCACTTGTCGGCCAACGTACCCACCGGCGAGAGCAGCGTACTGAACGCGCTCAGTGGCTCTTGAAACGGGTTCAGCAGCGTCATCCGCTCCACTTTATCACTTCCAGGTACGTCTCCTTCGTGGTAAATGGCCGCGCCCGACCGGAAGGGGCGCAGGTCGAGGGCCTGGTAGTTAAGCAGTTGCCGGGCTTCGGGGTAGGCCGTAAGCAGAATCTGGAATCCCCGGTCGAGGCGAAAGCCGCCTACCAGGTCGGTGCGAACCCGCCCGCCCGGCGCGTTGGCAGTGTCGAGCAGCAGCACTTTGCGGCCCCGAAGCAAGAGGTAATTGGCGCAGGTTAGACCGGCCATGCCGGCCCCGATAATGATGACGGGCATAAACAACTGTGACGGATGTTCGGCAAAGAAAAGCCATCTTCGGATCAGGGCAAGCACTATTTTTAGCCGAACCGCCCCGAAAACCGGTTTATGTGGTAATGAGCCGCCGCCGTGTTTCACCCCACCCGCCCCCGCTGAAACCAAGTCTGTTG
Source organism: Fibrella sp. (assembly GCA_043763995.1). Classification (GTDB taxonomy): domain Bacteria; phylum Bacteroidota; class Bacteroidia; order Cytophagales; family Spirosomataceae; genus Fibrella. The sequence goes on from JAYUKZ010000258.1 coordinate 7,252, forward strand.
CCTGACAGCAGGCCAAAAAATTGCACTTATTTCAGTTAACAAAAAAATAATATGCTGATAATCAGCAAATTGGCAGCATATTTTTGGTAATTATTTTTAGAAACGCCTTCTTTGTAATATCTACAGCCCCACCCATGCGCCTTTTAATTCTCGACAACGTTGACTCCTTCACCTACACCCTGGTCGATTACCTGACCCAAGCCGGTGCCGAGTGCCACGTGATGCGGAATACCGAACCGCTGGCCGACATTACCCGGCACCCCTACCACGGCGTGGTACTGTCGCCGGGGCCGGGTACGCCCGCCGCGTCGGGGTGTTTGCTGGCCGTGCTGGGGCACTATTACCGGAAGTTGCCGGTGCTGGGCGTTTGTTTGGGCCACCAGGCCATCGGGCAGTTTTTTGGGGCAACGCTGGGCAACAGTCAGCGGCCCATGCACGGGCATGTGTCGACCATTGCCGTTGACGGCACCGATCCGCTCTTTGCCAACGTACCAGAGCGGTTTGGCGTGACCCGCTACCACTCGCTTACGCTCACCAATTTGCCCGCCACCCTGGCCCAAACCGCTACCTGCCAAACCGACACCCCCGGCGAGATCATGGCCATCCGGCACCGGCAGTGGCCCATTTGGGGGGTGCAGTTTCACCCCGAAGCCCACCTCACCGAGTTTGGCCTGCCCATTCTCCGTAACTATATTCAAGCCATAAAAACCGTTCACCCGCTATGAGATACACTGTACACGAGGCTGGCGAGTTTCGCTATATTGACGAGGGGCAGGGCGAATGCCTGCTGTTGCTCCACGGCTTGTTTGGTGCCCTCAGCAACTGGGACGATGTTATTTCGACGTTTTCGCCCCATTACCGCGTCGTTATTCCGGTGTTGCCCATCTACGATATGCCTATGCGCGAGGCCAGTCTGGACGGGCTGGCGGCGTTTGTGGAGCGGTTTGTGGCGTTTCGAGGGCTGACCGACCTCACGTTGCTGGGCAACTCGCTGGGTGGGCACGTGGGTTTGCTTTACACCTTCAAGCACCCCGACGAGGTGAAGCGGCTGGTGCTCACGGGCAGTTCGGGGCTGTTTGAGAATGGCATGGGCGGCTCGTTTCCCAAGCGCGGCAGCTACGATTTTGTGGCCGAACGCGTGGCCTACACCTTCTACGACCCCACTGTGGCCACCAAAGAACTCATCGACGAGGTGTTTCAGGTCACGAGCAGCATACCCAAGTGCATGAACATCGTGCAGATTGCCAAATCGGCCCAACGCACCAATCTGGCGGGCGACCTGCACCAGATACACGTACCTACGCTGCTGGTCTGGGGGCTGAACGACACCATCACGCCCCCCCACGTGGCCCACGAGTTTGACCGGCTCATTGCCGATACCGAACTGCATTTTATCGATAAATGCTGCCACGCCCCCATGATGGAACACCCCGCCCGGTTCAACGCCCTGCTGAGTGGCTGGCTGGAGCGGCACCCGGTAGCGGCATTGGCCCACTAAAACCGGCCATTGTCAGATGCGTAAGTGGTAAAACGAAATTTTTTAAACACAGAGACACAGAGAAAAAAGAGTTTATTAAAACATAATCATCTGACTTTCAATTGTTTAAAAACTCTTTTTTCTCTGTGTCTCTGTGTTTAAACATTTTTTATCAGGTACGTATATTCGTTCGGAAGAAAGAAAATGAGGCAGGGCCGGAATAGGGGTTTGGCGAACTATCGGAATTTCTTAGTAGTTTTCAGTCAACAGTTACCAACTTCTGCCTATGCTTGCTGCCGAACTCATTGACCCGATGATTCCCGCCCTGAAACCGGGCGATACCGTGGCCGAAGCCCTGGACTGGATGCAGGAGCACCACCTTACCCAACTGCCGGTGGTGGAAGCCACGCAGTATATGGGCGTGGTGAGCGAAGATCTGTTGCTCGATTTGCCCGATGATGAACGCCCCGTGGGCGACGTGTTGCGGCTGGCCGAGGCAGTTGCCGCCCGCGAAGATCAGCACCTGCTCGAAATGATTGCCCTCACTACCACCCACCGGCTCGACGTGCTGGCAGTGCTCAATGAGGCCAACGAATTTGTGGGCAGCGTGGGCACCACCGACCTGCTACGGCAGTTCTCGCGCGAAATCGGGTTGCAGGAAACCGGGGCCATTCTGGTGCTGTCGCTCGACGAACACGACTATTCGATGGCTGAGGTGAGCCGGTTGGTCGAGTCGAATAACCTCAAAATCATCAGCAGCTATTACAGCAGCCCCGTCTATGGCCTGACCGACCGAGCCAAACTGACCCTCAAACTCAACCGCCGCGACATCAGTGCGCTGGTGTCAACGCTGGAACGGTTCGGGTACACCATCGATTCGGCCTTTGCCAGCAACCCCATCGGCAGTCAGGATCAGGAACGCCTCGGCGCGTTGATGCGCTTCCTAAACACCTGAATACGCTCGAAAGCCAGTTTACACGGGCTTTTGGTGCTTCGTTGCCATGAAAATCGCTATTCACGGACGCAATTTCCAGGAGTCGGCCCGGCCCTTTGTTCAGGCCATGTTCGACACCCTTGCCGCCCGTGGGGTGGAGGTGCAACTATCGGGTACGTACCGGCAATTTCTGGACGAAGCTCACGTAACGCACCACAGCCAACGTACCTACCACACCCCGCAGGAACTGTTCGAGGCCGATTTTGCTTTCAGCCTCGGCGGCGACGGCACCCTGCTCGACGTGGTGTCGCAGGTGGGGCCACGCCAGATTCCGGTGGTGGGCATCAACATTGGTCGGCTGGGTTTTTTGGCTACGGTGTCGCCGGGGGGTATTCAGTTTATGCTTCACGCGCTGTTCAACCAGAAATTTACCATCGACGAGCGGTCGTTGGTCAGCGTGGAGGCCGAAGGCGATCTGTTCGAGGGAATCCCCTTCGGGCTGAACGATTTCACCATCACCCGCACCCAAACCTCGTCCATGATTACGGTGCATACGTACCTGGACGGTGAATTTCTGAATTCCTACTGGGCCGACGGCATCATTGTTTCCACGCCCACGGGCAGCACTGGCTACTCGCTCAGTTGCGGCGGGCCGGTGCTGTTGCCCCAAACCAATAATTTCATCATCACGCCCATCAGCCCGCACAACCTCAACGTGCGGCCCATGGTCATCATGGACACCTGTAAACTGGCGTTCGAGGTCGAGAGCCGGAGCGGCAACTTCCTGGTTGCGCTCGATTCACGCTCCAAAACCGTTGACGTGGTCAATAAAATTCAGGTGCAACGGGCGGCTTTTTCGGCACGATTAGTGAAACTGAGTGACGATAACTTCCTCAACACGCTGCGAAGTAAGCTCAACTGGGGGTTCGACGTGCGGAACTAGTGGGCGCAAAAAAAGCGGGGTAGACTAATATTTTCGTCTGGTGGCCGTTTTTTAAACAGCTAATCACACCCACGCCGGGGCACAGGTACGTTGCCGATGGTCGTTTTTTTAGTCCTAAATTGCTCGTAATCAGCTTCATGCATAACAGAATAGTTAGTATAGTGGGACTAGGGGCGGCCTTGCTCCTGAACCTGGCAGGGCAGGAGTGCCGCGCCCAACGGCGGTCGAACAACCCGTTTATGCCCTACTCGAAAGTGGGTTTTGGTGTGGGTACGTCTACCTATTTCGGCGATTTGGCCGGGTACAGCCAGCCGCTCAAATCACTGACTACGCTTCCCCGCTGGAATGCAGGCTTGATGTATACCCGGCAGTTTACGCCCCAAATCGGGATGCGGGCTTCGTTTACGTGGGTGCGCCTGGCGGGCGATGATTACACCTTCGCCAAAAGTGATCCGGTTTTGTATTCGGCTCAGTATGTGCGAAACCTGCATTTTCGGAACGATCTGAAAGAGTTTGCCCTGATCGGTACGTTCGACCTGATTCCCGGAGGCCGTACTCCCCGCAACCGGCCTACCCTCACGCCCTACCTCCTGTTGGGCGTTGGGTTGGTGGCCCACAACCCCAAAGCCCTCACGGGCCGACCCCAGGCCGGGCAAACCGATAGTACACAGCTTTGGGTGGCCCTGCAACCGCTGGGCACCGAAGGGCAAGGCCAACCCGGCTACGCCAAACCCTATTCGCTGGTTACGGTCTCGATTCCGCTGGGCGTGGGCGTTCGGTACAAACTGAGTGAGTACTTCGACATTGCGGCCGAAATACGCGCTACGCCCACTTTCAGTGACTATCTGGACGATGTGGGCGGCAATTACCCCAACTCCGCCGACCTGGTTACCCCCTTGTCACGGGCGTTCTCGAACCGGGGTATCAGCACCGAAAACGGGAACAGTATCATTAAAGAACCCCTGGCCGCCCGGTCGGGCGATGACCGGCAGGCAGGCCTCAACCGAATCATCGAGTCGGGTGCGCAGCCCGATCAGTTTGCGCAGCGTGGGGGCGGCGGGTTGCGGCTAACGTTCCTGAAAGATTCGTACCTGCTGACCAGCCTTCAGATTCACTACATTATTCCGGCCAAGATCAAGTGTCCGCCCATTCGTTGACGTACCTGAAGGGCCGCCCGTTTTTTAGTAGCCAAAACCGGGCCTGTCGGGTTGGGTTGCTGGTTGTGTTTTTAGGCTGTACCCACATCGGGTTTGGCCAAAAAATAGAGGTTGGCGGCGTGGCCGGTGGCGTGCTCTACACCGGCGACATTGCCCCCGTACTCATGCCCAAATTTGTGCGGCCCGGTGGCGGGCTGTTTGGCCGGTACCACGTCAGCCGGTCGTTTTCGGCCCGGTTGCAATTGGCCGTGGGTCGCATTGCGGGGGTCGATAGTTTGCAAAATGATCCATTTCAGCAAGCCAGAGGGGCTTTTTTTAAGAATACTGTCCGGGAAGTGGCGCTGTTGGGCGAATATAAATTCCGAAATTATCGGGCCGCCAACAACGTAAAAAACTGGACTCCCTACGTTTTCAGCGGGCTGGCTATGTTCGATCAGGGGCTGCGCAAACCGGGCGAAAGTCCGTTGCAACTGGCCTTTCCGCTGGGGGTGGGGGTGAAGTACGAAATAGCCCGCCCCTGGAGCATCGGGCTGGAATATACCACCCGCTTTACCCTCACCGACGCGCTGGACGGTCTGCGCCCCCCCCCGCCTGGAACGCCCAAATTCAGCCAAAGCGACCCCGACCGCAACGACCACTATACGTTCGTTTTTCTGACCCTGAGTTATACGTTTTACCGGGTTTATTGCCCCCCCGGCTCGTACTGATGCGGGTTGGCCGCGCTACCCTGCCGGGAATTGGCTAATTTTGCCAAAAATTTTATCTCTTGCGCCCTACCGAATCGTTTGCTGTACGTGCCCTGCGCGGGCTTCTGTTGTTGATGTTGGCTTTGCTGGCGGGTGGGGTCAATGTGGGGTCTTCTCAGGTGTTGCCCCGCCCGGCCCCGGCCCTGTTGCCGTATGCGTACTGTCAGCAGTTTAACACACTCTACGTCAACATCCGCGAGCAGGCCATCCTCCCCGACTCGGCGCGGGCGATTTTCAGTCGTATCATGCTTGGCTTGCGGGGCGGGTTTGTGACCAACACTAATTTCCCGACTGATACCCTCACGGCGGCGGGGCGGGCGCGGGTGGCCTTTTGGTTTCCGCTTCGGGGCTACACGGCCCGCGCCATTGGCGGCACCCACGGCGAAGGCTACCGGGGCGTGGGCTTCGACCTTTTCGATTATGCCGTGCGGGGGAGTCACCCGGCGCAGGACATTTTTATTCGGGATAAAAATCAGGATTGCGTAGACGACCAAACCGGCGCACCCGTGGCGGTACTGTCGATGTCTGACGGACTGGTGTTGGCCGTGGAAACCGCCTGGAACCCCGCGCAGGAGTACCGGGGCGGCAACTGGATCTGGATCTACGACCCGGTCAGGAACGGGCTGTTCTACTACGCCCACAACAAAACCGTGGCCATTGCGATGGGCGATTGGGTGCAGGCCGGGCAGAAAATTGGCGAGGTGGGGCGCACCGGCCTCAACGCCTACAAAGCCCGCTCACCCACCCACCTGCACCTGATGTACCTGCAACTCCAACCCAACGGACTGCCTTCCCCCCAAAACCCGTACCCGTGGTTGCTGGCCGCGCAACGAGAGTAATACTCTGTTTATCAATATGTTACGTTAAATTTTTCGCCAAAAAAGTAGTGATTAAAGCGTTGATTGGCGTGCGATAATCGGGCAGAAAACGTCAGAAATGTAGTCTGTTTTTGCACTACATTAGCGGCATGAACATGCAGGAAATGAGCACCGAGGCGTTGCTCAAACGGAAAAAGATAACGGAAGTCGCTACGGCTGCCCTCGCCGGGTTGCTTACCATGTTGTTGCTTGCAGCCCTGTTTTTGTGTTACCAAAAGCAATCCTCCGTCGGACTTCCCTTGCTCGTCATTCCTTTCGCGCTGTCTTCCCTTGTCTTTTTCAACATCAAAGAGGCAAAACGTATCGGGAAGGAGCTACAGAGCCGAAACCAGCTACCTTAAACCACTTAGATCACCTTAGTTGAGCTTCTGGCCAAGCGCGGCCAGTACTTGCCCGGTGTGGCGGGTTCGTCCGGGGCGGTTGAGGTGGTAGATGGTATCGAAACAGAGGCTGTCGGCGTAGACGGTGCTGTCGGGGTTGGTCAGGATAGGGGCTTTCAGGTACGTTGCCAGTTCGTGCTGCCAGCGTCGGTAAATGGGTTTATTGGCCAGGTAGGCCGTTTGGGATAGGGGCGGGTAGGTGAAAAAGACCCGCACCCCGCGCCGGTTTTGGTCGGCCACGAAGGCGTTTACCTGGTCGATGTAGGCGCGGTAGGGGCTGAAAATCAGCGGCGCGGCAAAGTCCGGTTGGGGGGGCTGCGGGTTGTTGAGGTGGCTCAGCAAGTCGCCCCGGTTTGAAAAAGCGTTCTCGAAATACACGTTCACCGTGTCGGCCACCGTGGGGTTGGGCGGGGGTGTACTCCAGCCGTAGAGCAGACTGTTGATGCCGGCGCGGGCTTTGCGGAGGCGGTACTGCGCCTGTGCCCGGAGCCAGGTCATGGGGTTGGGGTAGTGGATGTAGGCGCGGGCGGGCGGGTAAAAATCAGCGGCCTGGAGTTGCACGTTATAGCTGCCCTCGCGGAGATCATATTCCAGCGAGAGCAAAACGGTATCGCCGGGTTTGGCCACGTCGCGGACTTCGTTGAGCATAAACGGCAGGCCCAACGCCGCGCCAATGCCCAGGTTGTAGACCGGTTGGCGCAGCCCGGCGGTCAGTTGGTCGCTGTCGTAGCCGAACATGACGTTCGAGCCGCCCACCAGCCAGAGAATGGGCGCGGGAGTGGGGCGGGGGCGGTGTTTGTTGACGATAGCCGCCCAGCCGTTGGTGGTGTTGGTTTCCTGCCGGTTGGCCACGTACCAGCAGCCCAGGGCCGTGGCGGTAAGCAAACCCAGCAGCAAAGCCGTTTTTAGAAAAAAGCGCGTCATCAGAACTGGAAGTAAATGAATTTGGCCGGCACCTCGAACGCGCCCAGGTAGAACAGCAGCACCAAAAAGCCGTAATACAGCCCCCAACGGGGCAAAGCGGGCAGTTGACTTACCAGCGTACGCACCCGGTGGGTACGTTGTAAAAGGTGTACGCCCTCCATCAGCATTACCATCAGCCCGGTACTAAGTACTCCCTGGAGCGATTTTCGTAACAATATATTTTCCCGAATGAATATCGCGTCCGGCTCAATCAGCCACCGGTGCAGGTCTTCAGGGAGGCCCGTGAACAGGTGCGTGACGATGTGCCAGGCATGGGGCAGGGTGGCGGCGCGGAAGAAAATCCAGGCGAAATTGACCAGTCCGAACACCATGCCGATGCGCAGCACCTTGCCCAGCCAGTGCGCGGCAGCGGTTCCGCGTTCGGGTAGGGGCAGGTGGACACCGAGCGTGTTTTTGACGCGGGCCACCACCAGGTACGTGCCGTGGAGTGCCCCCCAGATCACAAAATTCCAACTGGCTCCGTGCCAAAGGCCACTCAGCAAAAACACCAGGAACAGGTTGCGGTTTTGCCGCCCCACGCTCACGCGGTTGCCACCCAACGGAATGTACACATAGTCGCGGAACCAGGTGGAGAGCGAGCTGTGCCACCGCCGCCAGAATTCGGCAATAGATTTAGAAAAATAGGGCCGGTCGAAGTTCTGCATCAGCCGGAAACCCATCACCTGCGCCGCACCCAGGGCCATGTCGGAATAGGCCGAAAAGTCGCAGTAGATCTGGAAACCGAAGCAACCCGTGGCCAGCCACAGGGGTAGGCCCGTGTATTGGGTGGGGTTGTTGTAGACCACGTCGGCCAGCGAAGCGAGTTGGTCGGCAATGACCACTTTCTTGAACATTCCCCAGGCCATGAGCTTCAAACCATCGGTAACGCGCTGATAATCAAATTGATGCTTCTCGTAGAACTGGTGCAGGATATTCTGGGGCCGTTCAATGGGTCCGGCCACGAGTTGGGGGTAAAACATGACGTAGAGCGCGTAGATGCCGAAATGCCGCTCGGCCTTTTGGTTGCCCTGATACACCTCGATGGTGTAGCTCATGGCCTGGAAGGTATGGAAAGACAGGCCAATGGGCAGCAAAATGGATAGGTAGGGGGCGGGGTTGGCGAAGCCCAGCGTGGCTAGTACCCCGGTCAGGTTCTCGTTGAAAAAATTGTAGTATTTAAACACGGCCAGCACCCCAATGTTGGCCACCAGGCTTAGGAGCAGCAGCCGTTTCCGGGCCGGGCCACGGGCGTTTTCGATCCAGATACCGGCAATGTAGTCAATGACGATGGTGAAGCCCAGAATCAGGATGTAGACCGGCACGAAAGCCATGTAGAACACGCTGCTGGCCACCAGCAACCATAGCCAGCGGTAGGCGTAGGGGAGGGCAAAATAGCCGATGGTCACTACCGTGAAGAACAGCAGAAACTCCAGCGAATTAAAAATCATTGTACGGTATGAATAAGGCGTTTACGGCCACGATATTACGCCGGAACGAGTGATTTTTCAACAAAAACAGCACTGCGGCAGCAGGAATAGAACTCTACCGGGGCGTTGTTGGCCCTGTTTACCGGCCTACACGTACCCAGCCAGCCGGTAAGCCACGTAGCCGAACAGTTCGCGCAGCAGGTGCATGGCATCGGCAAAGGCTTCTTCGTGGGGTAGCAGCAGTTCGGCCACATAAAACCGGCGCGGTTGCTGGATGTAGGCTGCCGGAAAAGGCGTGACGGTCAGCCCCACTTTGGTAAAACAGGCTGTGGCCCGCCGCAAATGAAACGCCGACGTGACCAGCACACAGCGGTTGGTATGGAACTCGCGGCGCAGGCTTTGGGCCGAAAACAGGGCGTTTTCGCGGGTATTGCGCGAGTGGGTTTCCCAGCGCATATCCTGGGGCCGCACCCCCGCCAGGGCCAGAAACGTCATGCTTTCCCGCCCTTCCGGCCTGGTTTCTTCGCCGCCAAACACCGCACTGCCCGCCCCGCCGCTGATTAGAATTTTCTGCACCCGCCCGGTTTTGTACAGAAAAAGGGCCTGCGCCAGCCGGTCGCCCTGCGGGGCCAACAGGGGGCGGGCGGGGGTCACTTGCAGGTTGTTGTTGGTGAGGGCACCGGTCAGCACCACGGCCACCCGAACGGTGGTATCCTGGGCGGGGCGGGGTGGGGGAGGCGCACAGCCGTTCAGTTCCCAGATGCGGGCCAACTCGTTGACCAGAAACGGGTTGCCCAGCACCCAAAATAGGGCCAACGCCCCCACCAGCAACCGCCTCCGTTGCCGCCTGAACGCCAACGCCCCCACCAATAACGCCAGCAGCCACCCGGCGGGCGTGAGGAAATAGCCAATAGTTTTCGACAGAAAGTAGAACATGAATTCGTTATCGACTCGTTAATGCGCTACAATATCAGTTTAACTCATTCGGCAACGCTTACTTTTGCGTTTTAACCCCCAAACCCCACCACCGTTGGTTTACTCACAGGTACGTATATGCTCCGTTTTTTTTCCTTTCTAGGGCTGATGAGCCTATTGCCACTGGCTGGCGTGGCCCAAACCAACACCCCGCCCGGTGCAGATGGCCACCGCATCACGGGTCGAATCCGGGGGGTGAAAGACACCACCGTGGTGCTGGCCCACTACCAGTATGACCCCACCCACTACGTGCCGAAAGATACGGCCCGCGCCGATGCCAACGGTAATGTCGTGTTTCGGGGAAACAAGCCGTTGCCGCAAGGGCTGTACCTGGTGGTGATGCCCAAAGGCCGCTATTTCGACCTGATTCTGACCGAGCAACGCTTTGGTTTCGAGACCGATACCGCCGATTTTATCGGAAACATGACCTTGACCGGTTCGGCAGAAAACGCCGCTTTCTATGGCTATCAGCAAAAATTGAAGGCTACGTTCGAGGCCATTCGGTTGTTGGAAAAAGATAAATCGGAGGGGGCGCGGCAACGTACCAGTGCCCTCCAGACCGAAGCCCGCACCTACCGCACCGAGTTTCTGGTTAAAAACGCCGGGTTGTTTACCACCAAAATCCTGCTCGCCTCGGCAGAACCCGACGTGCCCGCGCCGCCCAAAGCCGCCAACGGTCGCCCCGATTCGCTCTGGCAATTCAACTGGTATAAAAACCACTTCTGGGATGCCATTGACCTCACCGACGAGCGGATGCTGCGCACGCCCATGTTGCAACCCAAAATTGACCGCTACATCAAAGAACTGACGGTGCAGCAGGTCGATTCGCTGGCCAAAGAGGCCGACTTTCTGGTGGCCAGGGCGGGAAATACCCAACTGACCAAGACGTACCTGATCTGGTACCTCACCAGCCAGTATGAACGCCCCAAAGTGCTGGGCACCGACGGGTTGTTTATTCACATGGTGGAAAAATACTGGCTTACCCGCCAGATGCCCAATATCGACTCGGCCACCATGAAATCGGTATCGGAGCGGGTGCAGGTGCTGAAACCCCTGCAAGTGGGCCGTGCGTTTACGATGCCCGCCGTGGGCGATACCCTGGCCCGGCCATTGGCCTACAAAGCCACCCCCACCGCCGACTATACGGTGTTATTTTTTTACGCTCCCCACTGCGGCCACTGCCGGGAATCGGCCCCCAAACTGAAAAAATTCACCGATTCGCCCGCCGGGAAGCGTGTGAACGTGGTGGCCATCGCCATTGAAGATTCGGCAGACGACTGGAAAAAATTTATCCGCGAATTTGGCTTGCAGCGGTGGCAAAACGGCTACGACCACGCCCAGCAAATTGATTTCAGGCGGCAGTATGACGTGGCCACCACGCCCACGGTGTATGTGCTGGACCGCAACCGAAAAATTATTGCCAGGGGCTTGCCCGCCGAACAGGTGGAAGATTTTATTGGCTTCACCACCCGCCAAAACGCGGCGGCAACGGCGGCTAAACCGGCGGTTTCGACCAAAACCAAACCCGCCGGGCGGTAGGGGCGGAGATGGCCCGTTTTTTGTGTGTCCAGGTACGTTGGTTGGTCGATTCTGCCAGCCTTACCCGCCTATGAAAGCCTTCCTTCTGCCCGTAGCAGCCCTTTTATCTGTTTCTGCCGCCCTGGCTCAAACGCCCGCCGCCTACCGGATTGAGGGGCAAATCAGGGGCCTTCGCGACAGCACCGTGCGGCTGGCGCACTACTTTGGCCAGTCGCAATACATTGTGAAAGACACCGCCCGGATAGACAGCGGCGGGCGGTTTGTGTTCACCGGCACCAAACCCTTGCCACAGGGGCTGTACCTGGTTATTCCGCCCACTGCCCGCCCGCGCTACCTGGATTTGGTGGTGAGCAAGCCGTTTTTCAGTTTCCAGACCGACACCGCCAACTATGTGTCGACTATGCGGGTTACGGGGTCGCCCGACAACGCCGTGTATTATGCCTACCTGCAACAGCGGCAACGGCTCACCGACGAGGCACGGGCCGTTGAGCTACAGGCGCAGCTTCGGGCCGACGATGCGGCCAAACAGATGGCCCGTCAACAATTGGCTGTGCTCAATAGGCAGGCAGCCACGCTTCAGCAAACGTACCTGGCCAAAAACGATTCGCTGTTGGCCCTGTGCCTCATCCGGGCCGGCACTGACCCGGTAGTGCCGCCCGCACCACGCCAAAGAAACGGCCTCGTTGATTCTACGTTTCAGTACCGCTATTATAAAAATCATTACTGGGATACGTTTGATTTTACCGACGAACGCCTGGTACGTTCCCCCATTTTCCAGCGAAAAATTGACCGCTACCTCCGCGACCTGACCACCCCCACGGTCGATTCGCTGGTGCGGGCGGCAGATTTGATTGTGGCCAAAGCCAGTGTGAACAACGAACTGATGGCCTACGCGATTTGGTACATCACGAGCCAGTATGAACGCCCCCGCCTGATGGGTACCGACGGCGTTTTTGTGCACATGGCCGAAACCTATTACCTGGCCGGACGGATGCCCACCACCGATTCCAGTACCGTGAAAACCATTCGGAAGCGGGTCGAGACGCTGCGGCCCCTGCTGGTGGGAAAGCCGTTTCCGGCCCTCACGGCGAGCGATACGCTTCGGCAAGCTATTGATTTTCAGAAGATTAAAGCAAACTATACGGTGCTGTATTTTTATGGCCCGACCTGCTCGTACTGCCGGGAGTCGATGCCGGGACTGAAAAAATATGCCGACGAGGTGCAGGGGGAGGGCATTCGGTTTTGCGCCATTGCCGTAGACAACAGCCCCGATGCGTGGCAGGCGTTTATCCGCGAATTTGGGTTGCAGGGCTGGGTAAACGGTTACGATTTCAGCTTCCGAACCAACTACCGGCAGCAGTTCGACGTGCTGAAAACGCCCACGGTGTATGTGCTGGATGCCAACAAAACCATTCTGGCCCGCGCCCTGCCCGCCGAACAAGTACCGGCGTTTATCCGGTTTCAACAACAGACCGAAAGGGGAATGGCGCGAAAATAACGCTCAGGTACGTTGCGAAACCCATTTTTCAGGATTTTTGACCTGTACTTCTGGCATAGAAGTAACCATTGGGCAAACGGAATATGGTTTATTCGGGTTATACTTACACAAAGTACAGAAAGTACCTACTATAATTTCCTGCCTAAACCTACTTACAATGACCTTGACCGAGCTTTTCCCGGCTGATTCCGCACAAATTCCAACCCAATTCCGGGTCGAACCCATCCACCAACGCGAGTACCTCCTCAACGGCGAACTTGTCCCCTGGGCCGGCAAAGTGGCCGACGTGTATTCGGCCATGGGCACCACCGACCCTGCTACGGGTACGTGGCAACGGCAATTGCTGGGCAGCTACCCCGTTTTTGGCCCCACCGAAGCCCTGGCCGCGCTCGATTCGGCGGTGGCCGCCTACGACAACGGGCGCGGCGAATGGCCCCAAATGCCCGTGGCGGGCCGCATTGCCTGTATGGAAACGTTTGTGGGCAAAATGCTGGGCCAACGTAACCTGGTTATCAACCTGCTGATGTGGGAAATTGGCAAAAACCTGGCCGATGCTACCAAAGAGTTCGACCGCACGGTGACATATATCTACGACACCATCGACGCGCTGAAGAATATGGATCGTAACTCGTCGCGGTTCCGGCTGGAGGAGGGCATTGTGGGGCAAATCAGGCGGTCGCCGCTGGGGGTGGTGCTCAGCATGGGGCCGTTCAATTACCCCCTCAACGAAACCTATACCACGCTGATGCCAGCCATCCTGATGGGCAATACCATTCTGTTCAAGACCCCCAAACATGGTTCGTTGCTGCATTACCCGTTGCTGGAAGCCTTCCGCACCAGCTTCCCCAAAGGGGTGGTGAACTCGCTCTACGGGCGCGGGGCCGACGTGATTCCGCCCGTGATGCAGTCGGGAAAAGTGAACGTGCTGACGCTGATTGGCTCCAGCCGCGTGGCCGACCAACTGCAACGGCAACACCCCAAACTGAACCGATTACGCTCTATTCTGAGCCTGGATGCCAAAAACGCCGCTATCATCCTGCCTGATGCCGACCTGGACGTGGCCGTGCAGGAGTGTTTGCTGGGGTCGCTGTCGTTCAACGGGCAACGGTGTACGGCCATCAAAATCATCTGGGCGCACCGTAGCATCGTAGATGCGTTTCTGGCCAAGTTCAGCCCCAAAGTCAGTGCCCTGAAACTGGGAATGCCCTGGACGGAAGGTGTGCAGATTACCCCCCTCCCCGAAGCGGGCAAAACCGATTACCTGACCGGCCTGATTGAGGATGCCCAAGCCGGTGGGGCCAAGATTATGAACGAAGGCGGCGGCGAGGTGATCGAATCCTTGTTTCGCCCGGCGGTGATGTACCCCGTTGGCGAGGGCATGAAACTCTACCGCGACGAGCAGTTCGGGCCGGTGGTGCCGGTGGTGGCCTACGACGACGTGGAAGAATTTATTGATTACCTCATCACCGACGACCACGGGATGCAGGCCAGTATTTTCGGCACCGACACCACCGCCATTGCCGCCCTCATTGACCCGTTGGTGAACCTGGTGAGCCGGGTGAACATCAACGCGCAGTGCCAGCGCGGGCCGGATACGTTTCCGTTTACGGGCCGGAAAGACTCTGCCGATGGTACGCTCTCGGTGGAAGATGCCCTGCGCTCGTTTTCGATCCGGTCGGCGGTGGCCACCAAGAACACGGCCCCAAACAAAGCCATTCTGAACAAAATTGTGCTGGAACACGAGTCGGTATTTCTAAGTACCAATTTCATTTTCTGACGAACTTTTCGGTTCCAACGCCGCCCGGCAGGTCAAGGTCTGTTGGGCGGCGTTTTGTTTAGGCATAGCCAACGTACCTGGAATATAAGGGTTGGCATTATTCTTGAAAGCAGCGGTTTTGGGGGATTTACAGCCTTCAAAACCCATGAAAAAATCGGTACTCGTTTGCTTTTTACTGCTCCCATTTGCCGTTCAGGCGCAGCAATGGACTTTTTTTGGCCTGTTCCCGCAGTATTCGCAGGCAGGCCCCATCGGCAAACGGTTGGGCTATAATTTGTTCCTTTCGGCCACCACCCATGCTATGCCGCCCAACCCCGAACTGCCGGGGGTCAGTATGTTGGGGCTACAGTATTACGCCCAACCCAGCCTGACCTACAAACTGACCGACCATGTGCAGCTTGGCCTGGGCTACGCCTTTGTTCGGCACAATTTATTTGGTATTCGGGTGAACGAAAACCGGCTTTGGGCACAAGCTATCCTGACGCACGGCATTACGGGCAGCCGCCTCAAACTCAGCCATCGCCTGCGCTACGAAGAGCGTTACCCCCTCCGGCTTCTCACCGACCGCTGGTCGTTGGCGCAACTGGGGCGGTATCATGTGGGTGTGACGCTGCCCTTTTTCGACCCCAAAAAACAAAAAACGGGCTGGTATGCGGCGGTGACAAACGAAGCCTTTTTTTGTTTTTCTGGCGCAAAAAACAGCCCCATCAGCGCAAAAAATGCATTCTATGGCGAAAATTGGACTTACGCCGGGCTAGGCTACAACACCGGGCGGTGGGGCAAACTGGAAGTGGGCTACCAGTACCAGGACCTGATTCGGAACCCGGCGCAGGACCACCGTGCCCTGCACCTGCTGCAAGTGCAATGGGCTACCAATTTTACCCTCGATGGGTTGGGTGTTTGGCTTATGACCCCGCCTTTCTGACGTACCTGGCCCGGTTGTTGCTGATTTGCTGGTAAGCGACTTGTTCCGCAGGAAGAAAATACGTGGGGATACATGTCAATCAAATTATTTATATTTGTCTCGTGGTCCTGTGGCCTCCAACCGCTCATAGTTAGCCGGTACTACCAGTTCAAATGAAAAAGCTGCTGACATTTAGCCTCTTAACGCTGCTCTGCTACCATATGCTGGCAACAGTTTGGGTTGCGGTGGGGGTGTGGTGGCAGGATCAGCACGAGTTAAGCGAACGACTCACTGTTTACTCATCTGTGGACAGTCTGGTTGATTTTCAGGTAGTATTGAGTGGCGGTGAGGCCAAGAAACTCGCTGAGCAAACGACTGAAGATGGGTTCACGTACCACGGTGAATTTTACGACGTGGTCAGCGTGGAACTTCACGGAGATACACTCCGAATTGCCGGTATGCAAGACAAAGCCGCGCATTTTTGGCAGCAGGACTTGCTTTCGTTCGTGAAGAAAACAATCAGCCAACCCACCGACAATGCCAGCCGAAAGGCGGGGCATTGGTTGAAGTTGCTGTTGAAAGAATACCAACCCGCCAATGGGCTGACGTTGGTTCCGGTCAGTGTTTTATGGCTGGAAAAGACTATCCTTACCGATGCCCCTGCATCGCTTTGTATCCGCGCCCTGCGGGTACTCTCCCCGCCACCCCGTAAGTAGTGGCTGGGTGCCGTTGCGCGGCCCCACTCTTCTTTCCTGGTTTGCCACCTGTTGCGCCCACGGCCTGTCGACGTTGTGAAGTCTCAGTCGTAACCCTCCGTAGATGCCTGGTTCGCTCCGCTCAGTACCACTGAACGTACCTGACGCAGCACGAATCAACGTACCTGTCGGGAAGTCGGCTTTGCTCAGCCAACGGCGCAGAATTGTCTCTTCAAGGCACAAGCGGTCTCGACTCCGTTGCCTGAACCCATCGGGTATCAGGTTGTGAGGCACGGTTTGTTATCAACAAGCACCAGGATTTCAGGTCCATTGTTCATTCACCACGGTGTTCTCTTGCCAATTACGGTCGGGGTAACGCTGCTTACGAACACATTTTTCAATGAAAAAGCAAGGTATGTTGCTGGCTCTCTTTCTTATGGGAGCCACCACGGCTTGGGCACAAATGCCCACGGATGCCATTTATATGCCCAAGAAATCCGTCTGTATTGCCGGTCTTTACGGGCACAGTTCCTGGAACAACTATTGGGAAGGAACGCGTAAGCGGGAGAATTTCAATATTGGTACGCACACCGCGCAGAGCGTTTCCATCATGCCCGCCATTGGCATCACCAACCGGGTAAACCTGTTGCTCAATCTGCCCTATGTGCAAACCAGCACCTCGGCGGGAAACCTGATGGGGCAACGGGGCATTCAAGATCTGTCGGCCTGGGTGAAAGCCAATCTGGCCGAATACAAAGGCTTTTCGGTGCACGGCATCGTGGGCGGGTCGATGCCGATGAGCCGCTACGTGGCTGATTTTCTGCCGATGTCTATCGGCTCAGGTTCGCGCACGGCAATGGGTCGGTTGCTGCTGCACTACAAACATGTGCCAACCGGCCTCTACGTAACCACCTACGCTTCGTACATCTGGCGCAGCAACATCCGCGTTGACCGGGATTCGCACTTCACGAACGGACGTTATTGGAACACGAATGAAATGATGATTCCGAATATGTACGATGCCGCCGCCCGCATTGGTGTGTTGCGCAAAAAGTGGCAGACCGAAGTGTTTGTTGAGCGTATGGCCGGACTAAGCGGCGACGATATTCGCCGGAATGACATGCCGTATCCCACCAACAACATGCAGGCTACGCAGGTGGGTTGGTATGGCAAATTTCAGCCCCGGAGTTTGGGTGTCAACGCCCGCGCCGCCTACGTGACCGATGGCCGCAACATGGGCCAAAGCACCAGCCTGACGGTCGGTGTACTGTATCAATTCGCACTTAAATAAGAAAAACATCATGAAATCGAACTTCTATACTTTCGCTCTTGCTTGTTTAACCGTATTTGGCTTCGCAACGGTGCTTGTCTCGTGCGACAAAACGGTTACTGAACTGGTTCGTCCGGCCTACGCCCCGGCAGACATTGATGCGGGTGCCGGTACCTGGAAAACCTATGTGCTGGCCAGCCCCACAGCCGTGACCATTGCCGCGCCCACGGCCGTCACCTCAGCCGCGTACCTGACGGAGTTGACCAACCTCAAAAACGCATCGAGTAACCTGAGCGACAAACAGCGGGCTGCCGTGGAGTACTGGGGTGCTGGCGCAGCGTTCCGCTGGAACGAAATTGCCCGCGAGCTGTGCGCCAAGTACAACCTGCCGCCCGCCTCAAATGCCGCCGGGGTGTATCCGGTGCCCGATGCCAACAACCCCCTGGCCGACCCCTCGTTTCCGTTTGCCAACCCGCCCTATGCCTCCCGCGCCCTTGCCTCTGTGAGCGTGGCGCAGTACGATGCGCTGGTGGCGGCCTGGAACTATAAATACCAGTTCAACCGGCAGGCCCCCGGTAGGGTAGATGCGGCGGTACAGCCCTCGTTGCCTATCTCGGCCTTGCCGTCCTACCCGTCTGAAGACGCGGTGGTGGCCAACGCCTCGTATGCTGTTTTGGCTGCCATGTTCCCCGGTGAAGTGGGCTACCTGGCTGGCAAAGTGGCCGAGCACCAGTGGAGCCGCCTGTGGGCGGGCATGAACGTACAAAGCGACCTCACCGCCGGGGCCGACCTGGGTACGCAGGTGGGGGCGCGGGTGATGGCCCGTGCCCGTGCCGACGGTATGGGGGCGGCCAACAACCAGTCCCTCACGGCAGGCATGATGACTGCGGCCAAAGAGCGGGGGCAAACGGAGGTATGGTTAAGTCAGGAAAGCCCCCTCCGCCCGCCCATGTTGCCTAACTACGGGGCCGTTAGCCTCTGGAATCTCGATCGCGCCGCGCTGGTACGTATCCGTCCGGGCATGGCTCCTCAGGTAGGCTCAGAGCAGTTCAATCAGGAGATGCAGGAACTGCGCGATATGCAGAAAAACCAGACCCGCGAACAGGCCCGTATTGCCAATTATTGGGCCGATGGCGCGGGTAGCTACACGCCCCCCGGCCATTGGCACCGGTATGCCGCCAACGCCGCCCATGATGCCCGGTTCAGCGAGGTGCGGATGGCCCGTACACTGGCTCTTGTGGGAACAACCATTCAGGATGCGGGCATTGCCTGCTGGGAGACCAAGTATTTTTACTATACGCCACGCCCGCAGCAGTTTGGGGTGAAAACGTCGGTGGGGCTACCCAACTTCCCCTCCTACACCTCGGGCCATTCGACCTTTTCGGGCGCGGCAGCAACGGTGCTGGCCTACGTATTCCCCGGTAGGGCCGACGAGTTCAATGCGCTGGCCAAGCAAGCCTCCGATTCGCGGATTTTTGGAATGATTCACTTCCGGTCTGATTGCGAAGCCGGACTGCGGTGCGGTAAAGATGTTGCCCTGTTTGCGGTCAATAGGGGAAAAGCCGACGGGTCAGGACTTTGATTAAGGAGCGAATTGGTGAATGAGTGAATGAGCGAATGGTTGAAGCGGCAACATAACCGTCAATTCGCTCATTCACTCACTGTCCCATGCCGCACATACCTCTGCCAGCACACCTGCCGGGAATCTCCGGCCTACTCGAATACCGGCTCGATACGGCCATGCCCATTGGGGAGTTAACGTAAATTTTGCTGCGAGGATACTCGGCACTCTCGACGGGTGAACGCGAGTTGATGGCTACGGTGGTGTCGGCCCGGAACTATACCAACTTCTACTGGGCGATGCCGTGAAAACCAATATCCAGACCTCGCCCGTAAGCGAGAAGCAAAAGCATTGCAGACCATTGCCGCCCTGACCCAAAAAAGCGGGAAGGCCGTTCGCCCGCAGCTATAGACGTGCCCGGAATGCCGGTACCACCGATGCCGACATCCACGATAGGGTGCTGATTGCGGCCCCCTTCGCACTTTTCAACCAGTATGTTGATGGGCTGGGTACGTTGCTGCCCACTGACTCTGCCGTTTATGGGCAAATGGGCGAACGCACGAGTAAGGTGGGCTACGTGCTGCACGTGCAGGCCATGTCAGTACTGGCATGATGTAGGCACAGCCATTAAAAATACGAAAGTCCGCCTGGTGGGGCGGACTTTCAACGACTTCATAGATTGGTAATTCATGTTCCCCCGGTATTCTTCTGGAAGCCGGGGGCATACTGTGAACAGGTATCGTTTGTTAAATAATTCAATCCCGTCCCATACCTTTTACCTTTCTTCCTGCTCAACTCTCCGGTGGTGTAGCCCAACATTGGCCCATAAGACATTGGGCCGCCCAACCAAATGCCCCAATAACGTACCTGAGCACTACCAGTGCGCCATAAATTCACCTCCGGCCCAGGGCTTGTCCTCTTCAGCAAATCTGTTCATGAAATCTGAGCCAACGCATCAAAATTACCTGCCGGAATATAAATACTATATTTATAATAAACGCCCTAAAAACATATCAAATGCTTAATAGTCAGCATTCTATGTTAAAAAACAACACTTTTTGTGCGCTGTTTCTGTGCCTGTTCATAACCCGCACCGCCGCCCAAACTCGCCCCGATACCCTGCGTACCCAGGAACTTAAAACGGTGCAGGTCACGGCAAACCGGGCCACGCTGGTAGAGCCGATGGCCGACGTGCAGGGAACGTACCTGATGGCCGGGCGACGGACGGAGGTGATCCGGTTGGGCGATATCGATGCCGACATGGCCCAGAAAAACCCGCGTCAACTGCTGGCTAAAGTGCCCGGTTTGTTCGTGTATGACATGGATGGGTCTGGTAATCAGATGAATATCTCCACGCGGGGACTCGATCCGCACCGGTCGTGGGAAATGAACAGCCGCCAAAATGGGGTGCTGATAAATTCAGACTGCTACGGCTACCCGGCCAGCCACTACTCGGT
This sequence comes from Fibrella sp., assembly GCA_043763995.1. GTDB lineage: Bacteria > Bacteroidota > Bacteroidia > Cytophagales > Spirosomataceae > Fibrella. The sequence goes on from JAYUKZ010000258.1 coordinate 27,833, forward strand.
CCCGACCGAAAGCCTTGAGCGCATTGAATACGTGCGGGGAACGGCCTCGTTGCAATACGGGGCGCAGTTTGGCGGAATGCTGAACCAGGTTACGAAGCAGACCGACACCACCCGCCGGTTTGGGCTGGAAACCATTGGCTCGGTGGGGTCGTTTGCCTTGCGCAGCACTTACACCGCCGTGGGTGGGCGCGTGGGGCGGCTTACCTACTACGTCTATGCCTACTGGCGGGCATCAGACGGGTACCGGCAAAACAGCGCGACCAATGCCCAGGCGCAGTATGCCCGCCTCCAGTACCGCGCCGGGCCACGCCTTACCCTCACCACCGAGGTGGGGCGTTCCAGGTACGTATACAAAACCCCCGGCCCCCTCACCGATTCTATGTTCCGCGCCAACCTGCGCCAAAGCACCCGTAGCCGAAATTATTACAGCCCCGACATATGGCTCCCCTCTCTCCGGGCCGACTGGCAGGTGGGTCAGCGCACCCGGCTCCAACTCTTGACCTCGGCAGTGCTGGGGGTGCGCAACAGCGTCCTGATTGATGCACCCGCCAACGTAACCGACTTGCCCGATTCTAGAACGGGCCTTTTCCGCCAGCGGCAGGTCGATATCGACAACTTCAACAGCTACACCGCCGAGGCGCGGCTGTTGCACCGGTTTGCGGTGCTGGGCATTCCGGCCACGGCGGTGGTGGGGGCGCAATGGATGCATAATGACCTGAACCGGAGGCAGTTGGGGAAAGGTACCACCGGTTCTGATTATGATATGACCCTTACCGGCCCCTTCGTCCGTGACCTATGGTACTACACCCGGAACACCGCTTTTTTTGCCGAAAGTCAGTTTCATGTCACCCCCCGCCTGACACTCTCGCCGGGTATTCGGCTGGAGGCGGGGCAAACACAGATGCGCGGAACCATTGCCTACTATGACCCCGCCACGCTGCCCACCAACATCAACCGCCAGTTTACGCTGCTGGGCCTGAGCGGGCAGTACCGGGCCAATGACCAGGTGCGGGTTTATGGCGGCATCTCGCAGGCGTACCGCCCCGTGCTGTTCAAAGACGTTATCCCGGCTTCGGTCTACGAGCGGGTAGACCAGACCCTGCGGGATGCCACAGGCTACAACGCTGAACTGGGCCTGGAAGGCACCTGGCAGGGTATTCACCTGAACATTACCGCTTTCGACCTGCTCTACCGAAACCGGATGGGTCTGCTTGCCCTCATCGATCTCTCCACAAAAGAAGCCTATACCCTGCGCACCAACATTGGTACCAGCCGCAGCACGGGGGTAGAACTATTGCTGGAAGGCACACTGGCCCAATGGGGGCGGCTGACCCTGAGCGGCTTCACGGCCACGGCCATCATGGATGCCCGCTACACCGATGCCCGCGTAGCTACCGGTACCGAAAACCGCAGCGTCAGCGGCAACCGGGTTGAGTCGGCCCCGGCTCTCACTACCCGCAACGGTCTAACCATCAGATGTTTAGCCGCTAGCCTGACTGTGCAGTACAGTTACGTAAGCATGACCTACTCCGACGCGCTGAATACGCCCGTGCCCTCGGTCAATGGTGCGCGTGGCCCCGTACCCGCCTACGGTCTACTTGATCTAAACATGACCTGGCACGCTGGAAAACATGTTACGGTGCGGGGAAGCCTGAGCAATGCCCTCGACCGCCAGTATTTTACCAAACGCCCGCAGCTTTATCCCGGCGGGGGCGTTTGGCCGTCCGATGGCCGGACTGGAACCGTATCGGTGGGGTACCGGCTCTGATTAGCAATAAAATCTAGTTTTGAAAACCTCAGAGAACGTACCTGAACATGACCAAGAACCCAATTTTGTGGCTCCTGCCAGGGCTGTTGCTCCTGCTGCTGCTGGAGGTGGCGCGGGCCTATTTTATCATGCCGTTTCCGGGCAGTCAGCTTCAGGATGCGGCTAGCCTGAGCCGGGTCAGCATAGCGTATTGGCTGCACCAGTCTGCTCCGTGGCTACGGGCCATGGGGTTGCTGTTGCTGGTAACACCGGCGTATTGGGTGTTGGCAAAACCAGCTAAAAACTGGCATCGTTGGGCGGCGGGCGGGTTGTTTCTGGCCTACGCGGGCATACTATACCAGGTCAATTTTGAGCTGATGGCCGACCGTATGTTCCGGCAACCCACCACCAAACGGATGCTGTCCATGAGCCAAAACAAGGTGTCAGCCCAAAAACTGGTGCTGGGCGTTGTGGAAAACGGCGACGCACGGGCCTACCCGCTTCAACTCATTGGCTACCACCATCAGGTACGTGATACGGTGGGCGGCACCCCCATCATGGTCACGTACTGCACCGTTTGCCGCACGGGCCGCGTCTTTTTGCCTCTGGTGGCGGGTAAGCCCGAAACGTTCCGGCTGGTGGGCATGGATCATTTCAACGCCATGTTTGAAGATGAAAGCACCGGAAGCTGGTGGCGGCAGGCCACGGGCGAGGCTATTCTGGGGCCGCGCCGGGGGCAAACGCTACCCGCCCGTTCGGCCCGGCAAATGACGCTGGCCGAATGGGCCGCCGAGCACCCCAACACGCTGGTGATGCAACCCGACCCGGCTTTTAAGGCCGAAACCGACAGTCTGGGTACGTATGATTTGGGCGTGAAACGGGGCAAACTCACCGGGCGCGACTCGGCCTCGTGGCACCCCAAATCGTGGGTGGTGGGCGTAATGGCGGGGGGCAAAGCCAAAGTCTTCGACTGGAACCGGCTGGTGAAAAACCCGGTGCTGAACGAGGCCGTGGGCGCGCAACCCATTCTGCTCACCCTGGCCCCCGACCGGCTTTCGTTCCGCGTTTTCAGCCGAAGGGTAGCCAACCAAACGTTGACGTTTATGCCCCACCAAGATGGTCAACTGACTGACCGAGAAACGGGTACGGTCTGGAATCGGCAGGGTAAAGCGGTGTCAGGTACGTTGGCGGGCAGTCAGCTTGGGGCAGTAGACGCGTACCAGGAGTTTTGGCATTCGTGGCAATCGTTCCACCCTGATACGGGCCGTTAACAGGTGTGAGAGGAAGCCAACGAACCACTTCTTTATGTTACGAACCTTGCCGACATAAAAAAAGCTACCCGTTTTGGGTAGCTTTTTTTATGTCGGCAAGCAATTGGTTATCAGTTCAACAAGACCCGAAGCGTTTGGCGGGTGGTAGCCGTTTTGGCTTCGAGCAAATACACGCCCGTTGCCACTGACTGACCCAGGAGTAGGTCAACGGCACGGTCGGTTTGTTGGGCAATGCTGATCGGAATGGTTTGCCCCGTTATGGCCCGGAGCGTGTAGGTGGCCCCGGCCATGTTGCGCACGGCAAGCCGGATGGTGCTGCCCGCCACGGGGTTGCCCAGCAGGGCCACGGTGGGCGTAACGCCATCGAGCGTGGCCGACACCAGTTTGCTGAAGGCGGTAGTTCCGTCGCGGTCAATGATTTTAATCCTATAATACGACGTACCTGGCAGGGGTTGAGCATCGGTGAAGCCGTAGGCGTTTTTCACTTGCGAATCGCCAATGGCGGCCACCTGACCCACCGCCTCGAAGGCGCGGGCATCGGGGCTGCGTTCCACCAGAAACCGGTCGGCTCCCAGTTCCAGTGATGTTTCCCAGCCAAGCTGCACCGCATCGCCGGTTACGGTGGCCTGGAAACCAACCAGCCGCACAGGCAGGGGCGCACTCAGGTTTAGCCCCACTACAAGCGGGTCGTGGTCGGCAGAGCGGTACTGGTCGGCGGCGTAGAAGCTGTTGATCTGGGCAGCGGTTTTAAACTCGGTGTTATAGTCCAGGGCGCGGGGTTCGTCGGAATTGATATACCACTTGGTGGCACCCGTTACCTGGCTGTTGAGCGAAGTGGAGGCAAAGGCATGGTCGAGCGACCCCCAATCGCCCCGAAAGGCAAAGGAATAGCTGGTGCTGGGCAGCAGGGCCGAGTACCCGGCGGTGGTGAGAGTGGTGAGTGGCTGCTCCTGGGCGTAGGCGTTCAGATCGCCCACAATCAGGTAATCGGGGTCCTGTGTGCCGGTGGGTTTGGTGGTTAGCCAGGCAGCTAACTCCTGCGCTTGCCGGGTGCGGGTGCCATTAGAGAGGCCCTGCCCGTCGTTGGCATCGGCGTTGCCGGCACCGGCAGAAGCAGAGCCTTTCGATTTCCAGTGGTTGGCTACGAGCGTAAAAATACCGCCTCCGGTACGTTGCTGGAAGGTCTGGGCCACGGCTCCGCGCCCCACCACGCTGAATTCGCCCGTGGAGAGCACGGCGGCAGTGCCCACCAACGATACGCTGGCCGGTTTGTAGATCATGGCCACCGTAATTTCATCGGTGCCGGTGGTGCCCGCGTTCACGAAGGCATACGTACCCGCCCCGGCCACGGCGTTCAGCGCATTCACCAGGTTCTGAATGGCACTAGCCGACCCATACCCGTCGTTTTCAATCTCGCTCAGGGCCACAATATCCGAGCCGGTACCAATTAGGTTGGCCACAATTTTGGCCTGTTGCCGGTCAAACTCAGTCTGCGTGTCTGCCCCACGAGCGGTAGGGAACGTGGGGCCGTTGAAGTAGTTCAATACGTTGGCCCCGCCTACTTTGAAGGTGCCGCCCACCGCCGGGATGGTGGCCGGGCGGGGGTTGGCGGCGTTGAAGCTCACGGGGGTGCTGGTCTGAATCCGGTAGCCATCAAACCGTTCATCGAGCACACCCGTCACGCTGGTCACGTCGTCGCCGCCGCGCAGGGTGTTACTGGCCGAGAGGGGGTTTCCGCCACGGGCGTGGATGATGGTGGCGGGGTTCTGGTCACTACTGCCATCGTCCAGAATAATTTGCCGCCGGGCCGCTGCCTCCAGGTACGTGGCAAAGCCGGTGGTGCTGGGGGCGTTGAACTGCGTAAACTGGTCGATGCGCGGGTCGGTACCAGCCTGGTTGCTGGCATCGGTGGCGGCCAGCGTTACTTGCCCAAACCGCGCCAGGTTAAACTGCTCCGTCACGGTGAGGTTGCCCGTACCGGCTACCACCCGTACCAGCATTCCCTCAAAGCGTTCCAGGGCCGACACGCCACCCGTGGGCGCGGCAATGGGCAGGGTAACGGTCGTCACGGCAGGCAGGGCTGTTGGCCCCAGATTGACTACGCTGGTGAGGGTGGCCATCTGGGTCAGGCTGCTGTTCACCCCATCAGACGTACTGGTGAACTCGGCGGGCGTACCTGATACGCGCACTTTGTCGCCAACAGCACCAGTAAACAAACCGGTTGGATCGAAAACAAAAATGCCCTCCGACGTGGCCGGGTTGCCATCCTGGTCGGCATCTTCTTCCTGTACAAAAAATCCGCTCAGGCCCGTTGTGCCCGGAAAGGCGCGAACCACTACGCCCTCGATAGTTTGGGCGGTGGTTACGGCGGCGGTATTGCCCGTGCCCTGGATGGTGCTGATTTTGGTGAACGTACCAGCGGGCGCATTGACCGTGCCGTTTACGCTCACGTTGGCCGACTGCGCCCCGCTCACGTTGGTGATGGTGCCACTGACGGCCCCCTGCCCGGCTGCGCTCGTGATTCGGGTAAACACCGTGGCCGAGGTAGTAGACTGGGCCAGGTTGAGCGTACTAGAGAAGGTAATGTTATCGCTGCTGACCTCAAAATTGCTGGGGGCCGTAACGGTGATACCAGCCGTAAGCTGCTGGGCCGTAAGGGTGTACGACTGCGAAGCAGAAGCCGTACCCTGCACGTTGCTCAACCCGCTGATCGTGACCGGATTGGCCGACAGTGCCGGGCCGGTAACTGGGGTATTAAGTTCGGCTGTTCCAGTTACTGTTATGTTATCAAACCGCCATGTACCGGTTGCAGCTTCTGCCTGATATCCGTATATGCGGAATGTGACTGTACTTGTTTGATTTTGAATGGAGGTTGGTACGTTTTGATTACGATACGTATCAACGTCTGGTACAACAATAGGCGTTATAAGTTCTGAGGTAAAGTTATCAACACTGCTTCTGACAGCAATTCGGATGATACCCGTTAACGATCTTCTTTCGTCAAAATTTATCGCGGTGATGTTGAACTTATACCCGTTGGCAGGAGTAACGCTAACTTGGATGTAATCATTGACATCTAACGCAGGTGTAGTTGCCCAGCCATTGCCTGTGTAGGCAACGTTTGGCGCGCTACCAACAAACCCAACACTTCCAACACCTGCGCCAAATGAGGCGTTTGCTGCTGTGACGTTGGCAGCAGTGGTAGTAGGTGCTGTGGTACTGGCTTCAAAATTCCATTGAGCGAGGGTTACCTGCCCCTGAACAGGATTAGTACCCAAAAGGAAGGCTCCTGCGAGAAGGAGCCAGAGAAAGTGTAGTGGTTTACGCATACTGGTAAAGTTGGGTTGGTTGACTGAGTGTGTTAGCCAACGAAGGTACTCCACCATTATTAACTAAATATTAACTTATTATCATGCAATAAATTAATTACATATTTACTAGATAGAATTACATATTAGGTTAGTCGGGCGGGTTAGCCTCGGCCATGCGGCGGTCAGTGAGGGCCAGGCGGTGGTCGTTGCCGATGCGGAGGAGTTCGGTCAGGAGGTCAGCGCGTTGGGTTTGCCGGGTGGCGGGGTCAGGTACGTGGTGCAGGGCCTGCTGGGCAAACTGATGGTATAAGAGATGCTCGTTCAGGGCCGTTTCGGCGGGGCCTAGCTGGGCGAGTAGGGTGCGTTCGCGGCGGCGCAAGACCCACAGCCGCCGGTCGGCCTGGCACCAGCGGAACCAGAACGCCGCCAGCACCGGCAAGCCAATGCCGAGGCAAACGGCTCCCGCCCCGGCAAACAACACGCCGCTGAGCACAAACGACAGCATGGCCCACGGGCTGTTGACCAAAGTCAGGTTCAGGGCATCGACCTGTTTGAGTTGCCGCTCCAGTTGGGTCAGCATCGCCGGGTCAGGTGGGGTGGGGGTACCGTCGTCGGGCGGGGCGAGGGTTTGCTGCCACTGCCGGATGCTCTTGTTGATGGCGGCTTTTTGCTGGTCGGTGCGGTAGGCTTCGTACCGAAACCAGCCCAGCACGGCCAGCGTTAGCAAGGCAAAGGTGCTGAGGGTAAGCGTAAACCGCTGGTAACGTACCTGATACCGTTCCGGGTTGGCCCGGTAGGGTTTTTCAAGGAGACGGTCGTAGGCGGGTTTGAGCAAAATTGTAACCGAGGCCAGGCCCACGGCAAAGGCCCAGGCTTCGGTGTTGTCGCGGATGTTGAGGGCGTAGGCCACAATTTCGTGCGAAATAATCAGGTCTCCGAACAGAAACGCCAGCCCCGCTGCCAAAAAAAACAATCCCCCCACCAGCGAATATTCGGGCAGCGCGGCGGCACGGCGTTGGCGCAAAAGTTGCCCCTCGGCCCGGAGGTCGGCCAGGGTTTCGCGCCAGCGGGCCACACGTCCCGTCAGGCCAGTGGCGGCAATCAGGTGGGTTTGGCGTTGGGTGTCCAGGTCGGCGCGGCGGGTGGTTTGGGCGGCGGTGTCGGTCTCGAACTTGTCGAAATCGGCCTGGAGGCGGGCCAGTTGGCGGGCCAAAAAGCGTTCGTGCTCCTGACTGGCCACAAAACTCTCGTACCGATCACGGTTGGGCGCGGGGTCGTTCAGTTCGTCTTCGTCGGGGATGAACGTCGGTTGTTCAGACGAAAAAATATAGGGTGATGACATAGGCAGTGGGCAGTGGCAGGATTGATCTCAGGGATGCTGGGGCGGAGCCGGTGGGCCAGGTACGGTATCGAGCGCGTGGGTCGTCACGACCAGGTGTTGCCCGCCCCGCCACCGGAACAGCCCCAGCGCGAGTAGCCCCACCCCCGTAAACAGTACTGAGGTGATGGGGTTGAACCAGACAATGGCCACCAGGCACACCCCCGCCAGCACCAGGGCCAATGCGGGCAAGAACGGATAGAGCGGCGTGCGGAACGGGCGTTCCAGAAGGGGTTCGCGGCGGCGCAGGGCAAACAAACTCAGTAAACTACTGGCGTACATGACCATAGCCCCCAACACCGAAAGCACAATAATCTGCGCCGTTGACCCTGACATCAGGGCCAGCAAGCCAACGGAACCACCCACCACCAACGCCCAGTGCGGGGTTTGGAACCGGGTATTGATTTGCGCCAAAAAAGCGGGCAGATAGCCGTTTCGGGCCAGCACATACAGTTGGCGTGAGTAGCCCAGGGTGTTGCAATGGAACGAAGCCACTAGTCCAAACAGCCCGATACTGGCAAAAAGCCGGGTCCAGACGCTGCCCCGCCCCAGCACCATGGCCAGGGTTTCGGGCAGGGGGTAGTCTATGTGGGCCAGCGTTCGCCAGTCGCCGGCCCCGGCGCAAAGCAACATGGTACCCACGGCCAGCACCACCAGCGTGCTGATACTGAGCAAATACGCGCGGGGAATGCTGCGGCGGGGGTCTTTCACCTCTTCGGCCACCATAGCCACGCCCTCAATGGCGAGGTAGAACCAGATGGCAAACGGCAGGGCGGCAAACACGCCCGACCAGCCAAAGGTGTCATTGTGCGCCACCACGTTGCTCACCCGAAAGGCGGGCACCACCAGGCCCATGAACACCAGCAGTTCGGCCACGGCCAACAGGGTGATTATGAGCGAAAAATTGGCCGAATCGCGTACGCCGAGCATGTTAATACCCACAAAAATGGCGTAGGCCGAGACCGCCACCCAAAGGGGCGAAAACGAGGGATTGAGGAAATGCACGTAGGCCCCCAGGGCGGCGGCAATGGCGGGCGGGGCCATCAGAAAATTGACCAGCGTGGCGAACCCGGCCAGAAACGCCCCTGTTGGCCCAAACGCCCGGTAGGCATAGGCAAACGGCCCGCCCGCATCGGGGATGGCCGTGGTCAGTTCGGTGTAGCTCAGCACGAAGGCCACGTAAAACACCGTGACCAGGGCCGTGGCCACCAAAAAACCCAGCGTACCGGCCACGGCCCAGCCATAGTTCCAGCCAAAATATTCGCCGGAAATAACCAGGCCCACGCCAATGCCCCACAGTTGGGGGGTAGTCAGCACACGCCGTAGCGCGGCAGGAGGGGGTTGTGCGTTCAGGATAAGGCGGGTTTTAGTCTGGAAAGTAACGTACCTGGTGCGAGCTTATTTCCACAAAAACAGCTTTTGCAACGCTTGCCAAAGTTGCCGTTTCAGGGCAGTGTTGGCTTCGATGACGGGCAGTGAATCGGCCATCATAAACGTGATACCGTCGAAGCGAACGGGCTGGTAACGGTCCATCAAAATGTCGAGGTCGAGGCGGCTGAAGGGTACGCCGAAAGTGAAAAAATGGTGGAACACCTTGTTGGTCAGCAGGGTGCGAAAATCCAGATCGCGGGTGCCGTGGAGGTTCAACAGGTCGATGCCCGTCACGTCGAGGTGTACGGCTTTCAGGATATTCTCCAGGAACAGCAAATCCGATTCGGTCAGGGCTTCGTCTACCAGAATCAACACTTTCTGGTTAAGCTGCGGCGTGGCCGGTTGCCGGGTTCGGCCTTCGCGGGCGGCTTCCGGCGCGGCGGGGGGCGTTGGCTCGGTTTTCGGCTCAGGTACGTAGGCGGGCGGCTCGGCGGGGGGGATAACCGGTGCCGGAATGGGCCGGGCCACGGGGTCCAGAATCTGCACGGGCGGTGCCTGAACGGGTTCGGCGGGGGCTAGTCGGGCCTGTAGAGCAACCACCGGGGGCGGCGTGGCGGCGAACGCCATCGGCTCATCGGCCAACCGAAAAAGCTGTTCGGTCTGGAAAAATGTCTCGTAAAACGCTTTCTGCGACATACCCCAAAGATACGGGTCTTTGCCAAACCTGTTCTGCTCGTCCGGCTATCCGGTTGGCAGCCGTGCGCCTACCCTTACCGGCTTTGGGGCATGGCAGAGGTGGTTTGTGCCAGGTGGGCCGGGCTGGTTTTTATCCGCGCCACCCGCACCCCCGACAGCCGTTTGTTGGCCATCAGGTACGTTGCCAGGGGCTGTGGCGTAAGCATCACGCGGTGATGGTCGGAGGAGGCGTGGAGGAGGTAGAGCACCCCGCCGCGCCAGGTGGCGTAGCCTACGTGCCGCATATCGAGGCCGGGCCGGGCAGCGGTCAGCATCACAATGTCTCCTTCGCGGAGCTTGTTTTCCAGGGTTTTAAACTGTTTTTTCGGAATAAAATAGAACGGTTGCTGGCTAATATCGGTCTGCACCTGCGTGAGTTGTTTCAGTACCAGGGGGTCGGCCAGGGCGGGGTAGCGGTAGCGGGCGGCGGTCATATAATTGAGCGTTTTTTGCACCTGAATGCCGCCAATCTCGCGTGTGATGTCCACTAAAATCCCCTTGCGTTCGTTGTCGCGGAGCCAGTCCGAGAGGTAGTGCAACCGGCTGGTATATCCGTCAATCAGCCCGTTTCGGTACCGAATTCGAGTCAGTTGTTTTCGGAAAGCCGTGTTTAGTTGGTCAGTATTGTAGCGGGCGGGCAGTTCCTGTTCAGCCAGGGCCAGGGCCAGCGTGCTTTCAATAAACGTCGTGCAGTCGAAACTATGCAGGTTGACTACCAGTTTTTCCACCGCGTTGCCTTCCAGGGTGTGGTGCTCATAGGGCCTACCGAGCAGCGTACCTGCGGTTTGCACGGCGGTTTGGGCCACGGTATGCCCCGGTTTCAGGCTCACCTGGCTCAGGTCATCAGCCGCCTGCGCCCAGCCCGCCAGGGGAAATAATGCCAGAATGAAGCAGAGTAGCGGTTGTTTCATGCAGGTTAGACGGGTTTTAAACGCAGTGGTTACGATTTAGGGCCGGATAAGCTGAAAAATTTGTGCCGAAAGAGGTGCCACCACCAGGTCGAAGCGACCCGTTTCGGCCTGCCGGATACACGCATTGCCAAACGCCCGCTCGGCCAGATTCCACCCGTCGGTACCGGAAATGCCCATCGCCGCAAAGGCATCGGGGGGAATAAACAGGCGGGTTTGGAGCGGGGTTTGGCCATCAAAGTTACACACAATGAGCAGGTTCTGGCCCGGCGCGTGGCGCAGAAAACTGTACGCCCGGTGCTGATTATAGCCGGGGCTGGTCTGGTTGGCCCACTGCAAATCATAAAAACCACCGGTCTGAATAGCCGCCGACCCCCGCACAAACGTACCCAGCATTTCGTAGAACTGCCGAAGGTCGCGCTGGGCGGCGGTGAGATTTGCCCCGTTGTAGCGGTGGCCGTTCACGTACCCCTGCCAGTCGGTCAGGCCCCAATAATCGAAAATAGTCGTCCGCCCGTCATGGCCGCTAAAGCCCTCAGCGTCTTCGCCGCACACGCCCACTTCCTGCCCAAAATAGAGTAAATATGGCCCCGTGTGCATCGTAGCCGTGATAACCATTGCCGGAAAAGCGCGGCGCGGGTCGGTGGCAAAAAACGATGACGCAATCCGTTGTTCGTCGTGCGTTTCCAGAAACCGGAGCATATGCCCCGAAAAATCGCCCGACTCGTCCTGCCACACGCGGGTGATGTCGAAGCACGAGCCGTGGCCTTCGGTGAGGCGGCGGAGGGCATCGTACAGCCCCACTTTGTCGTACAGATAATCGAAACCACCCTCGAAAATGTACGTCCGGTAGAGGCCGGGGTCGTAGATTTCGGCAATAAAAATCTGCGCCGGGTATGTCTCTCGCACCTTCGCCGTGACCCACTGCCAGAACGCCACCGGCACCAGATGGGCCATGTCGCACCGGAACCCGTCAACGCCCTTTTCGGCCCAGAACAGCATGATATCCAGTAGCTTATGCCAGGTATCGGGCCGGTCAGAATCGTCTGTGCCGACTTGAAGTAACCCGTCAAATACATCATAGCCGTAGTTGAGTTTGATGGTCTCGTACCAGTCCGTGAGGTCGGGGGTGGGGGTGATGGAGCCGGAGCCGGTTACTTTGGCGGGCACTTCGGTGTGGGGCGGGGCGGTGTTGGCAAGGGGTGGGGTGGCCGCCACGCTGCCGGGCACAAACGGCGCGGTGAACCGGGTGCCGGGCAGGTAATAAAAATTGTTTTCTACCGAAAATGCCTGCCGAACGTCGTCGTCGGCCCCCAAATCCCGCACATCGCCGGGTTTAGCATCTGAACTGTATTGTCGGGCCACGTGGTTGGGCACAATGTCCAGAATGACCCCCAGGCCCTGCGCGTGGGTGCGGGCCACCAACGCCTCAAATTCGGCCATGCGGTGGGGCACGGAGTGGGCAAAATCGGGCACCACGTCGTAATAATCTTTCACGGCGTAGGGCGACCCTGCGCGGCCTTTCACCACAGCGGGGTCGTCGGGCCGGATTCCCTGCGCCGCGTAGTCGGTCATGGTGGCGTGTTCGGGTACGCCCGTGAACCAGATGTGGGTGGCTCCCAGGGTTTTAATGCTGGCCAGGGCCGCGTCGTTCACGTCGGCAAACGTACCTGAGCCGTTTTGGGCCAGTGTGCCCCAGGGTTGGTTGGTGGTGTTGGTGTTGCCAAAGAGCCGGGGCAGCAGTTGGTAAATAATCAGTTTATCGGTAGGCATGGCCCAAAATTACGGGCTAGTACCTGATTTCCCAGTAAGGGTTTTGTTGGGCCTTAATTTGGTCGGCAATGTAGGTTTTCAGTAGCGTGTCGTAGGCTTCGGTGGAGATGGTTTTGGCTTTTTTAACGGCGTGGGGTTTCAGCGTATCGGCCACGGGCTTAAACACAAGGGCGGTGGCCTCAATCACCACGTCGCCCTGGTTAATGTCCAGTTCCAGAATCAGGCCGGGCAGACCGCAATAGCGTTCCGGCCCGGCGGGCACGGGAATATCCTGGGCAAACCAGGCCATAATTGTCTGGTTTTTAATGGGGTCGGTGGTGGTGGCGTTGGTGCAGAGGTGCCCGGCTATTTCGCGGATTTCGTTGCCGATGCGCCAAACGGGTAATTTCAGCGAATCGGCCACGACGTAGGTTTTGCCCAGCATCTCTTCCACGTCGGTTTGTTTTTCCTGCTCGAAGTTTCGGTACAGGAACAACTCTTTGTTGCGCCATGTCCAGCGGCCATCTTCGCTCTCGCCGGTCTCGCTCTCGTGGCTGTACAAACTGGCCACGGGGCTGAAGACCAACGTCATTTTTTCTTTGAAGTCGCTGTCGTTTTTCCAGGTGTTGGCCGCCCGGTCTTTCTGTTCCTGGCTCAGGTACGTCATCCGGGCATACACTTTGGGCCAGTAGGTGGTGCGGCGATAGCTCACCACGCCCTCGCTCTGCCCCACCTGCGCCTGGCTGGTGTAGGAGAGTAACAGGCTGATTAAGAAGGAAATAAGTTGTTTTCTCATAAAAAAAATAGTTAAAACAAGCCCCCTAGCCCCCGAAGGGGGAACTGAGTTTGCCGCAAAAGCTACGCTAACTTGAGCATTCCCCCTTCGGGGGTTAGGGGGCTACTCATCCCAGCCCCCCTTCTTTATGCTGGCTTTCACGCCGCGCATGTTGTAGGTGAAACTGAGCAAAAAATAGCGGGCCAGGGTGCGGGTGCTTTCGGTCGAGACCGCATTTTGGCCCGCAAACTGACTGATGTTCACGTTTCGGTTCAGCAAATCGAAGGCCGACAGCCGGGCTTCCATCCGTTTGGCTTTGCCCAGCAGCCGGTATACCGAGGCGTTCCAGATGGGCACGGCCCGGTTGAAGCCGAAGCGTTCGTTGCGGTACAACTGGTAGGTAAAATTGGTGCTCACGTACAGTTCGCCGGGCAGTTTCACGTTGCTTTCCACGTCGTAGCTGTTGCTGATGGTCTGTGCATTCTGGGCCGAATTTACCGAATACCGGGCGTTGTTGATGCCCACGTTGGCACTGCCGTAGAACGTAAACCACTCGGCGGGGGTGAGGCTCAGTTTGGCTTCCAGACTGTAGTTGGTGGTGTTGGTTTGATTTAGCACCAAATTGATGGGCGTAATCAGGTAGCCAATGTTCAGGTTGCCGCCCAAATCGAGCGTGGCTTTGGTTTTTTTCAACGGAAAACTCACGTGGCCATACGAACTGATGTTGTACCCCCCGGAGATATTTTGCGGGCGGGTGCTGGTCACAAGCGTCTGGGGATCAATGGTTTGGGCGTACACAATCTGGTTCAGGTTGTAGCCGTAGTTGAGGCCGCCGTAGAAATTGGTGAACGTACCGGGGTTGAAATAATTGAAGCCCACATTGGCGCGGTGGGTCAGGGCGGGCAACAGCGCGGCGTTGCCAGTGGTGATAAACAGCGGGTTACGGTTGTCGGGAATGGGCTGTAGCTGCCGCGAGGTGGGCATTTGTACCCCCAATGAATAGCCGCCGTAGAGGTATTTGTTGTTTTTCAAATCCACGTTCACCGACACGTTGGGTACAAATGTGGTAAACGTCCGGTCAATGCCGCCCAGCGCGGGCAGGGTCTGGTCGGGGGCAAACTGGCCGTTGAGCTGAAACTGCTGCACGGCCCCGCCCACACCCACGTTCAGCCCTTTGTTGTTGTAACGAACGCCCGTACCGAGCCGGTTATAGACGTACCTATTGGTGAAATAGCGGCTCAGCGAATCGTTGCGGATCAGCGCGTCGCGGCGGTTGAGCACGTCCTGGTCTACCTCGTCGGTGCGGAGGCTAACGTTGTAGAACGATTCCCAAAACCAGCGTT
>JAYUKZ010000259.1:0-10360 GCA_043763995.1 Fibrella sp.
CCGCAGCCGCAACTGCACACCAACATGGAGGATTTTGAGGACGAGCACCTCGCCACCGGCCCCGAAGAATACGCCCGCCGCATGGCGCAGAACAACGCGATGGGTGCCGGTGCCCCGCCCATGCCCGAACGCCCCCGGCAGATGCCCGTCAGGAACACCAAAATAGACCGCAACGCCCGCGTGACGGTGCAATACCTGGACGGGTCGGTGAAAAAAGACGTAAAATTCAAAAGCGTAGAAACCGACGTAATGACCGGAAAAGCCGTGCTGGTAGAGTAGCCAGCCGAATTACAATTCTAAACAGCGGTTCATACGCAAAAAGCCCCAAATCTGCTTAATTTAATCAACACGTTTCAACGAATCGGAAGATATGGTAGCGGAACACAAACGACTGATGACCGAGGCGGAGTACCTGACAATTGAGCGGGCCGCACTGGAGAAAAGCGAATACTACAAAGGGGAAATTGTTTCAATGGCAGGCGCAACTAAAAACCACAATCGGGTAAAAGAAAACCTGGCAATCCAGGTTGGCTTCTATTTAGTGAACAAAGCCTGCCAATCGTTCTCGTCGGATATGCGGGTACATTTGCCAGATACGTCGCTTTATGCTTACCCCGATATTGTGATCGTTTGCGGCGAACCCGAACTAATCGCTGATGAGTTTGACAACCTGCTGAACCCTTGCGCAATCATTGAGGTGCTCTCCGATGGCACGGAGGGGTATGACCGGGGCCGGAAGTTCCACCGCTACCGGGCCATTCCGAGCCTGGTGGAATACTTACTCGTTGATTCACAGACTATTAGCGTGGAGGTTTGGCGCAAGAACGAACAGGGACTTTGGACACTCATCGAAGAAGCTGACGAGCGAACGGCCTCTTTTACCATCGGTACTATTGGCCTTACCCTGCCGTTATCAACGGTTTACGCCCGTACTACCGACCTACTACCAGCAGGTCAATAAGGCTTGGGTACGTTGTTAATCCTTAAAGTGTAATGCCCTCTTCGGTCAGGTATTCGCCGATGTTGATCCACACGTTGGGGATTACCTCGATGGGCTGTTGCCAGTCGCGGTACGTGACCGAGTCGATGCCGTTGTTGAAAACGAGCACCTGTTTCAGGTCGGAGACAACCCAGATTACCCGCTGCACGCCAAAATCGAAGAGTTGTTTTGTCTTGCTGAACACGTAGGTAATCTCGCCGTCGGTCTTCAATTCCACCTTCACATCCACCTCGATCACAACCTGCGGGGGCACGTCTACGTACCGGACGTTGATACGGTCGTTGGTGAGCACGGCTTTGTCGTAGACCATCACATCACAGGCTAAATTCTCGCTGCGACCAATATGTAGGCCGGGTTCGCTGGTCAGGATACGGTACTGTTTTCGGTCGATGTGGCTGAACAAAAAGCCGGTTATGTAGCTGACAATGAACGCTTGAAGGCCGCTTGATCCCATAATTTCGGTGGGTTTTTTCTTTTTTTTCAGCACGTCTCCGTAGCCTTTCCGGTAGTAGGTACGTCCGCCCCACTGTTCGTAGATCAGTTCGGGGTGGGGGTGGCGTTTGGGGCGGGCGGGTTTGTCGAGAACGGGCATAGGGATTGTTGTTTAGTGCCCCCAAGATACGAAACGCCGGGGCAGATTCGGCCTCGGAGCGCGTCAGGTGCGTGCTCGGCCTAACCCCCAAACCCCCTGAAGGGGGCTTTTGCTTACGCAAGCGTACCTCTCTCGTAGTAACAGCCCCCTTCAGGGGGTTTGGGGGTTAGGCAGCTAAAAAAAATTCATCGTAATAATACGATTTATAAACAAACCCCTTACCTTTGTGGCATGGGCCTGACCAAGACCGAAGTGTTTACTGCCAACCAAAACCGCCTGGCCGACCTGGCGAAGGCGTTTGCGCACCCGGCGCGGGTAGCTATTTTGCAGCACCTGGCCAAAACGCAGTCGTGCATTTGCGGCGATCTGGTCGATGTGCTGCCGCTCTCGCAAGCCACCGTGTCGCAGCACCTGAAAGAGTTGAGCCGGATTGGCATTATCCGGGGAAACGTGCAGCCGCCACGGGTGTGCTACTGCATCGACGAAGCCGTTTGGGCCGAAGCAAAAGCCGCTTTCGGTCAGTTGTTGGCGGCGGTTGAACCGGTTGGTTGTTGTTAATTTTTTGCCCTATTTCATCGTAATATACCAATAAAATGAAACTCGCCATTTTCTCCGACATCCACGCCAACCTGCCCGCGCTGGAGGCTGTTTTGGCCGATATGACTACCCAAAAACCCGATGCCATCTATTGCCTCGGCGATCTGGTGGGCTATAATGTGTGGCCCAACGAGGTCATAAACACCATTCGGGCACGCGGCATACCCTGCATTGCCGGCAACTACGACTACGGCATTGGCCGCCACAGCGACGATTGTGGGTGCGCCTACAAAGAGGAGGCCGAAAAAGCGATGGGTAAGGTCTCCATTGCCTACACCAACGCCGCCGTGGGCGAGGCCGAACGAACGTACCTGCGCACGTTGCCCACGCACATCCGGCTGGAATTTGAACTCGGCAACGATCCTGAACGGCTCTGGCAACAGCAAAAACCGTTTACGGTGTTGCTGGTACACGGCAGTCCCCGCCGCGTGAACGAATACCTGTTTGCCGACCGGGGCGACCGCAGTTTGGGCCGGGTGCTGGAAGGGGCCAACGCCGACGTGCTGTGCTTTGGCCATACCCACAAACCGTTTTACAAGGTGGTCAGTGCCGAGCCGGAAGGAGAGGAAACGTACTTCCGCCACGCCATCAACACGGGGTCGGTGGGGAAGCCGAAAGATGGCGACCCCAGGGCCGGGTACGTGCTGTTGACCATTGCCGAGACCGCCCGCCCCGGCAGCCCGAAGGGCGTTGAGGTCGAGTTCAGGCGGGTGGACTATGACGTGGAAAAAGCCGCCCATGCCGTGGAAAAAAGCGACCTACCCAACGCCTATGCCGCTATGTTGCGAGAAGGATGAATAATTTTTCAATTGATAATCAACGAGTTAAAAACAAATAGTATGCAAACTGAAACCGAGTTAAAACAATTAGTGCGCCACACCTACACCACCGTCGCCGATCAGTCGCGGGCCATGAACGCGGCTTCGTGCTGCGGGGTGGGCGCGTGTTCGCCCCTGGACGATGCCGCCATTATGGCCGACGATTATACCCACTTGGCCGGGTACGTACCTGATGCCGATCTGGGCCTGGGCTGCGGCTTGCCCACCCAATTTGCGCAGATAAAACCCGGCGATACGGTCATTGACCTGGGGTCGGGCGCGGGGAACGACTGCTTTGTGGCCCGCCACGAGACCGGCCCCACGGGCAAAGTGATTGGCATTGATTTTACGCCCGCCATGATTGACCGCGCCCGCCGCAACGCCGACGCACGGGGCTACAACAACGTAGAATTCCGGGCGGGCGACATTGAGCAGATGCCCGTGGCCGATGCCGTGGCCGACGTGGTGGTGAGCAACTGTGTGCTGAACCTGGTGCCCAACAAAGCCAACGTGCTGGCCGAAATTTTCCGCGTATTAAAACCAGGCGGTCATTTCAGCATCTCCGACATTGTGTTGCAGGGCGCGTTGCCCGCCGGGTTGCTGCAAGCCGCCGAACTCTACGCCGGTTGCGTGTCGGGGGCCATTCAGCACGACACGTACCTGAGGTTAATTGCCGAAGCCGGTTTCGGGCAGATCACCGTTCAGAAAAGCAAACCCATCACCCTGCCCGATGTTGTTTTGACCAACTACCTGGCTGCCGACGAGATAGCGGCCTACCGGCAAGGCCAAACAGGTATTTTGAGTGTAACGGTCTACGCCGAAAAGCCGGGCGCAGCACCCGCCAAACCCCGCCTGTTGCTCACCGACCTGACCAACCCGTCGGCCAATGTCTGCACCCCCGGCGGCGGCTGTTGTTAACCGGCCCATGACCTACCGCCCCGCCACCCCCGCCGACCGCCCGGCTATGATTGCGTTGCTCATAACCGCCGGTCTGCTTGCCGATGATTTGCCTGCTGACGTAAGTTTGTTTGTGCTGGCTGAGGCCGAAGACGGGCAGTTGGTCGGCGTGGCGGGAGTAGACAGCATGGGCCAAACCGGGCTACTGCGCTCGGTGGCTGTTTTGCCGAAGTACAGAGATCAACACATTGGTAGTGAGTTAGTTGAACAAGTTCTGCAATTGGCCCGCCACCGGTTGGTAACGACCCTGTACTTACTTACCACTACCGCCGAGGGGTACTTTTCCCGGCTGGGTTTTGCCCCTATCTCCCGCGCCAACGTACCTGACCAGATTGCCCAAACCCGGCAGTTTGCCAACCTGTGCCCCGCCTCGGCGGTGGTGATGAAACGGGAAATTTGACCGCCAAGAGCAACGGATTACTTGATAGGCTACACCTCGGTGGGCTGCTGCTACCGCGCTTAGTGTGCTGTCAGGTTCCCGACCTGACAGTTGTGGGTTCCTGACCCATCTAGCTCAAAAACCTGCCGCCAACAGCGATTTACGCTACGTGTGCTGATTGTGCATCAGACGGGTCAGGGGACCCTTATCTGTCAGGTCTGGGGACCTGACAGCACACTACCTGGCTGCTACACCTCGGCGGTTTCAGGTTGCCGCGCTGGTACGTTGGCTGTGCCTTTGCGGAAATACTTGTCCCGAACGCGCTCGTTGATCCAGTAAAGGCAGGGCACAATGATGAGCGTGAGGGCGGTGGAGAAAGTCAGGCCGTAGATGATGGTCCAGGCCAGAATGTTCCAGAACACCGAACTGGCCCCGCCAATAATCAGGTTCGCGTCGAAGTCGCGGAAGAGGGTCACGAAGTTCATTGAGATACCAAATGCCAGCGGCACCAGGCCCAGCACCGCCGCCGCCGCCGTCAGCAGCACGGGCGTTAAACGTGTGCCGCCCGCTTCGATGATGGCCTGCCGCGTGGGCATACCCCGCCCCCGCAACTCTTCGATAAACTCGATAAGCAGAATGCCGTTTTTCACCACAATACCCGCCAGGGCAATAATCCCCACGCCCGACATGATAACCGAGAACTCTTTGCCCGACACCATGAAGCCCAGAAACACGCCAATCAACGACAGCACGATGGTGGTGAAGATGATGAATGGCTTCACCACCGAGTTGAACTGCGTGGCCAGAATCAGGTAAATCAACAGCATGGCAATCAGGAAGGCAACACCCAGAAAATCAGATGTTTCCTGCTGGTCTTCCTGCTCGCCGCCCATGCGGATGGTGTAGCCGTTGGGTACGTCGATGTCGTTGACGACCTGCTGAATCTGCGCCACAATCTGGTTGGCGTTGTAGCCCGCCACCACGTCGGAACTGAGCGTGACGAGCCGCTCCTGATTTTTGCGGTTGATCTGGCTGAAGGTGGTCGAATATTGCACGTCAACGACCGAGTTCAGCGGTACCTGCCGCAACGCACCGCCCGCGTTCATGTCGCGGTAGACAATGTTCTGGCTTAGTAGCCGTTCAATCTGGCTACGGTTGTCTTTTTTCAACCGAATCATGATGGGGTACTCGTCTTTCGAGTCGCGGAACTTCGAGATTTCGGTTCCGAACAGGGCCGTGCGGATGCTGAACGCCACCTGCTGCGAACTGATGCCCTCGCGTTGTGCCTTGTCGCGGTCGATGTTGACAACAATTTCGGGCTTGTTCGTCACCAGGTCCGACTTCAACTGTTCGATGCCCTCGATGCCCGCCGCCTGAATGCGCTGACGTACCTGCTTCTCCAACTGCTGGAGTTTAATAAAATCATCGCCCGCAATTTCTACGGCAATGGGCTTACCCGTTGGCGGGCCGTTGCTTTCGCGCTGCACCGAAATGTTGGTACCCGGAATGCCCTGCATGGCTACCCGGATCTTCGACAAAATCGAATCGGTTGGCAGACCGTCGCGGTGTTGGCTACCTTTGAATGCCACCGTTACCTTTGATTTCTGTGGCGTGGCGTTGCGGTCGGGGTTGGTGGGGTCGCCGGCGTTTTTGCCTATGTTCGAGATCACCGAGTTCACGGCTCCCGTGGCGGCGTTGTCGTTCAGCACTTTATACACGCGTTTTTCAATCACCCTCGTCACCGAATCGGTCACGCGGGCATCGGTACCCTGCGGCATTTCGTTGTAGACATACACGTAATCGGGTTCGCCGCTGGGGAAGAAAATGACTTTCGGCGGAAAAATTCCCAGCAGAAAAAAGGTCATAATCAGCAAACCAAAGGCACCCACCACGGCCCAGACCGGTCGCCACCCAACCAGCAAAAATGAGATTAGCTTGCGGTAGCCGCCTTTCAGTTTCGGCAACAGCCCCTCCTGGAACGGCACAATCAGGTAGGGTGTCAGCACGTAATGGTTGAAGGTGTAGAGCAGGATGAACAGCACCATCAGGTTGCCCAACCCCCGGTCGAACACGTACCCCAGAATGGCCAGCCCCGCCATTACCAGCAGCGGGCGTTTAATTTCGGCGAAGCCGCGTTTGTCGGAATGGTTGTCGTCGTCGTGGCGGTTCATAAACGACACCGCAAAGACGGGGTTGATGACGTAGGCCACAAACAGTGACGCAAAGAGCGTCAGGATGAGCGTCAGGGGCAAAAACTTCATGAACTCGCCCACGATTCCCGGCCAGAACAGCAGCGGAAAAAACGGCGCAATGGTCGTTAACGTACCTGACAACACGGGGATGAACACCTCGCCCGCCGCCGCCTTCACGGCCTGCTGGATCGTCCAGGTTTTGTTTTCGTTGAAGAGCCGGTGCGTGTTTTCGATCACCACAATGGCATCATCCACCACCAGGCCCAGGCCCAGCAAAAACGCAAACAGCACAATGGTGTTCAGCGTGAAGGCCGTGCCCACGATGGGGCCAACCACGGGCATCAGCACAAACGCCACCAGGGCCGAGAGGGGCACCGATAAGCCCACAAAAATGGCATCGCGCACGCCCATGAAAAACATCAGCACCAGCACCACGAAGATGAACCCCAGCACCACCGTGTTCACCAAATCGTTCACGTCTTCTTTCGTCCGCTCACTCTGGTCGGCAGTGATTTTGATGTCTAACCCCTGCGGAAACCGGTCTTCTTTGTAGGTCTCGATGGTTTGCTCAATGCGGTCGGCGGCGGAGAGCAGGTTGGCCCCGGCCCGTTTAATCACGTTCAGCGTCACCACGGTTTTGTTGTCGAGCCGGGCAAAATCCTGCTGTTCCTCGAAGCTGTCCTGCACCTCGGCCACATCGGCCAGGCGAACCGTTGCGCCGGTGGCGGTGCGGATTTGCAACTGCCGCAGTTGATCGATATTGGAAAACTCGCCTTTCACGCGCAACGTCCGGCGTACCCCGTCCACGTCCAGGTCGCCGCCCGACACGTTGATGTTCTCGCCCTGCACGGCACTCTGAATGTCGAAAAACGTCAGGCCCGTACTCTGCATCCGGGGCAGGTCAACGTTGATCTGCACTTCGCGTTTAAGTGCCCCCACAATGTCTACGCGGCTAATTTCGGGCATCGCCTCGATAGCATCCTGCATGGCTTCGGCGTAATCTTTCAACTGGTTCAGCGAAAAATTACCCGCCAGGTTGATATTCATGATCGGAAACTCGGAGAAGTTCACGTCCTGCGCCGTGGGGCCACTGTCTACTTTCTGCGGAAGGTCACGTTTGGCTTTGTCGATAGCGTCGCGCACTCGTTGCAGGGCTTCGGCCACGTTCACGTCGGGGTTGAACTCGACGGTAATCAGCGAAAAATCCTGCAAGGCGTTCGACTTTACGCGCTTTACGCCCGTGACCGACTTGATCTGTTTTTCAATCGGTTTGTTGATCGTGTTTTCAATATCAGCCGGGGCCGTACCGAAATAGACCGTCTGCACAATGATCGTCGGAATCTTGATATCCGGGAACTGCTCTTTGGGCAGATTAGTGTACACAAATAGCCCCCCCAGCGTAATGAGCAGGGTGAAGATGTATACCGCCGTCCGATTTTCGACGCACCAGTTGGTGAAGCCGAGGGTTTTGTAGTCTGTGAATTTCATAGAGATAAAGCCCCCCGACCCCCGAAGGGGGAGGGCTGACGCAAGCGTAGCCTTCGGCTTACTCTGAATAGCGGAGCTACGCTTGCGTCAGCCCTCCCCCTTCGGAGGTCGGGGGGCCTTGTTAAAAACTGATCGTTTGTCCGTCTGTCACTTCCTGGTAGCCCTGGGTGATGAGCTGTTCGCCCGCGCTGAGGCCCTGCGTAATCTCGATCTGACCACTGTAACTCTGGCCCGTGGTTACTTTCCGGGCTTTGGCCACTTTGCGGTTGCCCTCCGTTACGGCTACGTAGACCAACTGCCCGTTTTCGGTGTTCTGGATCAGGTTTTGGTCAATCACCACGGCGTTTGGTTTCGAGAAATCATTGATCTTAACCTGCGCCAACATATTTGGTTTCAGGCTGTTATCCGACGGTAACGGGGCCTCGATGGTAAACGTCCGGCTCAGCGGGTCAACCGAGGCGGAGACAAACGTGATAGTAGCGTTCATGGTCTTTTTGATGTCGGGGAACGTAATCTGCACCGCGTCGCCTTTGCGTACCGTACCGGCGTAGGTGTCGGCCACTTTGGCTACCACTTTCAATTTCGAGAGGTTCACCACCCGCACAATACCCATGCCCGGCGCGGCCACCTGCCCAATTTTGCCCATCACCTGGTCTACCACCCCCGAAATGGGCGAGGTCACGGTCGATTGGCCCTGTTGCGCCCGGATGGTGGCAATCCGCCGCTCCAGCGATTCTTTGTTGCTCCGGGCCTGAAGGTATTGCAACTCCGTGCCGATCTGCTGTTTCCAGAGGTTGCTCTGCTTCTCGAAAACCGTGTTGGCCAACATCAACTGCGTCTGCACTTCGGCAATAGATTCGCGCACAATCTGGTCATCGAGTTTGGCAATGGCCTGCCCCGCCCGCACCGCCGACCCCTCCGACACGTACATGGCCGTGATGACCCCGCCCGCACCTTTAGGCGTTACCTGGACGTTGTTTTTGGCATCTACGCTGCCCTGCAATTCCACAAAGTGCCGGAACGTGCTGGCCACCACCGGCATCACGGCCACGGCTTTCACCTTCGCTTCCTCGCGTTTCACGGGGTCAAGTTTGGTCAGTTCGCTTTCCAGGCCCCTGATTTTGGTGTTCAGGTCGCCCTGCTCGGTTTTCAGCTTGGCCAGTTCGGCTTTCTTGGTTTGCAGGTCCGTCTTTTTCTCCCCGCAGGAGGTCAGCAACGTACCTGAGAGGGCCATTGCCAGCACTGTGCTGATGATATAGGTGTGTTTCATGATGTTGGGATTTGGGATTGTGGATTTGGGATGTCGGATTGGTTGCCTCGGCGAAGCCAAATCCGACATCCCAAATCCACAATCCCAAATCATTTATTGTCCTACGTAAAGTTTTCCCAGTGCTTTGTCCTGATCTACTTTGGCAATCAGGAAATCGTAGAGAGAAGCAAAATAATTAGTTTGGGCTTCGCGAAGGCTGGTTTCGGCGTTCAACACTTCGATGTTCGAGCCTACGCCTTCTTTGTATTTAATTCGGGTTACGCGCACAATTTCGGCGGCAAGGTCGCGGTTACGCATCTGGGTTTGCAACGTTTGCAGCCCATTCGTAAGCGTAATGCTCGACTGCCGAATTTGCAAATCGATGGAGTTTTTCAGCAACTCGCCGCTGTTCTGCGCTTTCTGGAGCGTGATGCGTTTTTGGGCAATCTGGTATTTTTTCAAAAACCCGTCGAAAATCGGAATCTGAAACTGAATACCCACAATGGCCGAGTTGAACCAGGGGGTAGTAAACATATCGCCAAACCGGTTGCGACCATTGTTGTAGCCGTAGTTTGCAAAAGCGGCCAAGCTGGGGTAATACCCTTTTTGCGTCAGTTCGATATCTAGTTGTGCCAATTTTAACTGTGTTTGCAGGGTCGAAAATTCAATCCGGCTGGCATATTGAAACGTGGGGTCGGGCGCAATCAACGATTCGAGATCGGTCAGGTTACGCTCCTGCAACTGCTCGGTCAGCGTGATGTCGTCGTTCACGGTCAGCCCCATCTGAAATTTCAGCAGGGCATAACTCAGTTGAATCAGATTTTCCACGTTCTGGCGGTCAGCACGAAGGTTGTTGGCCTGTACTTCCAGGCGTTGCACGTCCAGTTTTTCCACAAAGCCCTGTTGGTTCAGGGCGCGGGTATCGCGTAGCAACGTATCCAGCCGACCAATGGTAAGGTCGAGGAGTTTGGCCCGTTCGCGGGCTACCAACACGCCGTAGTAGGCTTTGGCTACCTGTTCGGCCACCGCAACTTTGGTGGCGGCAGTGGTGCGTTGGGCCAGTTCCCGGTATGTTGCTGCCGCCCGCA
>JAYUKZ010000260.1:0-2891 GCA_043763995.1 Fibrella sp.
TACGTCATGTAGCTATTTCGAGCAAATTTGGGCCACTGATGGCTCCTAAAGTCTGTTACCGTGGGCAACCAGCACTAACATACGAAGACGTACCCGTAATAGCAAACGCTACGGCTAACCAAACGGTTGGTACACTTTTTGCCCTCTCCAGAACACGACTGAAAACGGTTGACGAAAATTAATATTTTCGGCGCATTTGCAGAAAAAAAATAAGCCAAACCATGTTTGAGCCGATCTCCAGTGTAGCAGTATGTACAAAGCACATACAACGCTGTTTGAATCGACCGCTAATGGCTGTAGCAACACCACAAGCAAGCCGTTGGCGGTTCGCTTCTTACCTGTAAGAGCGTGAGTCGAAGCCTACCCAGACTGAGTTGGCTCACCTGTACACACAATAAAGTCTCTTTGGTGTGGTTGTTGATACTCTCTATTATTTAAACACTAGGTGAACAACCTCAAAGCTATATGAAACAGACTTGGACAGGGTCAATACCTCACCAAAACGAAGTTACAGCCTACCCGGATGCCAAGTCTGATACTAACCCTGTTGAGAGACACACTGAGAGTATATTTTGGATAAGATAGAAACGGGAGTCAGCTTATCTTGGAGTTACCAAGCTACCAAGACAATGAACGGCTGGTTTCACAGGTTGACCGACTCCCACTGGCAAACTATTGAAAAAATCTTGGACGACCAACGCAAACGATGGCATTCTCTACGTACAGTCTGCAATGCCATTTTGTGAATTATTTGTACTCATGTATATTAACATGGTGTCATATTTGCTCAACAGCACTTGTGTTTAGTAAGTCAATATTTCATTGTATTGTCGGAGCAGTACTGTGAAAAAAGTTTGTGTGTCCCACCTGGCCACATGATTTTGACGCGGATGGCATTTACACGCTTACTCCTTCTTTGGGAGCCTATTCCTGGTGACACTGAACTGTACCCTACCTTAATTTTTAGCATCAATCAGTGATGAGCAGTAGCAAAAAACCAGTATTCGCTATGACTAAAATTTGTACGTTTTCCAGACATCAGCAACCGGCTGGCAACAAGCTCCGCCCGCTTCTGCTGTTCATCGCCTTTGTCCTCATCAGTACGGGGCAACTGATGGCCCAAATCACGGCCACGCTCGCTACCTCCCCGGCTACCTGCCCGAACAATGGTGTTATCACGATCTCGAACTTGGCGGGTGGTACGCCTGCCTATCAGGTCGCGCTCACTGGCGGGCCGGGCGTGGTGATGCCCGCGCCATTTATGGATCTGGGGCCTACGGGTGCATTCAGCTTTTCGGGCTTGCAGGCCGGTTCGTTCACCGTCACGGTGCTGGATGCCAACGGTACCGAACAGATGTTCACGACAACTGTGGCGGGCAACTATCAGGTATCTAACTACACGCCGGTGCCCTCGTTGAATGCCTGCGCCAACAATACTCAAACGGGAAAAATCACGGTCGATAACATCACAAACGGCAGCCCGCCGTTTCGATATAAGTTTATTTCGCCAACCGAAACAGGCTTTACCCCCATCACGGGGCGGTCGTTTGTGGTCGATAATCTCGTTCCGGGCCAGACCTATACGCTACAGGTGTGGGATGCCTGCGAAAACTTCCAGACGCGCGAAGTACAAATTCCCAACATCGCCACGCCCAACGTACCTGATGCGGACATCGAATATTTAGATTGTGCCGGCAATGTACGGGCCACCTTTACGGCTTCGGGCGACAACGGGCCGTTTACGTTTGCCGTTACCAGCGGCCCCAATCAGGTGGGTACGTCCAACACAACGGGCGTGTTCAATTTCCTGCCCAACAGCAACTACACGGTTGAAGTGAGCAATCAGTGTGGCGGCAAAACCATTAAAAACATCAGCTTGGGCAGTGCACCAACACTACAGGTAAATGCCTATGGAGCAACCAGCACCAGTTGTGGTTCGGGAACGAGCAGTACGGGTGCTTTTTATGTGTTTGTCGAAGGAGGCATTTTGCCCTATCAGTCGGTACGGCTTTTAAAATGCGACGGCACATCACAGATGTTAAGCATTCAGGCCGACGGGACCTATAACCAGGTAGTTACCAACCTAACCCGCCCTTGTATGTACACATTGGTCGTAACGGATGCCTGCAACACGGTGGGAATCAAAATGTTCGAAATGACTGCGCCGGGTGATCCCAATACCCGGTTGGATATCTACGACGAATTTCTATGTCCTGCCGATGGATCAGTAAACTATAGAGTTCGTTTGGGGGTC
This sequence comes from Fibrella sp., assembly GCA_043763995.1. Classification (GTDB taxonomy): domain Bacteria; phylum Bacteroidota; class Bacteroidia; order Cytophagales; family Spirosomataceae; genus Fibrella. The sequence goes on from JAYUKZ010000260.1 coordinate 2,255, forward strand.
AGCTTTGGCCCGCCCTATGCCCCCAGCCCGCCATTTAGTTTGTCGCTGACCGATGCCAACGGCGCGTTTGTGAGCGGGTTTCCGATAACGACGAATGAAGGGTATGAGAACATTTTCGCGCTACCGCCAGGTGTCTATACCTACCGGGCCTCAGATGCCTGCGGTACATTCTCCAACCCTGCAACAATCACGGTAGGTACGTACACTCCGCCCACGCTCCGCTTAGATGCCACCAATCGCTGTATCAATGCCGGGCAGGTCAATTTGATCGGAACCAACAACAACCCACGGGACCCTGGTACCAGACAATACAAGATAATCAGTGGCCCCGACCGCGTTGGCGAGCAAAACAACGATGGTCAGTTCTCGAATCTGGTCAGTGGCGGAGAATACACCTTCGAGTTTTATGATGGTTGCAAAGTTGCCCTCATGACGATGACCATACCGCCCTACCAGCAACCTACGTTTGAAGTTGGTTTCGGGGCATTATGTCCGCCGGCGACGGTTGGTACATTGCAGGCCGTTAATTTATATGCCCAGACCGTCGGGCCATATACCTACGAAATTATTGCCTTCGGCACAACGGGTGGCCAAACCCGCCCGCCCCAACTCGATTCAACATTCACCAACCTGACGG
>JAYUKZ010000261.1:0-2891 GCA_043763995.1 Fibrella sp.
AACATTCGTTTTGCTCGGAAAGAGGCAGATCGAAAAAGTTGGCGACGTGCTTTTTTGGCATAACCAGCGCGTGGCCTTTGCTAACGGGGAAACCGTCCAAAACGGCGTAGGTCAGGGGTGTTTCGGCCAGCAGTTCGAGTTTAGGCTTTGGTGCGCAAAATGCGCATTTTGTTGGCTCGTGGGTACGTTGATTGATGTGCTGATACTCATAAAACTCGGTGTTCTCGTTCCGGTAAATAGACGTGTAGGGCAACTTCACATCGCACTGATAAACTGGCTTTCCATGTAGCTGGTGGGTGCGGAAACCATCGCGGGTAATGTCGCGGCGCACCGAAAAATAGGCCCGTCCGGTTGGCTTCAGCAACCGCGAAATATCCATTAATACGTCGGTTTGCTCGTCGGGAAACAAAACGTTCAGGACGTAAAAACAAACGATGGTATCGAACGTACCCAGTTGACTATCAGCAAAATAGTGAGGATCATAGCCGTGTGCGTCGTAGCCTTTCGCCCGCATGAAACGAACGTCTTGGCCGTAGCCGCACCCGTAGTCAAGTACGCGGCCCTGCAATAGCCCGCGCTCGTGGAGCATACGAATGGGCAGCGAAGGCGTATCGCGTTGCTTGGCCGTTAGGTGGCTGTTTGGGTTCTGTGGATTCACGAAGGGCGGTAGACGAAAGGTGAGGAAAAGCCCATGTTTTTAGCCGTTTGCAATTGTGGTAAAACGGCCTGGCTTAGTCTTTCCCGGAACCACTCGGATGAGCTTTCCTGAATCGTGGCGGTGCTTTCGCGGAACAACAACGAGTAGTCTTCCAGCTTTTTTGCCTGCCCGGATTCTGCGTGAAATCGGAACGCATCATATTGAAGCTGAGCAAACTTATCGAAGTATAAATTAGTGTCTGGTAACAGGTCGCTTTTCGCTGAATTTACTGATTTTGTTGTGGGAATCAGGTTCCAAATCTGGTCATGCGCCACGTAGGAAAAAGGTAGATAATGATCTAAACTGATGTTATCCCTTGTAATGGGCTGGCCTGAATAAATACATTTCATTTCAGGATGATGTTCTAGGTACGTCTTCCAAAAGGGCTTGGCAGCATTAAAATTACGGTTTACAGGGCGTTCCAACTTCTCGGAGATAGCGGGTACATTGGGATTATTTTTTTGTAAATATTGTACTAAATGCCATTTTGTAAAACTCCTCAAAATGTATTGATATTTCTGCAAGTAAGAGTACCAAGTATTTCGTATTACAATATATCTGCCGTCAAAGTAATAAGGGGACTGCCTATTTAATTTTGCCAATTCGACGATTCGATCATTTACCTGGCCGTCTATCATGCCACTCGTTTCGACTTTAAAAAACGGCCTGACAAAACGATAAGGCACGTATCTTAACGTTTTATCAATGTAGCTACTTACGGATTCAACCCACTCATTGTCAGCACCATCGAGAATTTTTAATGCTTCCGTTTCAGATGTAATATTTAGAGTTTTATAAATAGATTTCGCATTTTCCTTGAACTTATCTTGCGTGCCAAATGACAGTTTGAAGTAATCAAGGGGATACCAAACTTTGGCAATCATCCGCATCGATAATTCTCGCATATCGATTCTCGGATCATTATTTTTCTGAATACTATCCAGAATTGCTAGAAACCAGTAAAGTTTGTAGGAATTCGTTTTATCGTCAAAGACTTTAGACAAGCTGGGTACGTCGATCTCGCTGTCTTCTGGTAGGTACGTAGTCATATAAAACAAGCCGCACATCCTTCACCTTCCGCGTCGCCGAGGATATCTAAGAGGTACGGCGATTTTGATTTTTGGGCGTTGCGGTTTGTGCGCTTAATGTACTCTTCCTTGATTGCCTGCATCCGGGCGGGGCGAATCAGTTCGGTCAACGTTTCGTCGTCGTTCCAGGCGTAGCCGTCCTTTTCGTAGGCCATTGCCTGCGCATACCGGTCGGGGTGCTGTTCGTAGAGCCAAACCCATTCTATTTTCTGCTGGTAGAAACAGAAAAAACAGCCCGAACGGCTCCGCGAATACTGCCCCTGCTTGCCGTTAACGGCGAAATCGAGCTTTTTATAATAGGCCGGTACGCCCACGCCGCTCTCTTCCAGCAACCGGAAAATATCGTCGCGCACCAACACCTCATCGTTGTCGAGCATCGGAAAATCCGTTTCCGTTGCCAACGGGTAGGCGGTCTGTTTCAGGTACGTAAACACGAGTTCGTTGAACAGCCGGGTGTCGAGGTCGAGCAGCAGGGTCAGCTTTTGAGTCTGCGGAAAGCTGAACGATACCGGCCTGCCCAACACCTCGGCAAACCGCTCGGCGGGGCGGGCGGCGGTGAGACCCGCACACAGGGCGAGCACGGCAGGTACGTTGGCGTTGGCCAGCACTTTGCCCGCCACGTCTTCGCTCCAGATGTTTTGGCGAAACGGGAAAATAGACTGAATGTTGGTCTTTTTGGAGATGTAGCCCTCCCGGTCTTCGTCGCCCCGGATACCCACATACGACACCACCGGGTCGGTGCCAACAAAGGCTTCAAACGGCTCTAATTTCAGCTTTTTGGTACACCACCGCGACTGCGACGAAGGCAAATAGCCGCCGTAGAGCCGCAGGTAATGGTCAAAAGGGTCTTGCGTGCTTTGGGCGGCGGCTTGTAGCCGTTTGATGGGCTTGCCCAAATAGACCTCCAAATTGGTGATGAGGTCGTAGGTTTCCTGCAACTCCTTCCCCGTGTCGCAGGTGTAATACTCGATCTCAAGCTGCGGGTAGCGTTGCCGCATATAGATTGCGAGCGCGGCACTGTCTTTGCCGCCCGATATGCCGAGTACGTGTCTGACGCGGGTCATTGATTAGCAAGGGTTTAGGTACGTTGGTCAAGGCAGCAATAT
>JAYUKZ010000262.1:0-41917 GCA_043763995.1 Fibrella sp.
ATTTTGGGCAATCAGTTTTAAGATCAACCCGTGCAAATAATCGGGCCCGAACGGCTCAGGTACGTCTAGTTGGAGGACGTTCATGCCTGCCAGGAGGCGGGCGTAATGATCGGGCCAAAACCAGACTTGGCCGTTTTGGTACCGAAGGGTCTCGAACAGCCCGTCGCCATACTGGAAGGCGCGGTCGGTGGGGTCGGGGCTGAATGGGGCCGCAGGAAGTATATCCGAGTTATAAACCAGATTCATGCCGATTTTCCACCGTCTATCCCAAAACGGTGGGCGTGGCTATTGTAAGCGTGTAACATTGACCTATCAACTGCGTATGACTATGTTTCAATTGCCTCTGATGCGTGTGGGCCGGGCCGGTGGGCTGGCTCTTTTTTGCGGCCTAGCCACGCTGCCAGTGGCCGTTTTGGCCCAAACCACAGTGGGCGGGCCACCGGCATCGGTGTCGCCCGCGCCGGGGCAAGTGGCGGTGCCCGGAACGGCGGCAGTGCCCCAACGGCTGGGCCTCCAGACGTGTATTGACATTGCGCTGGCCAATAACCTCACCATTCGGCAGAGTCAGTTGCAGTTGCAAAGCACCGACGCGCAGTTGCGGCAAGCCCGGCTGAACCGCCTCCCAAATGTAGGGGCATTTTTGAGCCAGGGCTACAATTCGGGCCGCAACATTAACCCCGCCACCAACGCCTTCGTAGATCAGGGCGTACTCTCGAACAATTTTCAGGCTTCGGCGCAGGTCACGGTCTACAACGGCGGCTTGCTGCAAAATACCATCCGCCAAACTGACCTCCTCCGCCAGTCGAACGAGTTAACGGTGAAAGCCACCGAAAACAACGTGGCCCTGACGGTGGTGCAAAACTACCTCAACGTGCTCACGGGGCAGGAGCAACTGGTGGTGGCCCAACGGCAGGTGGAGGTATCACAAGCGCAGCTAGACCGCACACAAAAGCTGGTCAACGCGGGGGCCTTACCGGAAGCCAATCTGTACGACATCCGGGCGCAGATTGCTAACGATGAACTGGCCATTGTGAACGCCCAAAACAGCATTGAACTGGCCAAACTGGCCCTTTTTCAGGCCATGAACGTACCTGCGGGTGGCCCCGCTTCCGGGGGCGTGGAAGTGGAGCCGATCAACGTACCTGACCCCACCACCGAACCCTACCAGGCTTCGGCGCAGCAGGTCTACGAAACCGCCCAACAATCGGTACCCGATATTAAAGCCGCCGACCTGCGGGTGCGCAGTGACCAGTTTGGGGTGCAGGTGGCGCGGGCCAGTTTGTTGCCCACGCTTACGCTCAACGGTACGCTCAACACGCTGTACTCCAATGTGGGGCGGCAGAAGGTTATTGAAAACGGTACAAAACGAATTCCGCAAACGATTGAGATTGGGGGTGTGCCCACTACCATTTTCACTACCCAACCCGACTTTTTGTTTCAGGACTATTCCTTCCCGGAGCAACTGGGCAACAACCTCAACCGGTCGGTGAACCTCCAGTTGCAGATCCCGATTTTCAACCGTACCCAGGCCCGCACCCGCATCCTGACGGCCACGCTTCAGCAGCAGAACTCGGAAATTGCGGCGGCCAACACGCGGCTGCAACTTCGCCAAACCATTGAAACGGCCTACACCAACCTACGGGCCTCGGCCAACCGCTACCGGGCCACGGGGGCGCAGGTGGCGCAGTTGGTGCGGGCGTTCCAGGTATCGGAGAGCCGCTTCAACGCGGGGGCACTCAACGCTACGGACTACAACGTAGCCAAAGGCAATCTCGACCGTGCCCGCGCCAGCCTGGTACAAGCTAAATATGATTATATTTTCCGAACCAAGATTTTAGATTTTTACCAAAATAAGCCTCTCTCGTTTTAATGAGCGAATGGGTGAATGAGCGAATTAGCGAATGTTTTGGAACCGCTTCGCGGTACATTATTGACGAGTCCACACATTCACACATTCACACATTCGCTCATTCACTAATTGCATCATGAAAAAGAAATCGAACCGTATTTGGTGGGTATTGGGTATTGTGGGGGTGTTGTTGGTTGGGGGCCTGGTGGCTGCCAAACAGGCCGGTATCATTGGCAAACCCCCCACTACCGACGTTGATTTTGCCACTGCCCAGCGCACCGACATTGTGGAGCGGGTGAGCGCGTCGGGGCGGGTACAGCCCGAAATTGAGGTGAAAATCAGCCCCGACGTGTCGGGCGAAATCATTGCGATGTACGTCAAGGAAGGTGATCCTGTGAAGGCCGGGCAGTTGTTGTGTCGCATCCGTCCCGACAACTACGAGTCGTTTTCGGCGCGGGCCGAGGCCACCGTGAACCAGAGTAAAGCCCAGGTAGAGCAGAGCAAAGCGGGCGTGTTGCAGGCCGAAGCCCGCCTCATCCGCACCAAAGCCGATTTTGAACGCAACCGTAAACTGCTGGCCGACAAGGTTATTTCGCAAGCCGATTTTGAGACCAGCGAAGCCAACTACAACGTGGCCAAGCAGGATATTGAAGCCCAGCGGGCCAACGTGCGGGCGGCGCAGTTCAGTATCCAGAGTGCCCAGGCCAGTTTGCGCGATGCCAAAGAGAACCTCCGCAAAACCACCATCTATTCGCCCGTGACCGGCACCGTTTCCAAACTCAACGTTGAGCAGGGCGAGCGCGTGGTAGGTACGTCGCAAATGGCCGGTACGGAGATTATGCGGCTGGCCAACCTCAACAACATGGAGGTGCGGGTGAACGTGAACGAAAACGACATTGTGCGCGTGAGCCTGGGCGATACCACTGATATTGAGGTCGATTCGTACACTACGGCGGGGCGAAAATTCAAAGGCATCGTGACGGAAGTGGCTAATACCGCCAACGGCTTGGGTGGCAGTGCCGCCGCCTCGGCCATGTCTACCGATGCCGTGACCGAATTTGAGGTCAAAATCAAGATCCTGAACAGTTCCTACACCGACCTCTCTAAAAAGCTGGGCGGAAGGGGTTTCCCGTTCAAACCCGGCATGACGGCTTCGGTAGAGGTCATCACCGACCGTAAATCGGGCGTGTTGGCCGTGCCCATTGCCGCCGTAACCACCCGCGCCGATAGTAGCAAGCTAGCCGCCAAACCCGTGGCCGAAAATGGTGCCATGACGGAAGAAAAACCCACCGCCAAAAAGGCCCTGAAAGAAATTGTGTTTGTGGCCCAAAACGGTAAAGCCGCCCAGCGCGAAGTGAAAACCGGTATCAGCGATTTTGAGAACATCGAAGTTCTGTCGGGCCTGAAACCCGGTGATCAGGTCATTGCCGGGCCGTTTCTGGCCGTTTCCAAGAAACTAAAAACCGGCGATCTCGTTACTAAACGAGACCCCAACAAGGTGGTCAAGAAAGAGTAAATGCACGGTACCATCCTCCACTACGACCCCATGACCCAGTGCGGCTTGCTCCGCACCCCGGCGGGGCAGGTGCAGTATTTTCGGGTGGACGAAGTAACCAGCGACGGGCCGCTCCGGGCGGGCTACCCCGTGGCCCTGCGGCAGGGCGTGCTGGTCGATACGGGCGGTAGCCGGGTAGGTGCCACTGCTGCCCCCCAACCCGCCCCGACTGCCCCCGCCAACGTACCTGTGCGCCCCCAACCGGTTTGGGGTTGGCTGGGTAGTGTGCTGGCCGGTGGGGCTTTGGTGTTGCTGCTACTGGCGGGCGGGCAATACAGCGGTTTTGGTAGCCCGTTGCCCCGCCTCATCGAATCTGTTTTCGGCCTGATTGCCGCCGTTCTGCTGGTGGTGCTGGCGGTGTTGTTTCTGACCAATCAGCCCCGTGGGCGGCTTCGGTGGGCCTATTGGCTGGTGGTGCTGCTGTCGGCCATTGCCTACGTGGGCCAAACTTTCGACGGTTTCGAGGCCGACCAACCCACCAACTGGTACGGGTATACGCTGTTTTTGCTTGGCTTTGCCGTTTACGTTTTACCTTACCGAAAATAAATTGGGGGGTAGGGTTGTTGGGATGGGGCCGCGTCCAATACGCCAACGCCAATTCGTCGAACACAAAAAATACGCCCATCAAAACAACGTACCCAACCCCAAAAAAACCAACCCTTCCAACAAAAAAATGACCTGCCCCAAACTTCTCCTATTCCTTGTCGTTCTCCTTTCCGCCTGTGGCGGGAAAAAGACCCCAAAAACCGACACCGGCCCCGCCAGGGTAGAAACCATTCAAACGATCCACTTCTTTCTGGAAACATCGGCCAGTATGGGCGGCTACCTGAAGGGCAATACCGCGTTTAAAGATGTTGTTACGGATGTGGTCACGAAAACGAACCAGATCCGGCCCGTGTCGCTCTACACTATTTCGGCCAAACCGCAGCCGTTTGCGGGCGATGTGGGTGCGTTTGTGGCCCAACTGGCTACCACCCCCCTGGCCACGGGCAAAAGTTCGGAACTACACCAGATTTTTGGGCAGGTAGGCCAACGGGCCAAAAACAACGATATCGCCATCCTGGTCTCCGACTGTATCCTCTCCTTCCCCGATGCCGACATTCGGCGCGACCCGGAAGTGAACCGCAACAACGCCTCCAGTACCCTCAAGGCCAGTATCAACAACCAGTTTGCCGCCTTCAGTAAGCAGGGAATCGGGGCTACGGTGCTGGCCTATACCTCGCCTTTCAACGGTACCTACTACACGTACCAGAACCAGAAAAAGCCTCTTGTTGGCGAAACACGGCCTTTTTACATTTGGATCATCGGCAAGCAAACGCTCATTGCGCCCTTCACGCAGCAACTGCTGGAACGCCTCTCAACCCCGCCCGCCAAACAACTCGATTTCGGTATGGCGGGTGCGTTGAACCGTTACGACCTGTTTTTCGGGCTGAACAAAAGCGGCAAGTGGCGTGCCACTCAAAACAACCTGGCCGATATTGAACTGGGTCGCCGGGCCAAGTCCGTGGAGTTTGCTATTGGCTTGAACTTAAGCGCGTTACCTGCCTATGCGCAAGCCGAGACGTACCTGAAAACCAACTTGCGGGTGGGGGTCAACAACGGCGCGGCTACGCTAGTGAAGGTGCAAAAACGGGAAGCCATACCGGGCACCCGCCTTAGTCCTAGTGAACAAAAATTATTGAGCCAGAATACGCACGTGCTCACCTTCCGCGTTGATAACCTGTTTGCCAACGCCGCCATGACCCTCTCGCTGCCCGTCCGCTACGATGCCTGGTACACAATCTGGTCTACCCTCGACGACCGCACCACCGAAGGCCGGCAGGGCAAAACCTTTGCTTTCGAGCCGCTCATGACCGGGGTGCGGGAAGCCTACCAAACGGGCCAAAACTCGTTTGTGGAAACCACCATTCAACTGCAAAAAGACTAACCCGCCCCTTCCCTTATGTTTACCAGTTTCTACGAACTCTTTCTGGGTCAAAACAACGACCCTGCCTTCAGCGACCGCATTTTTACGCCCGTGGGCATCACTACATTTTTGGTATCGTTGGGGGGGGCGGTGGTGTTCTACGGGCTATTGGGCCGCTGGAAACCCGTTTTCCATCGCGTTTCCCATTGGGTTGTTTCGCTGGCAGGTACATTGCTGTTTGCCTATTTTTATGCCGTTTGGTACGCCAAAGATGCCACCGACGCGCCCGATGCCGATTCATATATGACCGGCCTCGGTGGCGTAAACGTCCTGCTGGCGGCCCTCCTGTTCTTCGGCTTCTCGTTACTGCTAAAAAACATCTCCATCTTCGCCAAACGAACGCCCTTCTAGGACCTGCCGTAGAGACGCGATACTTCGCGTCTCAGACCAGCGCGAAGCAGTTGTACAGCAATATTTTATACCCCACTGCTTCGCGCTCGGCTGAGACGCGAGGTATCGCGTCTCTACAGTACCCCCCCCAAAAAAACACATATGAAACTTTTCCTTTTTGGTATTGGCGGAACCGGTGCCCGTGTGCTGCGGTCGCTGACAATGTTGCTCGCCGCCGGGGCCAACGTACCTGCCGACCTGACCATTATCCCGATTTTGCTGGATATGGATATGCAAAACGGCGACACCGAACGCGCCCTGCGGTTGGTGGAACTGTACCGCAGCTTGCGGGCGGGCAGCTATCCCAACGGCCCCAAAGACCGCAATAGTGCCGCCATGGGCAGCAAACGGCCCTTTTTCGGGACCGCCCTGCAACCGCTGGGTACGTTGCAGGCCGCCGATGCCCAGCAGCAAATCGGCGATTCGGTGTTGCCCAAACTGACCGACCATCAGGGCACGTTCGAGGAGTTTTTGCAGGTCAGTAGCCTGGAAGACATCGACCGCGAGTTCCTGAAATTGCTGTACGACAATTCGGCTAAACCCACCAGTGCCGAACTGAAACTCAACCTCTCGGTGGGCTTCAAGGGTAATCCCAACATTGGGTCGGTGGTGTTCAACGCGCTGGAAGATTCGCCGGTGTACAAGTATTTTATCAGCGCGTTCAACGACCAGACCGACCGCATTTTTGTGGTCAGTTCCATTTTCGGCGGCACAGGGTCGGCGGGATTTCCGCAGTTGATTAAGCTGTTGCAACACCCCAGCCAGAAAATGCCGGTGCGCAACGCCAAAAAAGGTGCGGTGACGGTGATGCCCTATTTTGCGCTGGAAGAAAACAGCCAGAGTGCCATTGACCAAAACCGTTTTTTGTCGAAAACGAAAGCCGCCCTGGCCTATTACCAAACCCAAATCGACCTCGACGCGCTCTACTACATCGGCGACCGGCCCGGTGCGCGGCTGTACCCCAACGTGGAGGGCGGAGCCAAACAGACCAACAGTGCCCATGTGGTAGAAATGCTCGCCGCCGAAGCCGTGCTGGATTTTGCCAACCGTACCCCCGCCGACTTCAGCATCGCCAAACGCTACTTCGAATATGGCCTCCGGCGCAACGACCGCGAGCTTGGCCTGGCCCATTTTGGCGAAACAACGTACCAGAACCTGCTGGAACCCCTGGTGCGGTTTACGTATGCCACCCAGTTCTTCACCGAATTTGTGCCCAATAACCTCGGTGAAGCCTTTGCCAAAAACCTGAACCTGTCTCAGTCCCTACAATCTGGTACGTTCTACACGTCGCTCACCAATTTCGTGAACGCCTACGAAGCGTGGCTCCGCGAACTGGCCGGTAACGACCGCAGCTTCGCCCCGTTTGACCTGGATACCGATTTCAACGGCCTGATTCGATCAAAACGCATTGAGGTCAAAACCATTTTGGGTTTTGGCGAAAAAGGAATCAGCGACGGTTTTTTGCAGGACGTGGCGGGCAAAAGTGAAAATAGCCTCACGGCAGCCTACCCCGAAAAAGACCCCCGATTCATACAACTATTGATGGACGTAGCCGACAAGTGCGTCGAAAAACTAGGCCCCATAAACCGCCAGTTAGTAAGCTAAGCCGCTGATCAGGATTTTCAATCCTGATCCTGTTAACAGCGCGTTTGTAACGCGTTTTAGTTTTTATTTATTTTACCACCTGTTGCAAACGCGCTATTATCAGGATCAGGATTGAAAATTCTGATCAGCCACTTGCCAAAAAACAAATCAGATGGGTTTGCGAAATCCGATTAGCGAAGGATATATGTATTTCCTAACCTTGACGGTAGTAGATTGGGTAGATGTATTTACAAGGGCATCGTACAAACAGGATATTGTGGAATCGTTGGCTTATTGCCAGGCGAAGAAAGGTTTAGAACTGTATGCCTGGGTGCTGATGTCCAATCACTTACACCTACTAGCCAGTGCAAATGAGGGGTTTAGTTTGTCAGATATATTGCGCGATTTCAAAAAATTTACCAATAAAAAAATAATTCAACGAATTCTAGACGAGCCGGAGAGTCGTCGAAAATGGATGATGAATCAGTTTGAATTTGCGGGTCGATATGATTCCAGAATTACCAACTATAAATTCTGGCAGGATGGAAACGAGGCTAAAGAAATTCACACAACTGATTTTATGTTTCATAAACTAAATTATATCCACGAAAACCCTGTCCGGGCGGGAATTGTCGATTTTCCTGAACAATACTTGCATAGTTCCGCCCGCAGCTACGTCGGCCAAAAAGGACTTCTCGATATAATTGCGTTATAGCGGCTGATGAGGCTGATCAGGATTTGCAATCTTGATTTTGATAATAGCGCGTTTGTAACGCGTGTAGAGAAAAAATAGTAAAACGCGTTGCAAACGCGCTGTTAATAAGATCAGGATTGAAAATCTTGATCAGCAACCCCCCAAAAAGATGCCACATATTCTTCGCATTGACACCGACCCGAATGTAAGCGAGCAGAACCATCAGGGCTGGACCGGCTCACCCACGGGCCTGACCGGCAACCGGATCGAACATATTCCCGACACGCTGACCGGCGCGGCGGGGGGCGCGGCCAGTGCAGCGGCAAAGGCAGGTACGTCCATTCCGTCGCCGTTTGCGCGGCTGTACCTGTTCGATACGGCCTTCAGAATGGTGAAAACCAACCTGTTGCCCGCCGAAATAAGCCTTTACCATGTCCTGGCTTCCCACACGCTCGACCTGTTGGAACTGCTCTTCCAGGCGGGCAACTCCGGCGACTTGACCTACCGCCTCTGGAACCGCGACGAACGGCTGGCCAAACTGGCTTCGGCGCGGGGCGGCGGGGCAACGCGGCACCCGCATCAGGTGCTGGCCAAAGCCCTCGACCTCGATTTCAGGAACGAACTGGCCGCCGTGCAGACCACCACCCTCATCTATTACAAGGGGGCGTTGCTGGGCGGCACCTCGCCCCTGACGCTGGTGTTTACCACGCCCAACTGGGAGCAGGAACGCCAGAACAAATTCATTGATCCGCCCAAAAGCAGCACCGGTCGGTTGCTGTTTCAGAACGAATATGTGCCTCTCACGGCCCGCGATGAGGGTTTTACTACGTACCTGCGCCGCTGGTACGAGCAGTATAACAACCAACTGCCGCCCGGTGGCTTCAAAGAATACCTTTACCGCGTGTTTTTCGACAGTGCCGTGTTGCCGCCCCTGGTGGCGGGCATGACGCTGGCCAATTTTGAACCCATTCAGGTGCGGGGCGAAAGCACGTCGGTGTTGCAGGTGTTGCCGGGCATTCCGCTCTACCGTGTTCGGGAAGACGACGTGCTGAACGATATTGAAGACAACTCCGATTTTCTGATGCTGCCCACCGTGGATTTTTACACCCGCGAAACCAGCAACGGTGCCGCCACGGGGGTGCGCAAACCGCTGGCCCTGGCCTCGCGCATGGACGTGGCGGGCCGCTACGTGAAAAACACCGTCTGGAACAGCAATACCGTCATTATGCGGCAACGCGACCTGAGCGGCGGCTTTTTGCTTTCCGAACGCTTTCTGCCGGGGGTCGATAACGTGAAATACCCGTTTGTGACGACCGACGATTTTCTGGAAGATTTTCTGGTGAAAATGCCCTACAAGCTCAACAGTGGCCGTTTTTTTACCGGAACGCCGGGCGATATGGAGTTTCTGCTGCCGGTTCGGAAGGAATATTTCAGCTTTTTCCGGCTCGAAGACCTGGCCAAACAGCTTACGCTCGGCATGGAAACACGCGGCCTGGATAGGGTGGTTACGGCCGCGCTCACGATCCCGATTCGGAACAACCGCACGGTCACGTTTCGGAAAGAATATAACCTGACCAACGCCGATACGCTGGTGGAGTTTGGGGCCGGGGTGGCGTGTTTTCCGTTCTACAAAATTACCCTGCCCGACGCGGCCCTTCAGGCCCTGAACGAGTACACGGTGATGCTGCTGGATGCCAGCAAAGACGAGGTAAATTTCCACGCGGGGCGGTCAGTGGCGTTTTTCCAGTTTGCCAACGTGGTGGCCCGGCAACCGGTGCCTGTGCCCGCCCCCGACCACCGCACGCCCAAGTCGGGGCCGGTGCAGGCGGCTTCGTACTACTACAAAGTGCCGCAGGTGTTCGACCTGATGGAAGTGAATTTGCAACGCAACGGCGTACCCTACCGGGGCCTGATTTTGCCCAAATTCACGCTCATCAGCGAACGCGGCTACAAACCTTTCACCGTCGCCATCGACTTCGGTACCTCCAACACGCACGTGGCCTACTCCGATTCGGCGCAGGGCAACAGCGACCCCAAAACGCTGACCATCAGCGATGATAAGGTGAATCTGGATGCTGACGAGTTGCAGATGGTGATGCTGAACAAACCGTATCTGGACGCTGAAAACAGAACGCCCTACGAGCGGTACCGGTTGCCCATCAGCTTTGGCCAACTGCCCGAAATGGAACGGTTTATTCGGCGCGAATTTATGCCCGCCATAGTAGGGAAGCCCTATGGATCGCCATTTGCATTTCCGTTGCGCACAACCGTATACGAAAAAACCGGCTCGTCCGACAGTGTCGATAACCTGTTCAGCAAGATCAATCTGGGGTTCAACATTGACCTGGAAGACGGCAGCACGGGCGTGAACCGGTACGTGACCAACCTGAAATGGCTGTTTGAAAACCAGCCCGGCGACCCCATGAACCGCCCCCGTGTGCGGGCGTTTTTCGAGACGTTGCTGCTCCTGATTCGGAACAAAATTCTCCTGAACCAGGGCAACCTCACCGACACCAAAATCACCTGGCTGGCCCCCACCAGTATGCAGGCCGACACGGAAGAAAAGCTGGTAGCTGAGTGGGAGAATGCGTTCCGCAGGGTCTTCAAAACCACGCAGTATTTCCGGCCTGTGCCCGTGCCCGAATCGTTGGCTCCGCACTTTTTTCTGGTTACGAAGGGCGTGAAATCGTTTGCCGACGCGGTGAACGTAGACATTGGCGGCGGCACGGCAGATATTATGCTGTTTATGAAACAGCAAAACCGCTACCTCAACACGTCGTTCCGGTTTGCGGGGTATGACATCTGGGGCGGGGGCCTCAACCAGCAGGGATACCCCTCGCACCTGAAAGACAACGGCTTCATCCTGAACTACTTACAGTACCGCCACACGCTGAACCAGGTACGTGCCCAGGAAGACCAGATTCTGGACACGTTTCTGGCCAACAACGATTTGAGTGCCGAAGACATCGTGAGTCTGCTCTTCCGCAACGACGAGCACTACAAATTCACGCAGTCGATTGTAGACGGGCGGCCCGGTTTGCGGATTGTACTGTTCCTGCATTATTCGGCCATTGTGTACCACTTGGTGCAGGTCATTGAGGCTAACGGTATGGAGTTGCCGCGCTACCTGACGTTCACGGGTCGGGGCAGTCAGTACCTGAAAATGCTGGGGTCGTCGCGGCGGCTCATCGAGTTCACCAAGATGCTCTTTCGGGCCTACACTACCCTGCCCGTCCCGCCCGATTTTGAGGTTATTCTGAGCGAAAACCCCAAAGAGACCACCGCCAATGGGGCCGTGCTGTTTGAGAACGCCAGCCCGCAGGAGAAAGCTAAGTACGACAGTCGCCAAACAACCTGTTACTGGGGCAATTCGCCCTTAACGCAAAAAGCCCTGCCATCGCCCGCCCCGGACGTACCTGAGGTACCTGCCCTAGCTAGTTTTGCCAACCCGGTCAACACCTGGGATAGGCCAACGGCACCCACCCAACCCGCCAATGGGCTAGCTCCAACCGCTCCGGCGCAGGTGGTGAACGCGCCGTTTGAGTACCGCCGCACCCGTATTGGCGAGGTAAGCAGCAACCGCGAATTCCACGATTCGGTGCTGACCAACGTGAAGCAATTCCTGGAAAAAACCCTGCTGAATCGCGACGTGGCCTATTTCCTGAGTGAACTCAAGATTCAGACCCCCGAACAGTACCTGGCCTTTTTGGTTGGCCCCGACGTAACCCGCAGCGGTGCCCTTTACGACAGTTATATGCTGGCCCGCACCGGCCTGGAGCAAGAACCCAATCAGGCGGTGTCGGAGACGTATTTCTTTTTGCCCCTGAAACACGCGCTTTACGAACTCTCGAAGCAGATTGCTTCGTAGAGTTAACTCCTTGATTAACCACCTCTTTTGGCTCGGCGTAACCCCTAAATCCCCTGAAGGGGACTTAATCCGAGCATAAGTAAGTCACCTTCAGGGGACTTAGGGGTTACGCCAGGCAAGGGTTTTGACCTACTTAAACACCTGCTTATACCATGCCCGCCGATATGTTTTTTGGTGCAGCAGCTACTATTTTTGCCAATGCCAAGCAGTTGAGGCAATGTATGACTTCGGCTGAAACCCTGCTTCATGGTAAACTGAAAGAGCGATTTCCAGATCATCGGTTCCGAGCGCAGCATCCCGTTAATTATTTTATTGCGGATTTTTATTGCCACCAAGCCAAGTTAATCATTGAGGTGGACGGAAATGTACATGATTCGACAGACCAACTGGAATATGATGCCAACCGAACGTACCTGTTGGAAGAATTTGGCTTAACGGTTATCCGTTTTCGAAATGAAGAAATTGACCACTCTATCGAAAGCGTATTGATAAAAATTGATCATTTTTTGCGAAACATTAATTGCAATTCGGAGTCGATGTAATCCTTATTCGGCGTAACCCCCGCACCCCCTGAAGGGGACCAAAGCTGACGCGAGCGTACTTCGCTCGGAGCAAAAGCCCCCTTCAGGGGGGATGGGGGTTACGCCGAATACAGTGTTACGCCGATTAGAACCCTCCCAAACACCCATGAAACCACACGCCACTCTACTTGGTCTTGCGCTGGCTACCACCGCTTTGGCCCAAACCACGCCCGTAGCCGACGCGGGTCTTGAAAAAGCCACCTTCGGGATGGTTAAGACCACCCTTGAGTTTTTGGCTACCGACCAAAAAACATTCGGCACCGCCAAAAAACTAACGTGCGACAACTGCCTGACGTACAACGATTTAACGACCTTCATTAAAACGAATAATCTGAAAAAAGCCGACCTGCTGGTCAACGACATCAAAAAGCAGAGTGCGGCCCTCAGCCGTGATTTTACCGATGGTGTGCTGACGAGTCAGGGGGCGGTGCAGGATAGTTTGCGCCGGTACGTGGTGAACCGGGTCACGAGCGGCCCCGAACGGGTTCACCGCACCAAACTGGCTTCGTTTGCCGCCTACCAAACCCGCATGACTGCCTTGGCTGGTAACGCCGACCCTGAACAGGCCGCCACTGACCAAGCTGCTGCCAATCAGGAGGAAACTGTGCCTGCCAATCTAACCTCCGAAGCCGAACAAACGCCGGTTCGGGCGGGTGGGGGGCTGGGTACGTGGGCGTTTTGGCTCGCAGTGCTCAACGCGCTTGGTCTGGTGTACCTCTGGCTAACACGCAGGCAGGGGGGCGGCGGCACAACCAACACCGACAAGGCCGATGCCCGGCTGGCGGGGTTGCAGGACGAAAGCAACCGCCTCAGCAGTACAGTGGCTGACTTGGCGAACCGCCTCACGATGGCCGAGAAAAAGCTGGTTCAGCAAAACATTCAGGCCGCACAAAACCGCCCAGCCCAGCCTACCCCGGTAGACCCACCCCGCCGCGCCGAGGCCCCCACCGACCGCCCCGCTGCACCCACGACTACGCCCGGTAGCAACCAACCCCGCCCTGGCTACGGCAATCCGGCCAACCCCGTCATTCCGCCCGCAGGTACGTTGCCGCCCGATGCCCCGCGCCCCGTGCCCGCCGAACCGGTTGCAGCCCCGCCGAAACTGTTTGCCCGCACGGCAGACTTGGGCAACGGGTTCAGCATCAGCGGATTATTGGAACAGGCTACGCGGGGCATTGTGTACGAAATTACGCCCACCGGCCCCGCCACGGCCACGTACCAGGTGAGCCAACTGCCCGAATCGCAGCAGTTGGCCATGAGCGACCCCTACTCTTACTTGAACGATGCCTGTCTGTACGAAAACCAGCCGGGCGGTGCCAACAGCCGCATTCAGACCGTGGAACCGGGTCAGTTGGTGCTTCAGGGCGACAAATGGCACATCACCGAAAAAGCCCGGATTGGGTTTGTATAGGTTGATTTGGGATTGTGGATGTAATTGCCGCTTGGTACTAAATCCCCAGTTCCTTTAATGGTTTTTCATATGAAAAAATATCGGTTGCTGCTGTGTCTGTTGCTGATTACTTACCTGCCGGTGGCGGCGCAACAGCGCGAAAAGCCCTGGATGCTGGGGCCTTTTCGGAAAGAAAACGCCGTGAACCCCATTTTATCTCCCAACCAATCGTCGGTGTTCTTTTGCCCGGTGCGGCGGGCGGTGGTGCGGTGGGAGGAGAAAGACGTGTTTAACCCGGCCACGGTGGTCAGAAACGGAGCCGTGTACATGCTCTACCGCGCCGAAGATACCGTGGGTAAATTTGCTGGTACCTCGCGCCTGGGGCTGGCCGTTAGCCGCGATGGACTCCATTTCAGGCGGAAACCCCGCCCCGTTTTTTACCCCGCCAACGATGCCATGAAGCCCTACGAATGGGAAGGGGGGTGCGAAGACCCCCGCGTGGTGGAAACCCGCAGGGGCCGGTATGTGATGACCTACACCGCCTACGACGGCGACAAAGCCCGGCTCTGCGTGGCGACCTCGACTAACCTGACGACCTGGAAAAAGCACGGGCTGGCCTTTGGCAAATCGGCCAACGCGGTGTATCGAGCGGGCTGGTCCAAATCGGGGGCCATTGTGTGTCGGCGGGAGGGAAGCCGGGTGGTGGCCCACAAAGTAAACGGGCGGTACTGGATGTACTGGGGCGACCAACCCGACCTGCGCGCGGCCACCTCGCCCGACCTCATTCACTGGACACCGCTTGAAACGGGGGTGACACCCAACACCAAACCCCTGGCCGTGGCCACGGCCCGCCCCGGTACGTTCGATGTGCGGCTGCTGGAACCCGGCCCTTACGCGCTGCTCACCCGCGCTGGTATTGTGCTGATTTACAACGGAATGAACATAGCCGCCACCGGCGACAGCACCCTGCCCGAAGGGGCCTACGCGGGCGGGCAACTGCTGTTTGCGGCCCAAGACCCCACCCGGTTGCTGGACCGGTCGGCCACGTATTTCATCCGGCCCGACCAGCCCTACGAGCAGCAGGGGCAGATTAATCAGGTGGTGTTTTTGGAAGGTATGGTGCCGTTTCGGGGCCGGTGGTTCCTCTACTACGGCACTGCCGACTCCAAAATTGGTGTGGCCACCGCCCCGCAGTAATGTGCTTATTTTAAGAGCGTTTGAGGGTAGTTTGGCGGTGGCCGTACTGGTCTGACCGGGGCCGTTGGTTATCTTTGCAAGCGACAAAATGCCCGCCAATCTTATTCCATGACCATCGAAGACCTGCGTGAACGGATTACCAACGAACTGGTACTGCACGAAGGCAACGTAGCCGATTGGCAGTGGAACGCCACGGGCCTACCCGCCGAAGCCGCTCAACTGGGCCTACCCGATTTTCTCCGGCTGGTAGACGACGTGAGCCGGGGCCTGAACGCCCGGTTCGGCAAAATCTTGACCCTGCGCGACACGATCCTGACCCTGGCCACGGCCAACAAAAAGCGGCTCTCCGACGTGCAGATTGGCGGTTTCGCGCTGGAAGGCGAACGCCTGGGCCTTTCGCGGGCGTTTGTGATGGAACAGTGGGTACCCCGGCTGTTGGCGCAACTGCCCGACGAAGAAGCCACCCCGCTGCCCGCGCCACTCGTACAGGCACAAGCTGTCTCAGGTACGGTACCGCCACAGCCGCCAGTCATTGCGGGCGAGACTGCCGAAACCGTTAGGCAACAAGTGACCGAGCGGCTGAACGCTTTCCCGAAGCGAATTCCGGCCACGGCTATTCGAGACCTGTTCCAGCAAATTCGGCACGATGAAACCGCGCTGGCCGACATCATTTTAACGTACCTGAAGGCCAATTACTACGCCTCCGAAACTGATTTGGTGGGTAGTTCGCTGCGCCAAAAGCTGACTTCGGCCAATTGGTTGCACCTCTCGCTGTGGCCTCCCGAACCACCGCCCGTAGCAGTGCCGCCCTCACCGGTGCCGCCGTCTGCTCCATCGCCTTCGCCACCTGTTTCCCAAGCCACGCCCGTTGCCGGGTCCGGCTGGCCCGATTGGCTGGTGGCGTTGCTGGTGGCGGGCGGGTTGCTGGGGTTTGCGTTGTTGTTGGTGAAAAGTAATCGGAACGCCACCGAAACTGCCCGAACGGAACAGGTACAAGCCGACACAGTGGCCACCGCAAGAAAGCCGCGAAAACCCAAAAAAACGAAAACAGTAGTCAGAAAACCGCCTGTACCAAACCCCGCTTCCCCGCCCGTGGCCGACCCGGAACCAACGGTCGTTACGGTTGAAGAACCCTACGACCAACTCCTGGACGACGTGGGGCAATACGGCGAACGGCCTGCCCAAAAAGACGGACGTTGGGGGCTGTACCGGCGCGGCAAATGGCTGATTCGGCCTGAATATGAGCAGATTGAGGTCTACAGCGAGGGCCGCGCCAAAGTCAGCATCAACGGCAACAGCTACTACCTCGACCGCTACGGCGACCGTATCCGGTAGGCGGCTCAGGTACGTTGCCCGTCTGCCGGTTGGGTGGGTTCTATGGTTGGGGGAAGTAATTTGTAGAGCACCGGCGTGACGATGCGGGAGAGCAGCGTGCTGGTGATAAGGCCGCCGATGATGACCCACGCCAGGGGGCTGTAGAGCGGGTTGCGCTCGATGGCCAGCGGAATAAGCCCGCCAATGGCCGTGAGCGAGGTCAGGATGATGGGTACAAACCGAACCTCGCCCGCCTCCCGGATGGCGGCTTCCAGCGGCATACCCTCCTGCCGAAGCTGGTTGGTGAAATCGACGAGCAAAATGGAGTTTTTGACTTCGATGCCGATGAGGGCAATTAACCCCACAATGGCCACAAACGAGAACGGATTACCCGTGATGAGCAACGCCAAGATGGCCCCGATGATGCCCAACGGAATGACCGACAGCACAATGAGCGAGCTTTTAAAGGTGCCAAATTCCAGCACCAGCACGGCCAAAAACCCAAAAGCGGTGATGAGCACAATGGTACCCAAACCGCCGAACGATTTTTGGCGGCTCTCCAGTTCGCCCGCCGCTTTGTAGGTGAACCCCGCCGGAAAACGCATCTGCCCCAGTTTATCGAGTACACTCGTAAAGGCGGCATCGACCAGAAAACCCGTCTTCACAAATGCCGTGATAGACACGTACCGGTCTTTGTCGTAATGCCGAATCTGGCTCGTGCCGGTCTCGAACTGAAGGTCGGCCAGTTGGCGGAGCGGCACACTACCCCCCGCCAATGTGTTGACGTACACCGCGTTGAGGGCTTCCTGGGATAACGTTCCGTCGGGGTTGCGGGGGCTGTTGGCCACCACGGTAATGGGGTAATCGTCGGCGGTTTGGGGGTCTTTGAAGGTGCCAATGCTGAGGCCCGCCACGGCCAGCCGGATGGTGCGGTTTACCTCGCCCACCGAGAGGCCCAACAGACCGGCTTTCTCTTTGTTGACCCGCACACGGAGGTCGGTTTTTTGGGTAGCCAGCGGGTTTGTGACGTAGATCAGGCCGGGCGTTTGGCGGAACACGGCGGCCACGCGGGTAGCCTGTGCCCGCAGAGTGTCCAGGTTGTCGGAGAAGAGCCGCACCACCACCGGGGCCTCCTGACCGGGGCCTTGCTCGAAGTCTTTCACCTCGATCCGGGCGTTGGGGTAACGGGCTAATTTCTCCCGAAACCGGTCAATAACCGCTTGTTTGTCAGCCGTTTGGGTGTTGGCTTGAAGCTGCACGAACAGTTGGGCAAAGTTGGTGGCCTCGCTCCGTTGGGTGATGTTGTAGTAGACACGCGGGTTGCCTTTGCCCAGGTTGGTGGTGTAAAATTGAACGGCTTTTTCCTGTTTCACCACGCCTTCTACGTACCTGGCCACCCGGTTGGTTTCGGTTAGACTGCTGCCGTCGCCCGTTTCGATGTTGATCATAAACTGCGGCTTTTCAGACGGTGGAAACAGCGCGAACCCTACCCGTTTAAACAGCAGCAGCGACCCGCCAAACAGCCCCGCCGCCACCAACAACGTGACCACCGGATACCGCAACCCGGCGTTGAGCAGTGGCCGGTACGACACGCTGATGACCCGTTTCAGCCCGCGCAAAAAGGCGTTGCCGTCGGGGTGGTGGGGTTTGGTGAGGAGGCGGCTGCTCAGGAATGGCACAATGGTGAGCGACACCAGCAACGAAGCCAACACCGTGGTAATGACCGCCGTAGGCAACGACCGGATGAAATCGCCGGAGGCTTCGGGTAAAAACATCAGCGGCAAAAACGCCAGCACCAGCGTGGCCGTGCAACCAATAACGGCCAGCGTAATTTGCTCGGTAGCCCGGATGGCCGCGTCGCGTTTGGAGTAGCCTTCGCGCAGGTACCGCTCAATGTTTTCGACCACCACAATGCTGTCATCCACCAGAATGCCCAGGGCCACAATGAACCCCACGATGCTCAACTGGTTGATACTGAACCCGAAAACGCCCAGTAATGCCAGTCCAATGGCCAGCGAAAGCGGGATGGAGATCATCACGACGGAAGCCGCCCGGAAGCCCAACGGCAACAGTGTGAGCAAGACCAGCAGAATGGCTAGCCCAAAATCTTTGGCGAAGCGCGTAAGTCGGGCGCTCACGCTCGCGGCCTGATCGAAGTTTTTGGTCAGCACAATGTGGCTCGGCAACGTTTTGGCGAACGATTCGATAACAGGCCGGAGTTGCTGCCCCACTTTCTCGATGTTGGCCCGCTCTTTTTGGGAGGCCGTGACCAACACCGCCCGGTGGCCGTTCAGGCGCGTCAGGTACGTTGGTTCTTCCGAATGGAGGTCAACGGTGGCAACGTCGCGGAGGTAGATGGTTTTCTGACCGTTGGTACCCACCACCGTTCCCCGAATGTCGTCCAGCGACTGGTAATCGCCGGTGGTTTTGACGTTGAATTTGCGGGTACCGGCTTGCAGGCTACCCGCCGGAATGTTGAGGTTTTCGGCCTGCAACGCCCCCACCACGCGGTTCAGGCTGATGCCCGCCTGCGCCATGCGGGCCACCTGAAGCGAGATACGTACCTGCGTTTTCGGGAACCCCCAACTCGACACGTTTTTCAGCGATTTCACCTTTTCCAATTGCTCCTTGAGCCGGTCGGCCTGTTCGCCCATTTCCTTATCCGAGGCCACCTCCGATTGCAGGGCCACCTGCACAATGCTAACATCGGTGGGTGAAAATTTGCGTATTTCTACCCGGAACAGGTCGGCGGGGAGATCGGCGCGGAGAGCGTTTACTTCGCGCACCATTTCCTGGTATTTGTCGTCGGTATTTTGGCCGTACACGTATTCCACCCGCAACACCACCAGCCCGTCTTCGATGGTCGTAATCACGTGGTCGATGTTGTCCAGGGCATTGAAACGGGCTTCCACGGGGTCGGCCACGAGTTGCTCCATGTCTTCGGCATCGGTGCCGGGATAGACGAAGATCACGGCAAATTGCGGGGCCGTAAATTCGGGGTCTTCGCCACGCGGCATATTCAGCAACGCATTGATTCCCAGGGCTGCTACGCCCAGAAACAGCACCAGCATGAATTGCCAGTTTTTTACCGAAAATTGTGCTAAATTCATCTTGTCATTATCAAAAATAACCAATGGAAGCTGTACTGATTACGGTTCGGAACGAGGCTGATCGCCACCGGGTTGAAGCTGTTTTGCGCGATGTTGAAGGAGTAACGGGCATTCGCGTTGTTGATGAAGTAACCAAACTTGCCGAACCAGCCTTGGCGATAGAGTGGAATAGTGAGGAAGACCAACGGTGGGATAACCTGTTATGAGCACGTACCAGCAGGGAGATATTGTAGTGGTGCAATTTCCATTCACTGATATGTCTCAGACAAAAAAGAGACCCGCACTTATTTTGTCGAACGCCGTCGTTAATCAAACCGGCGACTACCTGATGGTTCAGATCACAAGCCAGTTCAATACAGACGGATTATCAGTACCCATTACCGTTGAAAAGTTTATCGGCCCAATTTTGCCCTTGACCAGCTATGTGCGCGTTCACAAAATTTTTCTCCTAAATGAGTCACTGATTGATCGTCGGTTTAGCAGTATCCAGCCAGCCTTTCGTCAACTCGTAGCGGATACATTACTTACTTATATTCATTGATTGTAGCTACTTCACCACCGCCACTACCGACTGTTCGGTGAGGAAGGCCGATCCGCTGGTAATGACCTGTTTGTCAGATGTCAAGCCCCCGGTGAGCAGCACGTTGGGGCCGCTGATGTAGCCAATCTGGACGGGCTGTTTGCGGACGTGGCGTTGGTCGGGTTCCAGGATATAGACAAACCCTTCGCGGCCATTGCCTTCCACAATGGCCTCCACCGGCACCATCACGTAGGTACGTTGTCGGGCGGGCGTGAGGGTGGCAGTGGCAAACAGACCGGGAGCCAGTTTGGCCCCCGCAGGGTTTAGCCTGACTTCCACTTCGTAGAGTTTATTGACCGGGTCGGCGGCTTGGGCCAACTCGCTGATGATACCCGTGAAACGGCGGTCGGGGTAGGCATCCAGGCCAACGCTGCTCCGGTCGCCGGGTTGGAGCCGCGCCCAGTCTTTGTCGGCCACGCCTACGCGCACCACCCAGTTGGCCGGGGCGTTTCCCGTGACCTGATATACCCCGGCCCCAGCCGCCACAAACTCGCCTTCGTTGACTAATTTCCGCACCACCGTGCCGTTGAGTGAAGCCCTGATTTGGGCGTAGCCCCGGTTAAACTGCGCCAACACCAGGCTTTGGTTGGCCAGGTCGCGGCCCGTGGTTACGTTCTGGAGCTGTTCCAGGGTGGCGGCGGTGTCGGCCACCAGCTTCTGCACCCGCGCCAGGTCGCGGTCGGCTTTTTGGCGCGAAAGCTGCGCCTGGGCGACCTGAGCATCAATTTCGGTCAGGTTCAGGCTGGCCAGCAGTTGCCCTTTCCGCACGGTCTGCCCCTCCTGCACATACAGTTTGTCTACAATACCCCCGATTTTGAATGACAGCCGCCCCTCTTCCGAGGAAGACACCAGCCCGGTAGCCACCACTGGCTCGGCCCGTTGCAGGGTCTGCACCGCCGCCAACCGCACCGGCACCACGGTGGCCTCCGTAGAGTCGGCAGGTACGTTGGCGGCGGTGGTTTTGTCAGGTTTTTGGCCGCACCCCCACAGGGCGGGCAGGGCCAGAAAAACTAGTATACGGAGTGTGTTCATGGTAGGAATAGGTTTGGAGGAAGTCAATTTAGCGACACGGCCCGGTTCAGCGCGGCCTGTTTGGTAAGCACGTCCATCTGCGCCAGCGACTGTTGCAGTTGCGCCGTGAGCCGGTCGTTTTGGACCCGCAAAAACTCAATCAGCAGGGCCTGCCCGTTGCGGTATTTACTGTCCAGAATGCGGAACGTCTGCTCGGCGTTGGCGGCTCCGGTTTGGGTGGCCACAAGGCTCTCGCGGGCGGCTTCCAGGTCATAATACGCCTGAATAACCTGGAGTTGAATTTGTTTCTCGGCTTCCAGTAACCGCGTTTGCAGCACGTCGGTCTGGATTTTTGCCTGCCGAATTTTTGCCTTTTTTTCGTACCCTCTGAATAAATCCCATTGCAAACCAAGTTGCACCACGGCGTAAGCCTGTTGCGCAAAAGAGTAGCTAAATCCCTGAAAACCAGCATTTCCGCCCACAAATAGGTGCGGGATGGCGGCGTTGGCTTCGTTGAGTTTAACGGCCGTTTGCGCCGCTGCCAGCGAATAGGTCAACTGGTTTATTTCCTGCCGATGTTTCCCGGCGGCCAGTTGAAGGTCGGGTAGGGGCGTGACTTGCGCAGGTACGTTGCCAGGGCGGCTGTTTAGCAGGGTCGAATCGACGGCAACGGGGGCGGTCAGGTCGCGGTTGAGCAGGAAGTTGAGGTAGGCCGAAGCCGATTCGCGGTTGCGCCGCGCCACGGCCACCTGCTGATCCAATTTGCTGAGTTCATACCGCGCTTGAGTTACGGTTTCTTTGGTCGCCACGTTGTTGGCCACCAGTTTTTCGTTTAGCCGAATCAGTTCCCGCAGCGTGTTTCGGGCGTTGTCCAGAATCCGTAGCCCTTCCAGCGTTTGCAGGTATTGATAGTAGGCGGTCTGGATGGCATACCGAACGTCGTTCTGAACTACTTGTTTGCGGGCTTCCTGCACCGATATCAACCCTTTCTGAATCAGATAGTTATAGCGAATGTCGGTATTGAAGAGGGCGTACTGAACCGAGATTTTGGTGTCGTGAAAATTGTTGGGAGCCAGCAGTTCGTTTACATTGGCCAGGTTGGTCGGAAACTGCTGTTGGCCCGTGAGGCGGTTCAGGGTGTTGTAAATTGGGTTGACCAGATCGCCGATGGGAAACTGAAGCCGCCGCCCGCCCGCCGCCAGCGAGTAGGTAGGGGCGAACGCCACGCGGGGGTAAAACAGCGACCGCGCCTGTTGCAACGACTCTGTGATGCGGCTTATTTCCAGCGTTTCCTGCCGCAACGCCAGGTTATTTTGCAACCCTTCCTGCACGTACTCATCCAGAATGACCGACCCCGACGAGGCGGTTTGCGCCCGAAGAAGGAGGGGGGCAATGAGCAACACAGAGGCTAAGATAACGTACCTAAAAATGCTTTTCATAAGCAATGGTCATTATATAAACAGTGTTTAGTAAAATGCATAAAAAATTTACAGCCCGTGCCGAAGCGTGTGGCAAAACAAGTCAAACGCCTCATCCATCAATGCTTTTCGCCGGTCGTCGGGAAACATATGCAGTCGGTTTCGGAGGAATAAAGCCGTGTAGCCGTGGATGGTGCTCCAGACCATCATGGCTACCACGTCGGGGTCGCGGCGGAGGAAAATACCCGCGTTCATACAGGCATCTACCACCTGCACCAGCATCGAAAACGACAGCCGACCCTCGGCCCAAATATCTTCGCGGCAAGCCAGTGTTTCCATTGGGGCCGTGATAATGAACATGATATCGAACAGTTCGGGGTTTTCTACCGCAAATTGGGTGTACTTTTTTCCCATCGCCACCAGCCGTTCAAATGGGTCGGAGATGAACAGTACCGGTTGAAACTCGGTCATCATTTTGCCGAACGCCTGCTGATGAATGGCGTACATGACCTCATTTTTATCCTTGAAGTACAGGTAGATTGTGGCGGGGCTATACTCGATCTCCTCAGCAATGGCCCGGATGCTGAGTTTGTCGAACCCATTCCGAACGTAGAGGTACAGTGCGGCATCGATGATCCTGCGCCGCATTTCTTCTTTGCTACGTTCCTTTCGTTCAATAATTCCCATGTACATGTGCTTAACAGCACAAACATACTGAACACTGTTTATAAACCAAATTCAGGTACGTTATTTTTGTGTTAACGCCCGTTGGTAGGGCTACACCGGCAACCATTGCTGCACCAATTTGGCAGCAAGTTGGGTCAGTTCGTCGAACCGGCTGGGCTTGGTGTAGAAGTCGTTGGCTCCCAGTGCTTTCGACCGTCTTTGGTCTTCGGGGTTTTCCGACGTGGTCAGCACTACCACCGGCAATTGACCAAAATTGGGGTTTTCGCGTAGGCTTTTCAGCGTCTGAAACCCTGTAGACCGAATCATGTTCAGGTCCAGAATGACCAGGTTAGGGGGGGCTGATTGGCCAAGCAAGGGCAGCAGGTCTTCGCCATCCTGGAGGCGGGTAATCACCACGGTAGGGGCCACACGCTCAAACGCGACCGCCAACAGCATCAGGTCGTCGTCATCGTCATCAACCAACCATACTTGCGGTTTGGTATTGTTCATATGAAACATCACGGTAAGGTTTACGAAAATACTACTTACGCAAACTTAGTACTTTTTGCTCAGTTCTGGTGTGATTGTACTTACAAAAAAGGTACTTACTTATTTAACGGTATGGCTAGCATTGCGGTGTATTTCACCCACACTGCCTGATAGTTATATTGTTTACGTTAGCCTTGCGTTAATCTTTACGACGAAATTCTTGTCTCATGGTTGTGAAAAAGCAATTGATACTTGGCGTTGGGCTTTCGCTTGCTCTGCTCGTTTCTGCCCGGCTAACCCAGGCGCAACCCCGCGCCGCCGGGAGTTACACGCTGGGGGAGGAGGTAGCCCCGTTTTCGTTGAAAAACGTGGATGAACGTACCATTTCGCTGGCCGACTACAAAACTCAGCGCGGCGTTATTGTGGTGTTTACCAGCAACCACTGCCCGTTTTTCAAGGCATATGAAGACCGTATTTTGGCTCTGGATCGCAAATTTGGGCCGCAGGGGTTCCCCGTTCTGGCCATCATGTCGGGCGACCAGGCGTTGTATGAAGACGACACCTTTGCCCAGATGCAGGTACGTGCCCAGGCCAAAAATTACACCTTTCCCTACCTGCACGATGGAGTGCGGGCGGTGGCCCGTTCTTTCGGGGCTACCCGAACCCCGCAAGTATATGTGCTGAAACGCTCCGGCGACCGGTTCACGGTCGAATACGTGGGCAGTGTGGACAACAGCCCGCAAGACCCCGCCAACGTGCAACGCGCTTACGTAGACGAGGCCGTCACGAGCCTGTTGGCGAGCAAGCCTGTGGTCACGCCGCTCACCAAAGCCATTGGTTGCGCCATCAAGACCAACTAATCCCCATTTTTCGACAGCTTGACTCCCAATTGTGGATAACATGGTGGATAACTTTCCTGAATTGTGCATTTTTGGGAAAAAATTGGTCAATCTTGCTGTATGCGAATTGGGAAAGCGTTGCTGTTTACGGTTCTTACCGTTGGGCTTATTTATGGGTTAAACCGAAACTGGGGGACCGTACCGGCAGTTGGCTCGCTGCTGAGTCCGTTTACGGGTTTTTGGCAAAATGCCGAAACGCCCGACGCGCTGCGCACGCAAAAACTGACCATTGGCGGCACGCAGGAGCCGGTAGAGGTGGTGTTCGATAGTCTGCACATTCCCCATGTGTTTGCCAAAAATGAGCACGACCTGTTTTTTGCCCAGGGCTACCTCACGGCCCACGACCGGCTCTGGCAAATGGAATTTCAGACCCATGCCGCCGCCGGTAGGCTGAGCGAGATTGTGGGCGAACGTGCCCTGGAACTCGACCGCTACAACCGGCGGTTGGGCATGGGTTTCGCCGCCGAAAAATCCATTGCGTTTATGCTTAGCGATTCGGCCACCAAACAGGTATTGCTGGCCTATACTGCCGGAGTCAACGCCTACATTGCCGGGCTGAAACCGGCCAATTACCCCCTAGAATATAAACTGCTGGGCTACGCGCCCGAACCCTGGCAACCCATCAAGTGCGCCTACTTCCTGAAATATATGTCGGGCGTGCTGGCGTTGGGGGCCGATGATCTGGCTATGTCGGCTATTCAGGAGAAAATCGGCCCCGCCGCCACCCGCGACCTGTTTCCTGACTACCCCGCCCGCGAAGACCCCATTGTTCCCACCGGCACCAAATGGGATTTTTTGCCGGTGTATTATTTAAAATCACCCAAAAACCCGGTGGCGGGCAAAGGCGATTTTGCCTCGGTGATGCCTGGTTTTTCATGGCCCCGCCACGACCCGTCCATCGGTTCCAACAACTGGGCGGTTGGGGCAGCGCGGTCGGCCACGGGCTACCCGTTGCTGGCTAATGACCCGCACCTGACGCTCAGTTTGCCGTCTATCTGGTACCTGATTCAGCTCAATGCGCCGGGTATAAACGTCATGGGGGCCTCCATGCCCGGTGCGCCCATGGTCATTGGCGGGTTCAACCAGCACATTGCCTGGGGCGTGACCAACGTAGGCTCAGACGTGCTTGACTTCTACAAGATCAAATTCAAAGACAACACCCGCCGCCAATATTGGCACGACGGGCAGTGGAAAAACGTGATGCGCCGGGTGGAAACGCTGGCCGTGAAAGGTAAACCCGCCGTGGTAGACACGGTGATCTACACCCACCACGGGCCGGTGATGTACACGCCGGGCCAGAAATCGTTCTCCAAAAACTACCCCGTAGGCTATGCTTTGCGGTGGGTGGTGCATGACCCCGCCAACGAGATGCGGTGTTTTTATTTGCTGAACAAAGCCAAAAACCACGCCGACTACCGCGCCGCGCTGGTGCATTATGCCGCCCCGGCTCAAAATTTTGTTTTTGCC
This sequence comes from Fibrella sp., assembly GCA_043763995.1. Lineage (GTDB taxonomy): Bacteria > Bacteroidota > Bacteroidia > Cytophagales > Spirosomataceae > Fibrella. Next base: position 26,029 of record JAYUKZ010000262.1, read on the forward strand.
GATGTTAATAAAGACATCGCCATTTCGCCCAATGGCCGGTTTCCGCTGAAAAAGCGAGAGCAGGGCAAATTCCTTCTGGACGGAACCAACCCCGCCGACGATTGGCTGGCCTACATTCCCGCCGACCAAAACCCCCACGTCAAAAACCCGCCGCGTGGGTACGTGTCGTCGGCCAACCAGTCGCCCACCGACCTGACCTACCCGTACTACCTCGACTGGCAGTTTGCCCCGCCCGAACGCGGGATGCGCATCAACCAACGGCTGGCGGCCATGCCCCAGACCACCGTGGCCCAGATGAGTGCGCTGCAAAACGATACCTATAATATACGCGCCAACACGCTGTTGCCCAAATTGCTGGCCCAACTGCGGTCAGGTACGTTGTTGGGGCCGCAAAAACAGGCGTTGGCCGCGCTGAACGCCTGGCACTACGAACAGTCTGTGACCGAAGCGGGGCCAACCATTTTTGCCGAATGGGAGAAACAGTTCATGGAAGCCCTTTGGGCCGATGACCTTCCCCAAGCCGACAGCCTCCCCAAAAAACTTCCCTCCGCCGACCGCACGTTGCAACTGCTGACCCAAACGCCCGATGCCCCCTGGGTAGACGATGCCCGCACCCCCGCCCGCGAAACCCTGGCCGACCTGGCTACCCGCAGTTTCCAGACTACTGTCGATACGCTGACCGCCCGCCACGGTGCGCCGGGCACCGCCTGGCAATGGGCTACCGTGAAAGCAACCCAAATCTCGCATCTGGCCCGGCTCGACCCGTTCAGTGCGCTCAACGTCCGGGTGGGCGGCGGGGGCAGTGTGGTTAATGCCATTACCAGCAAAACGGGGCCTTCGTGGCGGTTGGTGGTGGCGTTGGGGCCAACCCCGGCTGGTTTTGCGGCCCTGCCCGGCGGGCAAAGCGGCAATCCGGGGAGCCACTTTTACCTGAATATGCTCGAATCGTGGCGGAAAGGGCAGCTTACGCCCCTTCAGTTTATGCCCAACGCCGGGGCCGCAGGTACGTCCATACGGTGGACGTTAAACTGAGCCATTGCTTTCCTTTTTTACTCCGAAAATTTTATGATTCCGATTTTGCTTATTGCCCTCATTAGTGCCGTGGCCCAGCTTTTTCTGCCCTGGTGGAGCATTGCCCTGGTGGCGTTTGCCTACTGTTTTGGCAGACCGGGGGCTGGCTTGCCAGGCGCAGGTACGTCCTGGAGCGGCGGCAGGGCGTTTTTAGCCAGTTTTGTGGGCGTGGGCCTGGTGTGGCTGGCCTACGCCGGGTGGCAACACCTGCAAACGGGCGGGGTGCTCACCAGCCGCATGAGCGCAGTGATGAAATTACCCGCCAGCGCGGTGTATCTGCTGGTCATCACGCCGTTGGTGGGCGGGCTGGTGGCGGGTTTTGCCGGAGCGGCGGGCTACTGGGTTCGGCAGAGCGTATGGCCAACGGTAGCCGTAAACCCGTAGCTTTGCCCCAGTCAAATCCATTCATAAACCTCCTTTATCTCGTGAAAGATGCCTCCCTGGCGATCAACGTGGTGCTCGCCATCGCCGTAGCCGTACTGTATTACCTCCATTTCAATACTCCCCGGCCCGTGGCCGACGCAAAGCCCGCCGCCGTGGTTGTCGAGGGCCGCAAGTTGGTTTATGTCAACATCGATTCGTTGGCTACCAACTACGAATACTTCAAAGACACGCGCAAAGTGCTGGAAAGCAAGCAATATCAGCTTGAGAACGATATTCAGAGCCGGGGCCGTTCGCTGCAAAACGAACTGGCGTTTTTCCAGCAAAAAGCCCCCACCATGACGCAAGAGCAAGGCCGGGCGGCGCAGGTGTCATTGCAGAAAAAAGAGCAGGATCTGATGGCCTACCGCGAACGCGCCGCCCAGGGACTAGCCGCCGACAAGGCCAAAAAGGACGATGAACTGTATAACCAAATCTTCGACTACCTCAAGAAAGTCAATACCCAGAACAAGTACGAAATGGTGCTTGGCTACCAGAAAGGCGGAAACATTTTGTTTGCCGATGGCGGAAGTGATGCTACCAAACGCATCATCGACGGGCTGAACAAAGAGTACAAAGAAAAACAGGCTGTCAAAAAGTAAGCGTCGGCCATCCAGGTACGTTGCCAAAGCCGCTCTCCGTTGTGGGGGTGGCTTTTTTGTGGCATACAGTTTGTGTGTGCCGCCCCCAGCTCGAAGAACGCCCGGTCTGCTCCCAAGAACTTGCGTACACTAGTTTTAAGCCACACAAAACACATGAAAAGGCAAAACGGCATCATTGTTGCCACTGGTATTATAGCCTTCCGTTGATTTTTTCCGTGAAATTCGACGGGTCAACATCGCTCTGGTTGGTCAATGCCGTATTGGGTCTCGAGGCTGTGGCTTCAATACTATGGACGGATGCAAATCGGTCTATGCAACGTTGGCCAACCGGGCGACTTTTTGTTGGTCTTAGCGTAAATTTGGCATACTTTCCGAACCCTGGCCCTACAGCCGGGGTTTTCTTTGTTTGGCTCTTTAAGCTGTACAGAATTTGCTGTTTAGGATTGCTAACTCCTGAATGGTCTCCTTTCCCCAAAACCCTTCCCCGATGGCCTCCGCAACGATTGTAAAACAAGTAGAGATTCGCAACCGCCGGGCTTCGTTCGAGTACGCTTTTCTGGAAACATACACCGCCGGTTTGGTGCTCACCGGTACCGAAATCAAGTCTATCCGGCAGGGGAAAGTGAATTTGCAGGATGCGTACTGTTTGTTTTTGGGCGAAGAACTGTTTGTGCGGCAGATGAGCATTTCGGCCTACAGCGAAGGCACCTACAACAATCACGACCCCCTCCGCGACCGTAAGTTGCTGATGACCAGGCGGGAACTACGAAAACTGTCCGAAAAACTAAAAGACCAGGGCCTGACCATTGTGCCTGTGCGGCTCTACACCAGCCCGCGCGGATTTGCCAAACTGGACATTGCCCTGGCGAAAGGGAAAAAACTGTTCGACAAACGGGATAGCGTGAAAGAGCGCGACGTGACCCGGAATATGCAGCGCGGGCAGTATGACGAGTAGCCGCGCCAGAAAATTTTAGGGCCGCTGGTACGTTGAAAAAGGGGGATAAGTGCGTATATTGCTTCGTATTCGGGGCCTTACAACCAACACATGGGCAGGAAAGTTTTAGTCTTAAATCAAGATTACAGTGCGCTCAGCATCTGTTCCGTACCTAAAGCGTTCTTGCTGGTCTACCTCAGCAAAGCAGAACTCGTATCGAAGTCGGAAGCCCTGTTCCTGCGCACTGTCGACAAAGAATTCCCCATGCCTACCGTAATTCGGTTGAACCGGTACGTGCATTTGCCCTATAAAGGCGTGATGCTTACCCGGCAAAACGTATTCAAACGCGACGGGCACCACTGCCAATACTGCGGCACCGCCGACGACCTGACCCTCGACCACGTGCTGCCCAAATCGCGGGGCGGAAAAACCAATTGGGATAACCTGCTCACGGCCTGCAAACGCTGCAACTCGCGCAAAGGCGATTTTACCCCCGAAGAGGCTAACATGAAAATGCGGCATAAGCCCTTCAAGCCTTCGTTCATTGTTTTTCTGCGCGAATTTTCGGGCGTACTCGACGATAGTTGGATGCCCTACCTGAGTAACAAACGCGAACGGGTCTACGAATAACTCCCCGCCCCGACCCGGCTAGAGGCCGGGTTTTTTGTGGCCTGGTTGCCCGGCAAAAAATGTGTTCGAGCGAACCAATTGTTCGGGTTGGTCAGTATCTTTGCACTCCTTTTCAGGAAAAGAACGTTCACGAAGGCCATGAGGCTCAGATACGTTCCTCAAAAATCAACCAAAAGTTGGTTGGCCCCGACCCGGCCCGCCAATGTAACAGTGGGTCGTGTTAAACCATTTATGAGCAAATCGCAGCAGACTGCAAACTTGCCCGAATTTGATTGGGATCGGGCAGACAACAAAGGGTTCGGGAGCGGCTATTCTGCCGATGACCGGACACGCATGGAAGAGATGTACGGCGGTACACTCACCGAAGTAAACGAGAAAGACGTGGTGATGGGTACGGTTGTAGGGATTACAGACCGTGAAATCCTCCTCAACATCGGCTTTAAGTCGGATGGGTTGGTGCCCTCGTCTGAATTTCGCGATTTGCCCGACCTGAAAGTAGGCGATCAGGTAGACGTATACATTGAGAATCAGGAAGATACCAACGGCCAACTGGTGCTCTCGCGCAAGAAAGCGAAGGTTATCACGGCCTGGAAAAATATCCAGAAAGCCCTCGACGAAGACCTTATCATTGACGGGTTCGTGAAACGCCGCACTAAAGGCGGTCTCATCGTTGATATTTATAGCATTGAAGCCTTCCTGCCCGGCTCACAGATCGACGTGAAGCCGATCCGCGATTTCGACATTTATGTCGGCAAGAAAATGGAGGTGAAGGTCGTGAAGATCAACTACGCCAATGACAACGTCGTGGTGTCGCACAAGGTGTTGATCGAAAAAGACCTCGAAGCGCAGCGTACTCAAATCCTGACCAACCTGGAAAAAGGGCAGGTGTTGGAAGGGGTCATCAAGAACATGACCAACTTCGGTGTCTTCATCGATTTGGGCGGAGTAGATGGTCTGTTGCACATCACCGACATTTCGTGGGGCCGCATCAGTCACCCCTCGGAAGTGCTCAACCTCGATCAGCGCGTGAACATCGTGGTGCTCGATTTCGACGAAGAAAAGAAGCGTATCTCGCTGGGTATGAAGCAATTACAGGCGCACCCTTGGGAGGCGTTGGTAGAAGACATTCAGGTAGGCTCGAAAGTGAAGGGCCGTATCGTGAATGTTGCCGATTACGGTGCGTTCCTCGAAATTATGCCCGGCGTTGAGGGTCTGATTCACGTCTCGGAAATGTCATGGTCGCAGCACCTGCGCAACCCCCAGGAGTTCCTGAAAGTGAACGACGAAGTGGAGGCCGTGGTGCTGACGCTGGACCGGCAGGATCGGAAAATGTCGTTGGGTATCAAGCAACTTTCGGCTGACCCCTGGACGCGCCCCGACCTCACGAGCCGTTACTCGGTGGGCACCCGCCACACGGGTGTGGTGCGTAACCTGACCAACTTTGGCCTGTTCCTGGAACTGGAAGAGGGCATCGATGGGCTGGTACACGTATCGGACTTGTCGTGGACGAAGAAAATCAAGCACCCGTCTGATTTCACCAAAGCCGGTGAAAACCTGGACGTGGTGGTGCTGGAACTGGACGTAGACAACCGCCGCCTAGCTCTGGGCCACAAGCAACTGGAAGAAAACCCCTGGGATACGTTTGAAGATACCTTCACGATGGGGTCTGTTCACCGGTGTACGATTTTGTCGAAAAACGACAAGATGGCCACCCTCGAGCTTCCCTACGGCATTGAAGGCTTCTGCACCTTGCGCAACCTGGCCAAAGAAGACGGCACGATGGCCGAAGCCGGTGAGTCGCTGGATTTCCGGGTGACGGAGTTTTCAAAAGAAGACAAGCGCATCATGCTGTCGCACACCCGCACCTGGCAGGAGAAAGGCACCGAGCCTGCCGCCGCCAAAGAGGGCAAACCGAAAGCTGCCAAAGCCGCCACCACCACCACGGCCCAACCCGAACGCGCTACTCTGGGCGACCTGGGTTCGCTGGCCGCGCTGAAAGAGCAGATGGAAGGCAAAAACTAGTCTGATCAACGTACCTGAGTGACCAACGGGCATCTTTTCGCAGAAATGTGGAAGATGCCCGTTGTGGTTTGAGGCCGTTGGCCCTATATTTGTAGCTGCGTTTGCGCATGGTTCCGTGGCCGAGTGGCTAGGCTCAGCTCTGCAAAAGCTGCTACAGCGGTTCGAATCCGCTCGGAACCTCAAAGTGAGCCGCTAAGCCTCAAAACTTGGCGGCTTTTTTTGTAACATCCGGCTATAAAATATGGTTACTACCAGACAGGCAGAGACTGAATCAGCGCGTAAAATTTTCGGGTTAAAAAGGGGCCAAACCGGCACGGAAATAGCGTCATAAGGGTTTTTGTATTGTGGCCTTCCTGGCTTACTTTTGTGGGCCGAAGAGGCAAAATAGTCAATTATGAAGGTGAAGTTTGATTGTAAAACAGTCGTTATGAGCCGTTTATCTAAGGTTTGTGGAGCGTTGACTCTGGCAGCTTTTCTGCTATTTCACGGTGAGCAGATGAACGCACAGGATTCTTCAGCAGCGCAGGGGGGCGGAGGCCCCGTGGCTGCAACCCCGGCAACGGCTGCTGCCGGCGGTGGAGATGTTGCAAAGGGCAAGGAGTTGTTTTCTAACAACTGTCAACAATGCCATAATGTGACTGCTGAGGCCCTGGTTGGGCCAGGCTTGGCGGGTGTTCGGCAACGGACACCGGGAGAAGACTGGCTCAAGAAATGGATTCGGAACCCATCGGCTGTCATTGCTACTGGTGATGCCTACGCGGTGAAAATATTCAACCAGTACAACAAGGTGCAGATGACGGCTTTCACCAACCTCACGGACGGTGATATCAAGAGCATTCTGGACTATGTAGACGCGGAGAACGTACCCAAAGCGGCTGCGGTTGCCGTGGCAGCGGCTCCGGGTGCTAGCGGCGGTGGCGGTGCCACGGCTTCGTCTGGCCCGTCAGAATTGTTTACGCTTGTGCTGGTAGCTTTGCTGGTGGTCATGCTGCTGGTGTTGGGCGTGTTGTTTGTGATCGTGACGATCTTGTCGAAGGCTGTAACGCCGCAAGCCGTTGGGGTTGAAACCGCCCCGGCCACGCCGTTGGTGCAACGCCTTCGCGATGGGTTGGTCAGCACGGTCAACAACTCCACGGTACGGTCGGTAGCCATTTGGCTGTTCTTGTTCGTAGCTACCAAAATGTCGCTCGACGGGCTATATTCGGTAGGTATTCAGCAGGGGTATGCGCCCAAGCAGCCCATTGCCTACTCGCACAAGCTCCACGCCGGTCAGTACAAGATTGATTGTAATTACTGCCACACGGGGGTAAATAAGGGCAAATCGGCGCACATTCCGGCGGCAAATATTTGTATGAACTGCCACGGCGTGATCAAGAAAGAGTCGCCGGAGATTCAGAAGATTTACACTGCCATTGAAGAGAACCGCCCCATTGAGTGGATTCGGGTACACAACCTGCCCGATTTGGCGTATTTCAACCACGCCCAGCACGTCAATGTGGGCAATGTGCAGTGCCAGAGTTGCCACGGCGAGATTCAGAAAATGGAAGTAGTGGAACAACGTTCCTCCCTGACGATGGGCTGGTGCATTGACTGTCACCGCAAAACGGAGGTCAACACCAAAGACAACGCCTACTATGACAAGTTGGTAGCCCTTCACCGGAAGGAGACCAAAGAGCCGTTGAAGGTCGCCAACATCGGCGGACTGGAGTGTTCGAAGTGCCACTATTAATTTATCCTCTCAGGGGAACCGCTTCGGCAACGTACCTGAGCCTATTCATATGACACAAGTAACCAAACGGTACTGGAAAGGGGTTGAAGAGTTGCGTAACGATGCTACGTTCGTTAAGCACGCCCAAGCCGAATTTGCCCAGCCCGCCCCCAACGAACTGGAGAGCCTGTTGGCCGCTGGTGATGCCCCTCGCCGCGATTTTTTGAAAACGCTGGGTTTTGGCATGGCTGCCGTGTCGTTGGCCGCTTGCGAAACGCCCGTTCATAAAGCTATTCCGTACCTGAACAAGCCTGAAGGCGCGTTCCCGTCTATTTCCGACTACTACGCCTCGACCTACACCGACGGTGGCGAATGCACGAGCATTCTGGTGGAAACCCGCGAAGGTCGGCCCATCAAGATTGAAGGCAACCCGCTTTCGAGCCTCTCCAAAGGTGGCACTACGGCCCGAGTACAGGCTTCGTTGCTGTCGTTGTATGACAATGAAAAGTTGCGCGGCCCCAAGCGCGGGCAGACAGACATTGACTGGGTTACGGCAGATAAAGAAATTACGAATCAGTTGGGCACCATTGCCGCACGGGGCGGGGCCATCCGGTTGGTTACGTCAACGCTCGCCAGTCCGTCCACCAAAGCGGTCATTGCCGAGTTTGTGGCTAAGTACCCCACGGCCCGGCACATTATGTACGATGCCAACTCGGTGTCGGGCATCATCCAGGCTAACCAAACGTCGTTCGGGAAAGCCCTTGTACCGGCCTACGATTTTAGCAAGGCGAAAACCATTGTCAGCATCGGTGCTGATTTCCTGGGTACGTGGATTGCCCCCCTCGACTACGCCAAGCCTTACGCCAAAACGCGAAAGATTGGGGCCGTAGGCGGGGGTAACAAGCAAATGTCCCGGCATTATCAGTTCGAGACCATCCTTTCCCTAACGGGTTCTAATGCTGATTACCGGTCTTCCTACAAACCATCGCAAGAGGGTTTGGTGGTGGCAGCACTGTACAACAAGGTCGCGGCCAAATTGGGTGGCACCGCCGTGAACGTACCTGGCGTTACCATTCAATATCTGGACAAAGCTGCCGCCGACCTGATTGCCTCGCGGGGCGCGGCGTTGGTGGTTTCCGGCTCTAACGACCCCAACGTGCAGGTGCTGGTCAACTCGCTGAATAGCTTGTTGGGTAGCTATTCGTCTACCATCAATCTGAACACGCCGGTCAACTACCGGCAGGGCGTTGATGGCCCGATGAATGCTTTCGTGAACGAGTTGAAAGCAGGGCAAATCCAGGGCGTACTGTTCTTCGGTGCAAACCCCGTGTATGACCACCCCCGTGGGGCCGAAATTGCTCAGGCGTTGCCGAAAGTAGCCCTTTCGCTGTCGTTTGCCGACCGGGCCGATGAAACCGGGTCGCTGGTTAAATATATGACTCCCGCACCCCATTTTCTGGAGTGCTGGAATGATGCCGAGCCAAAAGCTGGTCATTATAGCCTGACGCAACCTGCCATTACCCACATTTTCAAGACCCGGCAAATGCAGACGAGTCTGTTGACGTGGGCGGGCAGACCAAACGACTTTCAGAATTATGTTCGTAACCACTGGCGCACGACCCTTTTTCCGAACGCAACCGGCTTTGCCAGTTTCGATGAGTTTTGGATAAAAGTGTTACACGATGGTGTGTATGAGCCGAACCGTGATGTAGCCCCAAGCAACGTGGCGTTCACCGGGAATGTGGCCGTGGCTGCTGCTGGTATTGCCCAACGGTACAAGCCTACTACAGGGATGGAAATTGTTTTCTACGAAAAAGTAGGCACCGGCACCGGCACCCAAGCCAACAACCCCTGGATTCAGGAATTCCCCGACCCAATCTCGAAAGCCTGTTGGGATAACTACGCGGCGGTTTCGCAAAAAACGGCCAAAGACTTGGGCGTAGAGCAGTTCGAGACCATCAACGTCACCATCAACGGTAACACCGTGGAACTGCCCGTGCTGGTTCAGCCTGGTCAGGCCGACCAAACGGTGGGCATTGCCATTGGCTATGGCCGGAACAAGTCGGGCAAGTGTGCCGATGGCGTGGGTAAAAACGTATACCCGCTCATGTCGCTGGTGGGAGGAACGGTCTCCATGAACGTACCTGTGGCCACGGTGACCAAAGCCGGTGGCCGTCAGGAAATTGCCCAAACCCAAACCCACGAAACGGTGATGGGTCGGCAGGCAGTTTTGCAGGAAGGCATTTTGGCCCGTTACCAGAAAAACCCCAAAGAAGGGCGGTATGAGCCGAAAGTAGAGACATCAGAAGGCAAAGTAGACGCTACCGACATCACCCTCTGGCATGGCTACGGTAAGCCGAACCACTCGTGGGGCATGGTCATCGACCTGAACTCGTGCATTGGTTGCGGGGCGTGTGTGGTGGGTTGTATTGCCGAAAACAACACCCCAACCGTGGGCCGGGCCGAAGTACTGGCCCGCCGCGAAATGCACTGGATGCGCATTGACCGGTATTATAGCAGCGATGCCGAACCGGAAAATATGGGTGTTATCGAAGGGTATCGTGCGTTAGAAGTAGCCTCGGCCAACCCCGAAGTGACGTTCCAGCCTATGTTGTGCCAACACTGCAGCAATGCCCCCTGCGAGACTGTTTGCCCCGTGTTGGCCACGACGCACAGTACCGAAGGGCTGAACCAAATGACGTATAACCGGTGCATTGGTACCCGCTACTGCGCCAACAACTGCCCCTACAAAGTGCGTCGCTTCAACTGGTTCAAATACCACGACGAAGATAAGTTCGACTACCAGTTCAATAATGACCTGGGCAAAATGGTCATCAACCCCGACGTGACCGTTCGGGCGCGGGGGGTTATTGAAAAATGTTCGTTTTGCGTACAGCGTATTCAGGAAGGCAAGCTGACGGCCAAAAAAGAACGCCGCCGTCCCCTGCCCGACGAAATTCAGTCGGCGTGTGCGCAGGCTTGCCCCACAGATGCCATCATTTTTGGCGACATGAATAACCCCGAAAGTACCATCTCGAAAGTACTGGCTACTGAGTTAAACGAGCGGGCGTTCCATGTACTGGAAGAGATCAATATTCGGCCTCAGATTGCGTACTTGACCAAGATTCGCAACAAAGACGAGGAGCCGAAACAAGAGAAAGTGCAGAAATCAGAGGCATAGGTATTACACTGTTAGAACAACAAAATCAATGCATATCACGTCCGATGTACGCACACCGTTGGTTTCCAATGGTAAGACCTACGCCGATGTCACAGAAGATATCTGTCGGCAGGTAGAGGGCCGCCCCACCCGCGAGTGGACCATTGCGTTTACCATCTCCGTTTTGGTTCTGATCTATGGAACCGCCTGTGTATTCTACACCTGGTGGGAGGGGTTGGGCGTTTGGGGATTGAACAAAACTGTGGGCTGGGCTTGGGACATCACCAACTTTGTGTGGTGGGTGGGCATTGGCCACGCAGGTACGTTGATTTCAGCTATCCTGCTGCTGTTCCGTCAAAAATGGCGGACATCCATCAACCGGGCGGCAGAAGCCATGACCATTTTTGCGGTTATCTGTGCGGCCACGTTCATCTTCATGCACATGGGTCGCCCGTGGCTGGCCTACTGGGCATTGCCGCTACCTAATACGTTTGGCTCTTTGTGGGTGAACTTCAAATCGCCGCTGGTTTGGGACGTATTTGCCATCAGCACGTATTTCACGGTCTCCCTGGTGTTCTGGTACATGGGTTTGGTACCTGACCTTGCCACCATTCGCGACCGGGCACGGAGCAAAGTAAGCCGGTACGTATACGGCGCGTTTTCGCTTGGCTGGAACGGCTCGGCCAAAACCTGGGCACGTTACGAATACATGAGCCTTATTCTGGCCGGTATCTCAACGCCACTTGTACTGTCGGTACACACCATTGTGAGTATGGACTTCGCCACGTCGGTTATTCCGGGCTGGCACACCACCATCTTCCCACCGTATTTCGTGGCGGGGGCCATTTTCTCAGGCTTCGCTATGGTGCAAAACCTGATGCTCATTATTCGGGTAGTGTTCAAGCTGGAAGATTACATCACGACCGAGCACATCGAGTCGATGAACAAAATTATCTGCCTCACGGGGTCAATTGTGGGGGTGGCCTACATCACTGAGTTCTTCATTGCCTGGTATTCGGGTGTCGAATTTGAAAGCTACGCGTTCATCAACCGTGCTACCGGCCCGTTCTGGTGGGCGTATCTGGCGATGATGACCTGCAACGTGATTTCGCCGCAACTTTTCTGGATCGAATCCATCCGTCGGTCGGTGGTCTGGACATTTGTGTTGTCAGTAATTGTGAACATTGGCATGTGGTTCGAGCGGTTTGTTATTATCGTGACTTCGCTCCACCGCGACTACCTGCCCTCAAGCTGGGCCATGTTTCACCCAACTATTTTCGACATTAGTGACTACATTTTCTCGTTTGGGGTATTCTTCACGTTGTTCCTGCTCTTTGCCAAATTCCTGCCTGTGGTGAACATGGCCGAGGTAAAAGCAATCATCAAATCATCGTCGGCGCAGTTGCCGAAATCGGTGTCGGGTGTGGCCAAAGGGGAGCGTGTTACGGCTCCTACGTTCAACAAAGACATCGATTAATTCACTCTCATACGTACCTGTAGCATGTCTTCAGCAATTAATGGTCGCTTTTTGGTAGGCATTTTCGACGACGATGATGTCGTGCTGAAAGCCGTTCGGGAAGTCCGCGAATCGGGCGTTCGTATCCACGAAGTGTACACGCCGTTTCCCGTTCACGGGCTGGATGTGGCCCTGGGCCATCCCCGTTCGCGTTTGGGCATTGTGGCATTCATGTTTGGCCTGACCGGGTTGACTTTTGCCTTCCTGCTCATGTCTTATACCGAAAAATTCGATTGGCCTATGATTATTGGGGGTAAGGACTCTTTTTCCTTTCCCATTTATATTCCGATTGCCTTTGAGTTGACCGTGTTGTTCACGGCATTGGGCATGGTATCCACGTTTGTACTATCCAACGGGTTAGGGCCAACGGTAAAACCGTTGATGTTTGACCTACGCACGACGGATAACAAGTTCGCGATGGCCATTGATATGGAAAACAACCGGTTGCAAGAGGCCGAGATTGAGTCGATTCTGAAACAATCTGGTGCCGCCGAAGTAAACGTTAAGCAGTTTTAAGACTTTAATCATGACTCTTAAGCACATAGTTCTTGTATCGGTTGGTGCTTCCACGGCGGTATTGCTCAGTGCCTGCGGCGACAGTCGGCAGAGCACCGGCACCCAATATGCGGCTCAGATGTACGAGTCGGTTGGGTACGAGCCGTACCGGCAAACCAAGCCCAACGCCATTAACGCCAACGGGCTGAACATGCGGGACCCCGCCAGGGGCACTGTGTCGCGGCGCAATTACCACACGAAATTTGGTTCGGGCGACAGCACCACATTTGACTTGATGGTGTATAATATTCCGAAAGACAGCATCGGCATTGCTGAACGTACCTTGACTAACCCCGTGCCCCAGACGGAAGCAATGCTGACAGAGGGGAAGGTATTGTACGAACGGTACTGTACGCACTGCCACGGTGAAGGCGGCAAAGGAAACGGTCTGGTTGGCGTAGAGTATAAGGGTGTTCCCAGCTATTCGGCAGGAGCCTACAAAGAGATGAATGACGGGCACATTTTCCATGTCATTACGCACGGTAAGGGCCGTATGTGGCCCCACGGCTCACAGATGACCCCCGAAGAGCGGTGGAAAATCGTGAGTTATGTCCACAAACTTCAACAGGGTTAATACCAAAGTCAGTTGATTCGGTCTGGGTACGTTCCAGCCGGGTTAGTCATTCAAATACTTGTTTATCAATGGCATCCGTACACGCAATACCTTCTTTAGACGAGCAGTATGAGTTTACTGCTGAATCAAAACGCCGTCTGCTCATTGGTGGGGCAGTGGGCGTGGCACTCGTTTTATTGGGGGCGGGCTTGTTAGCCGCTGGTGTTGGCGAACACGCGCACGTAGCTGTTCAGGGAGAAGGGCATGAAGCCGCTCACGGGCATTACAGTTGGACGACACGCCTCTGGGCAAACGTTTGGGTAAACTGTGTGTATTTCACAGGTATTGCCGTAGCCGGTATGTTTTTTCTGTCTTACAACTATTTGGCGCAGGCCGGTTGGTCGTCGGTTATCAAGCGTATCCCTGAAGCCATGCCTGCGTTTTTGCCCGTGACAGGTGTTATCATGGTCGGGGTGTTTTTGTTTGCCGGGCACGATCTGTTCCACTGGACACACGAGGGTTTGTATGAAAAAGGTGGTCCCGAATATGACCCCATCATTGCGGGCAAGCGGGCTTTTTTAAACACCCCTTTCTTTCTGGGTCGGGTAGTGTTCTATTTTGCTTCTTGGTTTATGTTGTGGCGGGTGCTTCGCAACTTGTCCTTGCAGGAAGACTTATATGGTGGCACGGAATATTACCACAAGAGCATAAAGTACGGCACTGCCTTCCTGGTTGTCTTTGCCGTCACGTCGTCCATTGCCGCTTGGGATTTGATTATGTCCATCGACACGCACTGGTTCAGCACCATGTTTGGCTGGTACACATTGGCAAGCTGGCACGTGGCTGGCCTGGCCACCATGACTCTGACGGTTGTGATGCTCAAAGAGCAAGGTTATTTGAAGGCCGTTAACCAAAGCCATTTGCATGACTTGGGTAAGTTTGTTTTTGCCTTCAGTATCTTCTGGACATATGTTTGGTTCTCCCAGTTCATGCTCATCTACTACGCCAACATTCCCGAAGAAACGATCTACTACCGGGAGCGTTTCAGTGGGTTTGGTGGTATCTACCTGGCTCCTTTCTTTGTAAATGTTTTGCTAAACTTTGTTTTCCCCTTTCTCGTTCTAATGACAAGGGATGCCAAGCGGACTACGTTGCTGTTGAAAGTGGCCTGTTGGGGTGTTCTGGTGGGTCATTACTTCGATTTTTACATGAACATTATGCCTGGTACGGTGGGTGAACATGCTGGTTTTGGCCCCGTTGAATTTGGTATGATTCTTATCTTTGCCTGTGGGTTCATCTGGTCGGTATCGACTCAGTTGGCCAAGGCAAATCTGATCGCCAAGAATCATCCGTTGTTGCAGGAATCCTTATATCACGACATTTAGACTTTATCTAAATCTTACCAGTATGGTTTACATCGCAGGATTATTATCGCTCGTCTTTCTGGCATTGGCCGTCATGGTCTTTAGCCGATTGACCAATGTAGTTAGGGGAGTTAGTGGCAACGCAGATTCAGGGGAGTCGTATGGCGGGTTGAGCAACAAGATCAACGGAGCCTTGTTTATGGTGTTCCTTATTGGGGGTACCATTGCTGCTACATGGTCATTCATTCACTCGACTCAGTATTTTTTACCTGAAGCGTCGTCTACGCACGGTCGTCGGACGGATAGTTTGTTTTGGGGGTCAATGGCCATTGTGACTGCTTCGGCTTTACTGACAAACATTTTGCTATTTTACTTTGCCTACCGGTATCAGTACAAGGAAGGCAAACGGGCTACATACTATCCTGAAAACCATAAGTTGGAATTGATCTGGACGGTGGTGCCTGCATTCGTGATGGCCTTTATGGTGTTTGGCGGCTGGCAAGCCTGGCGTGATATCATGAGCGAAGCCCCGGAAGGTGCGCAGGAGGTAGAGTTGGTGGGTAAGCAGTTTAACTGGATTGCCCGTTATCCTGGTATCGATAATAATAAGCTAGGGTCATTCAATTACAAACTCATTGATAACAACAATGAGGTTGGTATTGACTACTCAGACGAAGCTGCTTTTGATGATTTTACCGGTACTGAACTGCACATTCCGGTTGGAAAGCCCGTGCTGATAAGAATCCGCGCCCGTGATGTGCTGCACAGCGTGTTCATTCCCCACATGCGGGTGAAAATGGATGCCGTACCGGGGATGCCCACCCGTTTCTGGTTCAACCCGGAGAAAACCACTGAGCAGATGCGCAACGAAACCGGCGACCAGAATTTCAAGTATGAAATTGCCTGTACGGAAGTCTGTGGTCGGGGACACTTTTCGATGAAAATGAACCTGATTGTCGAAGATAGGGAGTCTTGGGAAAAATGGTGCGCCGAGCAGAAACCTCTACTGTCGTCGTTCCCTGAATATGCCTCTCGCATTCCTACCAACCTAAAAGCGAAGGCAGCAAAGTATTTGCCCTTGGACAGTACGGCCACTGCCACCACTGTTGGCGGTGGTGCAGGTGCCAGCAGTGCTTCTTTACGTTAATCCTTTAGATCAACAAATCAATAAAAATGGCAACTACAACCGCAGTTTCGCCGATTGATGTTCACGTCGTTGAGCACGAGCATCATGAACATGAGTTGGGCTTTTGGCGCAAGTACGTCTTTGCCGAAGACCACAAAACTATTGCCAAGCAATACCTTATTACTGGTATTTTGTGGGCAATCATTGGTATTACTTTCTCGGTAATAT
>JAYUKZ010000263.1:0-10118 GCA_043763995.1 Fibrella sp.
CCTGTTGGGCGGCGGCGTTGGAGCAGAGGTGCGTAAACACCCGCGCCAGGTCGGTTTGGGAACGTACCTGGAAGGCACCGCCACGGGCCACGAGGTCAAGAGCTTCCTGAAATTTTTGGTGGCGCGGGCCAAACAAAAGCGGCAAATCAAATGTGGCCGCTTCGAGGCAGTTGTGCAGCCCGCGCCCAAACCCACCGCCAATGTAGGCCACAGTGCCGTATTGGTACAGCGAGGTCAGCATCCCAATATTATCGATGAACAAGTACCGGCCTTCGGGCGCGGGCGCGTTGGTTGGCCAGGCCGAAAACCGCACCGACGGGGCCGTGAGTTGCGTCTCCCATTGGGCCAAATCGGTCTCGTGGATTTCGTGGGGCGCAATAATGACCCGCAGGGGGCCAGCAAAAGCATTCAGCACCGGAATCAGCACGGCCATGTCGGCGGGCCACGCGCTGCCCACCACCAGCACCGGCGGGTTGGCATCGCCCCCCTGACCAACAAACGCGGCGGCTTCGGGAATGGGGCGTTTGGTGGCCGCTACCTGCGCCACGCGGTCGAAACGGGTATCGCCCGCGAGCGTCACGGCCTCAATGCCAATACCGGCAAGGAGGTTGACCGACTCTTGATTTTGGACGAAAAAATGATCGAAACAGCCAAGAATAGTTCGGTAAAACGCGCCGTAGGGCTGAAAAAAAAGCTGTTCTGGTCGGAAAATGGCCGAAACCGACAGCGTGGTGATTTGGCGTGAACGCAGTTCCCAGAGGTAGTAATGCCAGAACTCATATTTGATGAAAACGGCCAGATCGGGACGTACCTGGGCTACCCACAGGCGGGCATTGGCGGCGGTGTCGGCGGGCAGGTACGTAACCACGTCGGCACCGGCGTAGGTCTTGCGCACCTCGTAGCCGGAAGGTGAAAAAAACGACAGCACCACCTGCCAGCGTGGGTACGCCGCCCGAAAGGCTTCGATGAGCGGGCGGCCCTGCTCAAATTCGCCCAACGAGGCAGCGTGAAACCAGGCCACGGGCCGGGCGGGGTCAAGGGGGTTTTGGGCAAACGGCTGCTGCCAACGTTTCCGCCCCGCCACCAGCAGCCGCGCCTTGCGGTTGACCGGCGCGACTAGCCGGAGCAGCACCGAATACAGAAAAATAGTAAGGGTATAGAGTGCCCGCATCACCAGCGTTTTTTAGGGGCCTAGGGGTGGTTGCTGACCAATTCCAGGCTGCGCCAAACCATGTCGCCCATGGTGCGGCACCCCTCGAACCGGCGCGTCTGGTAATGGCGGTTCAGTGACTCGGCCAGTTGGGTCACGTTCTGCACGGGCGCAATCTGGTCGAACCGCATGGCGGCCATCAAATCGCCCACGCGGGCTTGCTCTACGCGCAGCCGCCCGGCCATCAGCGAGCGTTCTTCAATCTGGTACTGCCGCACACTTTCGGGGGTTAACACGCTGGTTCCCAAGTCAATGATGGGTTGATTTTGGCGGTAATACTGCGGCATATACACCGTTTTGCGCCCTTCATACGACTGCTGATCGAAGTCGATGGCCCGGATTCGGTAGTACACTTCGTCGAAATCAGGCGTGATATCGACCACGAAATTGCTCGAATGCATATCGCCCAACAGGCGCACAAAGCACCGCTCGTTGAATTTGACAAACTCTTTGCAAAGCCGAATCGGGTTTACGTCGTCTTCGTTGATGCGCTGCTCGAAGAACATATCGCCCGGAATACCGGCAATGTGTTCTTCCACCAGGGTGCGGCCAGCGGTGAGGTAGCTAATGCGGTTGGGCGAGAGAATATGCTCCAGTTCAAGACCATACAGGCGGGAGGCATCGGCGTTTTTGATGTAGAAATAATCGAAATTGTCGTTGACCAGGTTTCTGATCCTGATCCGAAACGGCGAGGTATTGCCGTAGCAACAAAGGTCAACCCGATCGATGGTGAGGTGGTTTGTGACCGAGAGGTCGCCGTCGGCTTTCAGGATGGCGTAAATCTGTTTCAGCGCACCCAGCATATCGTTGGCCTCCGAGGCGGGGTAGTAGACCGTTTCCCAGAGGGTATCGCGGTTGCGCTTGTCGAAGAGGGCGGCAGAGTTGTCGTAGCGGAGCAGATCGGCGTACTGGATGGGCAGGTTGTGCTCGCGGTTATACTGGGTCAGGTACGTTCGGAGGGCCGAGCCGATGGGATAAACGAGTTTTTTGCGCGAAATCAGGGGCATAAGGTGGAGGAGCTACTTTGTGATTTTTCAGCGGGGCAGTTGCCGGGCTACCGAATAGAGTTTGCTGCAAAAGTGAAACACCAGCCCCGTGGCCACCAGCCCCGCCACACCGGCCAGGAGTTCGGTGCCAAACAGGTTTTGGAGCGGGTGGGTAGCCACGGCCCGTGTGCTGAGTTGCAGCACCACCGCCACGCAGGCCACATACAAAACAGCCAGCGAGGCCATTAGCCCGGCCAGATTCAGCAGCAAACGGGCCAGCCAACGTACCAGGGCTTGTTGCATGGTTGGTTTAGAATGACAGGTAGCTTTTGCAACGGATAGGCCCGGCATCTGGTTCGGGTACGGGGGGGTAGCAAGGGGGTTTGGTTTGGCTACCAACTCGCGCCAAACATGACCATAAATAGTTGTACATACACCACAAAATAAAATTATTGAGGCTGGTGAACCGGTTCACCAACATCCAACAATCGTTACGGGTTGTGGTACTATGACCCAACCAAACCAAACACACCCCACCACAACTGACCATGCAATCACTCCCGCTGCCGGGCTGGCTGCTGAGCGGCAAAAACGCACTGCCAGCCAAACGGCGCGACTACACAAAGCGGATGCCGAACTACTTTTTGCCCGTAACGAGTTGCAGCAGGCACGGCAACAGGTGCAGCAAACCAATGAGTACCTTCAGGCGGTGCTGAACCATTCGCCCGCCGCCATTGGCTTCGTAAAAGCCGTTTTCGACACGCCCACCCCCCTGCACGGCAACCCCCACACCGACCGCATTCTGGACTATATTCTGGTAGCCGTGAACGATAAGTTTGCCCATCTGGCAGGTCAGCCCATCCGGGAACTGGTGGGCCAACCGGCCAGCCGTGTGGCCGAAATGCTCTGGCATAGCAATACGTATGCCAAATTTCACAGCATTATTATGGAGGAAGAAAACGCTTTTTACCAAGAGCGTGAACACCACGACGAAACCGGCCAACGGCGTTGGGTAAGCCTGGCCGCAACCAAACACGACGGCGGGGTGGTGCTGACCAGCCTCGACCTCACCGAACTGCGGCAAACACAGCAGCAGCGCGAAGCCTTGCGGCAGCAGGTTAGCCAATCGGAGGAAGTGGCGGCTCAGTTGGCAATGTTGCGCCAACAGGTAACGGAGCAGGGAAAATCGATGCGGACCAGTTCGCACGACCTTCGGAGCAGTCTGGGCGTGGTGCAGGCAGCGGCTCACCTGCTAAACCTGGCCGATTCGGACGAGGAGCGGCTGCAACTGATGGACATGCTGCACCGAAATGCCCAGGACCTGACCCGGTTGCTGACCGAACTGGTTGAGACAACCGTTCTTGACACCCCTGAGAAACTCAACGGCACTTTGTTGGCCTGATGACCGCAGGTACGTATGGATCCCCTCACCCCAGACCCTTTTCATCCCCGTGCAGGTCATTAACGCGCTGTTGAGCCACCCCATACTATTGGCCTATTTCAGTGGGGCCGACAACTACACCTGGGTTCATTTTCGGAACGGGAAACGGCAACTGCTGGCCAAGCCCCTGGCGTACTTCGAAAAACAGTTACCCGGCTTTGTCCGTGTTCATAAAATAGCCCTGGTGAACCCGGTTGTGGTGGCCGATATTCAGCCGCCGCCCCGGCCCAAAATGCCGGGTGCGGTGTACCTCCACGACGGCACCCGGTTGCCCATAAGCCGCCGCCGCTGGATGGCCGTGCTGACCGCCCTCCAGGTGGCTAACCCACCGGGGGCTGCGGTGCCCTTGCCCGCATCCATGCAGCAGGAAGCCCATGTGTTGCCGCCCGTGACGATACTGGCCCGGCTGGCGGGCGATGCACACCTGCTGACCGAACAGTGCCTGCTGGAGTTGGGGATTGCTTTCGACCTGAAAATTACAAAAACAGCCAGCGAACTGGTCCACGAATTGTACCAAACCCCCAACCAAGAGTGGCCCGTCCTGATTTTGCTGGATGCCCGAACGGAACGTACCTACAACCTGGCCTGTCTGGAAACCTTGAAACGCGACCCTCACCTGCGGGTCATTCCGGTGATCTGGCTGACCAACCAGACCGATAATGCCGACCAGGTTTACCAGTTAGATGCTAACTCGGTGGTGGCGGTGACGAATGAGCCGAACTCGTTTGTACGGGTACTATCGCAGGTGATGCACTACTGGCTTTTTGTGGTGCAACTGCCCGGACGGGAGCAGCCAAAGAGACTATCCAACCAAATGACTGTTGCAACTGCGCAGGAATAAGAAAATTCTGACTGTTTTACCCCCTCTAAAACACTGAAAACCTGTTTACAGGCAGCGTCACAGTTTCCCACCAGTAGGAACGCAGCAGGTCGAAATAACGCTGCCAGTCGGAGGTGAGGGTTGGTTTTACCAGGTAACTGGCGCACCCCCGTTGGTAGGCTTCGGTGATATCGTCGTGGTGATTGGAATGGCTAAAGAGCACCACGGGAATCCTGCCCACAATGGCGGGCAACGCGCGGATACTGGCCAACACCCGCCAACCCGTTTGGCGGTCGGGCAGGTACAAATCCAGCAATATCATTTTGGGAATTTCCCAGTCGTTGGTGCCGCACCCGGTCAGGTAGGCAAGGGCTTCTGCTTCGGTAGCAACCAAAATGGCCTTCACTTCCGGCATACTTTGCCGAAGCGCGTGCTGAATCACAAACCGGTGGTCGGCGTTGTCTTCAACAATTAACAGACGGGCATTTTTAAAATTGTTACGAACCGTAAGGGCTGTTACAGGGCACTTGGTCATAGGTTGGTTGTCAGCGATTTACACATAAAGTAACGCACCGAAAAGTGGTAATCAAAATTAACATTTCCACCAGGTCGTTTACAGCCGAAAGCCCGACAATCGGTCGATCATCGGGCTTCGGACGTTACTCGGGGAATTGAACTACTGGTGTGTAAGCTTTTTATTTTGAACCTCGCCGCCTTGCCACCACCCAGGCCCCGTTGGCAACAGCGATGCAATGTCTTGACCCAACGCCAGTTGCTGAACGAAATGGGTCAGGAGTGTGGGTTGGGGCTGGCCGCTGCTGAGGTCAAACACGCCGGGTTCGTGGCGGTTTTCGGGGCGGGTAAGCAGGCAATGCCAATCGTAGAGGCCCAGCAAGGCCCAGACCGTCACGGCCCGCACGTCGGCCCCTTCCTGCCGGGCGGCTTCGGCTTCCTGCCAGACCTCGCTGAGCCAGCGTTTTTGCTGGTCGGGCGCGTCGCCGAGGTGGGCTTCGGTGATGGCCAGGGGTAGGCGGTAACGTTCCCAGACCTGCATCAGCAGGGCCGCAATGCCCATGCGCTGGCCGGGGTCGGCCCGCACCACCTCCGTGTCGGCGTAGGGTTGCCGTCCGTTGTGGCCGTGCGTATGGGGGGCGTACTGGTTGGTGTTTTCATCCAAAAAACGTTCGCTGGTTACGTAGTGATTGATGCCGATGAGCGACGGTGGACACGGATTTTCGACATGGAACCACAACTCATGCTCCGTTGCACCCGCTTCCCGCAGGTACGTCCATAAGTCGTGGCCGGGCGTAACGTGGCCGCACAGAATATCCCAGGTGAGCCAACGGCGGGTATTGTCGAAATCCGCCTGGTAGGCCATTGTGGGGGTGCTGTGGGTGTAGCCCAGGTCGTCGGTCTGCACCAGTTGGGCGGCGGGCTGCACCGCCCTGATTTCGGCCATGGCCCGCACCGTGGCCCGGAGTTGGCGTAACAAAATAGCCACAAACGTGCGGTCGTTGCGCCCGTGCGGATACCAGATACCATACAATCCGGCAAAACGAGCCGTGGTAAGCGGCTCATTCACAGGCGTGTAGGCCCGAATCCAGGGGTAGCGTTCGGCCACGCGGCGGGCGTAGCGGGGCAGTTCGGTTTCAAACTCAGGGGTATTGAATGTGGCGTAGCGCGGGCCGCAGCCGTGATGCACCAACCCCACAATGGGCTGGATACCCAACGCCCGGAGCCGGTTCAGCCGCTGGTCGGGCCATTGCCAGTTGAGGTGGTCGGGGTGGTCGGGGGCGGTGCGCTCCCACAACACGGGGTAGCGCAGGGTACGGATGCCGAGGTCGGCAATGAGGTCGAGGTCTTCGGCGCGGTTATGGTGACCGGACCGACGTACCTGGTCCTGATACATGTCACCTACGCGGCTGACGGTGCACTCGATTCCGCCCCACAACGCCAACTTGGCAACCCGGTGGGGCTGAGCATTGGACGGTTTCGGTTGGCGGTTACTCATAGCGGGCAGTCATTGGCTCCTGCCATTGGAACCGCCCGGCCATTGAAAAAAGGCTACAAAAAAAATGGCAAGTGAGGCAACGGTCCGGGGTGGGCCAGCCGGGCCAGCAACGTGTACGCTCCAGGTACGTTAACTAAACGCCCCGCCCCCCCGCCAGCAACGCGGTCAGCGCGGCCATGTCGACCGGTTTCACCAGGTGCGCGTCGAAACCAGCTTCGCGGCTACGCTGTTTGTCTTTCTCCTGCCCGTAGCCACTCAGGGCAATGAGCGTCATGGTTTGGCCCCAGGGTTGCGCCCGAATCAGTTGGCAGACCTGATAGCCGTCCAGACCGGGCATACTGATGTCGAGAATCACCGCCTGCGGGCGCAAACTTTCGGCGGCATCTATGCCCAGTTGCCCGTCGTGGCGGGTGTGAACTTCGTTGCCTGTCAGTTTAAGGAGCATGGCCAGGGTGGTGGCGGCATCCCGGTTATCGTCTACGACCAGCACCCGACGTTTCGGCGCGGATGCAGAGGGTGCCGGTTTTTCCATGTCGGCGGTTGTCTGAACGGGTTCGGGAGTGGGTTCCACCGGCAGATACACGGTGAATGTGCTGCCTATGCCCGCGCCCGCACTTTGGGCCGTTACCCGGCCTTTGTGCAGGTTTACCAACTCATTCACCAGCGTCAGGCCAAGCCCCAGCCCGCCCTGCGACCGGCCCAGTGAGACGTCTACCTGGGCAAACATCTCGAAAATCCGGGTCAGCTCGTGGGGCGGAATCCCGATGCCGTCGTCCTGTACGCGCAACACGGCCTGGTTGCCCACCCGCGCCAACGACACCGTGATGTGGCCCCCGCTGTTGGTAAACTTGAGCGCGTTGGTAAGCAGGTTGCTGACCACCTGCCGGAGCCGGGCCGCGTCGCCGGTCAGGTACGTGGGTTGGGGCGGCAATAGGACCGATAGCCAACGGTCTGCCATATCAAACTGCGCCCGTACCGCTTCCACGGCCTGCCCCACCAGTTCGGTCAGGTCGAGCCGGGCGAAGGTAAGCGTGAGGTTGCCCCGGCTGATGCGGCTCACGTCGAGCAGGTCGTCTACCAGCCGGGTAAGCTGGGCTACTTCGCGGGTCATCATGGCCGTGGCCTCTGGTACGTTCAGGTCGTCGGTTTGGCCGTTGGTCAGGCTCAAAATCAGCAGGGTGTTGCTCAGGGTAGCCAGGGGGTTGCGGAGTTCGTGGGCAAGCAGGGCCAAAAACTCGTTCTTTCGCTGGTCGGCCAGTAGCAGAGCCACCTCGGCCCCCTTGCGTTCGCTGATGTCTTCGGCAGTGCCAAGCAGTTGGGTGGGGCGACCGTTTGCATCGCGGGCATAAACAGTGTCGCGGCAAATGACCCACATCCAGCCGCGCTGTTGGTGGTGCATCCGGCATTCTATCGAAAACACGGCCTCGCCGGTCGATCCGTTGATCTGCTCAAAGTAGGCGGCAATGCGGGGCAGATCGTCGGGGTGGAAGTAGGTGGGCAGCAGGTCAGAGCCCACCGTCTGCATATCGGCGGGGGTATAGCCGAAGACTTCCCCCACCTGCGGGCTGATATACAGGTTTTTTCGTTCGACCAGGTCAAAAATGTAAATCACCAACGGCAGCGAGGTGATAATACCCTGCACAAACCGTTGCGACTCAGCCAGGCTTTCCTCGGCGCGGACGCGTTCTATTGCCGTCCAGGTACGTTCGGTCACTTCTTCGATCAATTTGATTTCATCCGGTGTCCAGTGCCGGGGTTGCGCCACGACAGCCACAATCGACCAGAGTGGATTGCTCTCCCCGTGGCGCAGCGTTGATGCTACCAAGGCAGAAAAACCAAGGGCACCCAGGTTTTGCCGGTCCATGTCGGTTAAGCCTGCCGCCTTCCCAACATCGTCAATCACCAGTGTTCGGTCGAAGGCGATCCGCAGGGCATCGGGAAAATCGGACAGGCGAACGCTGTCGGGTACGGGCGGCACCCGGTCATTTCCCACCTGATGGGTGAACTCGCCACGGTCTTCAGCGAGTCGGTAAACACCGATATAACAGCGATCGATCTGCAACTGCTCGGCAAGCCTTTGGAGGGCAACATTTGCGATAGCATCTGCATTTGGCTGGGTGCGTAAGGTGTCGGAAAACTTGAGCAGGAACGCCTGGTGCCGCTCGGCCCGTTTGCGGTCGGTGATGTCGTTATAAACGGCGATAATCCGGCAGTTGTCGGGATTGCCGACCCGCACGAAGTAAGCACTGATCTGTCTGTCCAGTTCCTTGATTGCATATTCGGTTCGCAGCGGCTCGCCGGTACGGACAACATTGCCGACGGCATCCATCCAATATTTTTCGATTCCCGGAATGACTTCGCGGGCAGTTTTGCCAACGGTCAGTTCGGTGCCCAGCGTCTTTTCCACCGCCGGGTTATTTTCCAGATAGAGGACGTTGGCGGCTTTCCCCTGCTCATCAAAAATAACCTCAAACGTGCTTACGCCTTCGTCCATCGAATCGAAGAGGGTACGGAATTTTTCTTCCGATTGGCGCAGGTTCTCCTCGGCGCGGGCGCGTTCGAGCCGCGTCCAGATGCGGCTGGTCAGTTCGCGCATCAGTCCGATCTCGTCGGTGCGCCAGTCACGCGGCACAGTATCAACGATGGTCAGGTTGAACAGCCATTCACCGTCCCGCAGGAGCGGGACGGTGACGAACGAAGTGCATTCAAGCGCGCCCATATTGGCCCCGTTTGTGCGGGGGTCATCGGCGGTGTCGCTGACAAAGTACGTTTCCCCGGCGCGCATCGCCTGCCGAACTCCTTCGTTATGGTAATCGCCGATGTTAAACGTACCGAGTAAGCTTGGTTCGCCCGCCCGCTGCCAGAAGAAGGGGTTTGTGTATGTGCCTGCCGCTTCGTCAATGTCTGAGAACACGCAGACCGACGCACTAAAATGTCCGCCGATTTTCGCGCCGAGCGCGTTCATGGTTTCTTCGATATTGGTCAGTGCACCAAGTTCCTGGCTCAACTCGCCCAGAAAGACCAGGTTTGCTTCAACCTGTTTGCGTTCGGTAACGTCGGTGTATAGGTAGGCAAAGGTTTCGTTGGTGTAGTGAAAAGCCGTTACCGCATACCAGCGCGCGAAATACGGCAGGTACTTCTCGAAGGTGACGGTCTGGCCGGTGTCGAGCACCTGCTGGAAAGCCTCAAACCAGTGGTTTTCCATGCCGGGGGCAATTTCCAACACCCGTTTTCCCTGCCAGTCCGCCCGTTTCAGGCCAGTGAGCCGCTCGAAGGCGGGGTTCAGCAGCGTCACCTGGTAGTCGACCAGGGTTCCGGTCTCGTTGCGGATGCCTTCGCACAGGGCAAAGCCTTCTCCCATCAAATCGAAGAGGGTGCGGAATTTTTCTTCCGATTCCCGCAGGTCCTCTTCGGCGCGTTTCTGGCGGGTGAGGTCGCGCACCACATTGAGCAGGCCGACGATGGTCCCCGTGTCGTCGCGCAGGGGCGAGAGCACGCCGGAGCCGTAGACGCGGGTTCCGTCGTGGCGCAGGTGCCAGCGTTCGTTTTCGGCCCGGCCTTCGCGCAGGGTTTTGTTTACCTCGCGCTCCGGCTCGGTCAGGCCACCGTCGGTGGGGGTGCGGTCTTCGGGCACAAACAACCCATCCACG
>JAYUKZ010000264.1:0-2815 GCA_043763995.1 Fibrella sp.
ATACGACCGGGACCCGTCGGGCCGCTCCACCATCAGTTCTTCGCCGGGCACGGTGCGCTGCTCGCGCAGGGCAATGGCCATGGGGCTGGCGTTGAGGGGCAGGGGCGTACCGTCGGGCCGAAACAAACGCTCGGAGCCGCACCACCTGGCTTTTCCCAGTTCGGGCCGAAGGCCCCACAGCACGGCGGCGGCTTCGTTGAAAAAGACCAGATACCCGTTGGCATCGCAGGAATAGACCGGGGCGGGCAGGTTAGTAACCAGTTTTCTGAACAGTTCTGCACTTTCCTGAATGGCGTTTTGGGCGCGTTTGCGGTCGGTAATATCTTCAATAGAGAGCAGAATCAGGGCTTCGGGGCTGGTTTTGCGGATTAGTTCGCGGGCGTTGAGGAGCATGACCCGCTGGCCGATATGGGCGAAGGCATGGGTCAGTTCAAAGTCATTGACGG
Organism: Fibrella sp.; assembly: GCA_043763995.1. Taxonomy (GTDB): domain Bacteria; phylum Bacteroidota; class Bacteroidia; order Cytophagales; family Spirosomataceae; genus Fibrella. The sequence goes on from JAYUKZ010000264.1 coordinate 447, forward strand.
TGGTTTTTTCGGGCAGAATCTGCTCCAGCAACGTTCTCAGTTCGGGAATATCCCACTCCTGCCGGCCCAGGTTATAGATCAGTTCGCCTTCAATGTCGGGTTGGTCAATGCTGTAGGTCTGGTAGAAAGCGCGGTTGGCGGTGCGCACGTGCAGGGCGCGGTCCAGCACCAGCAACGGCTCGCGGATGTTGCCGATAATGGCCTCGCAATAATCGCGGGAGGCGGTGAGTTGCTGGTTGAGGCTGGCCATCTCCTGGTTATAAATCAGCAGTTCTTCGTTGGTGCTTTGCAGTTCTTCTTTGCTAGTTTCCAGTTCTTCGTTCAGGCTCTGCAACTCTTCGCTGCCACTGAGCAGTTCTTCGTTGGCACTCTGCAACTCTTCGTTTACGGCCTCCTGGTCTTCGGTAATGCTGCGCATATCTTCGCGGGCCTGGGCCAGTTCTTTCTCCAGCAGGGTCACGTGGGCAACCTGCGCCGGGGTGGGCGGGGCGGGGGCGGTTCCTTTTCGGGCCTTGCGGGCGGGCGGCTCCGGCCCCGGTGCGGGCGCGGGGTGAAACAACACCAGGTAGTGGGGGTCTAACGTACCTGGCAGGGGCATAGCCTCGATGGTTACGCTGCTGAGGCTACCGTTTACGCCCACCGGAATATTTTCTTTGCTGACCTGGGCCTGTGTTTTTTTGGCTTTGTGCAACAGGTTCCGTAGCTCAAAGGCCAGGCCCTGCCGGGCCAGCAACAGCAGGTTGTGGGTGGGCTTGCCCGGTGCCTGTTCAAGGTAAGCGGCGGTGCTGCCCCGGAAATGCACAACATCCAGCGCACCGTTTACCACCACGCCCGCCGGGGTGTACCGGTTCAGAATCAGTTCGTCGGCGGTTTTTTGGTAATCGGGTCGCATGGGGTCGGTTTTGGGGTCGGGCGGGGTAGGTAGTGGCTGGCCCCGGCGGATATTGCTGGTCAGGGGCATGAACCCGCCAGGTACGTCGCGGCGGGTAAACAGGTTGGCCGATTTGATGGAACCAACCGAAAACAGAGCCGGTACACTGCCAATGGTTTCTGAGCGGCCCAGCCACAGCAACCCCCTGTTGTTGAGGGCATAATGAAAGGTGGTGAGGGCTTTTTTCTGGAGGTAGGCATCCATGTAGATCAGCACGTTGCGGCAACTGATGAAGTCTATTTTACCAAACGGCGGGTCTTTCAGCAGGTCGTGGCGGGCAAAGACGCACATATCCCGAATGGATTTGATGACCCGGTAACCGTCTTCGGTGCGGGTGAAAAACGTTTTCAGGCGCAGGGGCGACAGGGGCGTTACTTCGCTGAGGGTATACAGCCCGGCCCGCGCTTTAGCAATGGCGGGTTCGCTCAGGTCGGTGCCAAAAAGCTGGATGGGCGGGGCCTCTTCCCCAAAAAACTCCCGGAAACACATGGCCACCGAATACGCCTCTTGCCCGGTGCTGCACCCGGCCACCCAAACACGCAGGGGCGTGCCCGTTGCCTGGTACGATGTAAGCAACGGAAGGGCGGCTTCGGCAATGATTTTGAACGTACCGGGGTCCCGAAAAAAGCTGGTTACGGGAATGAGCAGATCCTGGTAGAGGGCATCCTGCTCGGCGGGGTTTTGCCGCAAAAAAGTCAGGTAATCGGCGGGTTGGGGGTGGTTGGCCATGGCCATCCGCCGCAGAATACGCCGCCGAACGGTGGTTTGCTTGTAGTACGTAAAGTCGGTTCCCTTGCGCAGGCGCAGCACGGCCAGAATGTGCCGGTAGTGGTCGGCCACCGGTGCGGCGGGGGGCACACCATTGGCCTGGGCCTGGGTTTGGGTAAGCTCAACCAGTTTGGGGGGATTTCAGCCAGTGGCAACGCAAAATCAACCACACCAGCCTGCACCGCGTTACCGGGCATTCCGTCGTAGGCCGCCGTGTGGGGGCTTTGCACCACCGTGATGCCGCCTCGCTCTTTAATGGCACTCAGCCCCAGGGTACCGTCGCTGCCGGTGCCGGTCAGAATCACGCCAATGGCGTGGGCCTGATGCACCTCGGCCAGCGAATGAAAAAACAGATCAATGGGCAAATGGGGCTGGCGGCGGTTTTCCGAGCGGGGGCTAAGTTGCAGCACCCCGTCGTTGGCCACCATCACTTTGTTGCTGGGCAGAATATAAATATGGTTGGGCCGAACAGCGATCTCGTCGGTGATTTCAATGACGGGAATGGGTGTAAATTTTTGCAGAATGGCGGGCAACAGGCTCTCGTGGTCGGGGGCCAGGTGTTGCACCAGCACATAGGCCATGCCCGACTGCTCAGGAATGGCCTGAAGCAGTTGCTTAAACGCCTCCAGCCCCCCCGCCGACGCGCCCACGCCCACCACCGGAAACAGGT
>JAYUKZ010000265.1:0-2814 GCA_043763995.1 Fibrella sp.
CCCCCAACCCCCTGAAGGGGGCTTAGGTTGAGAATAGTCAAGCTTTAGCCCCCTTCAGGGGGTTGGGGGTTACGCCGAGAAAAAGTAAGCTAATTATGCCTGAGTACTTAAGAACAACAGAACTGGATTAAACCTCATCGCTTCGATCAACCCCACTGACACAGTCCAGAATGCACTCCCTATATCGAGACTGCTCACTGAACTGTGTCAGGCCAAAAGGTGAATAGAAGGGAAGAAAAAATCTTCTTTATTTTCACATACTTTGACTGACCAATTTGACTTCAACGCTTTTAAACAGGCCGCCATCAAAGGCCTAACCACTCATGGGTGAACAAGGCCTATTCGCTCTACTGCTGAAACGTTTTCTCCAATCCCCAACCGCATCGTCAACGTAGTGATTTAAGCTGTAGCACCGAAGCTCCAGCTTAGGTACTGGAAACGAAAAACAGAGCACCGTATTCTCACTACCGAAGCTGGAGTTTGGTGCTACAGCTTAAATCACTACGTCCGGCCTTTAATGGGCGTGGAGATGCTTTTGGAGAGTAGCGTCAACGTGCCGTTTCTTAGCTGTTACGTCTATCTTTCCGGGTCGTAGTTTATTCCCGACCAATGCTCTTTATTTTCATGATGGCGCAAACGACCAACAAGCTGGGCATCAATCTCTTTCCGGCGAGTACTAGGTACTGCTAATAGTATTTGGGGGAGAAATAGTATAACTAGTTTGTCCTCAATAAAAAGCAGATCAACGGGTTTATTTTGAACAAGTTGAAAGTCGCTCATTACTGCACTAACTTGAATGGTAGTACTTGAATCAGTTGCGTAAAAGGAAACAATCAGCACTTCTTTCCGCGCAATTTGGGTCGCCTTATACGTTTTGATAGCTTCAAGAAGTGCCGGATGAGTGATGGCAAAAGCAGGGGCGGATTGTTGACCGTACGTAAGTTTCGCTGACAAGAGCAGCCCGGTGGGTATCAGTTTTATCGTTTTCATCTGGTGTAGCACCGAAACTCCAGCTTCGGTAGTAAAGACACGGCTCTTTCCTGTCGCTACCGAAGCTGGAGCCGCAGCGGCGGACCGTTTCGGTGCTACATTTTTAACCACAAAAATGCCCCACCGTTGCGGATGGGGCATTTTTAGTTGTCAGGTACGTTACTTACAGCGAAGGCAGGGGGGCGATTTCGGGGGGTTTGGCTTCGGTGCCAATTTCCTCTTTTACCTCCTCGGCCCGGCCACGCTTTTGGTAGGCCTGATACACCGTGTCGCGGGCGAAGGGGCGGTTGCCAATCAGACGTACCAGGTCGTTTTGGTACAGAATCTCTTTCTTCAGCAACTCTTGGGCAATAATTTCCAGGGCGGGGCGGTGCTCGGCCAGCATGGTCATGGTGCGCTGATAGGCAATGTCCACAATCTTACGAACCTCTTCGTCAATCTGCTTCGCAGTCGATTCAGAGTAGGGCTTGTTAAACGAATATTCCGACTGCTTCGAGTCGTAGAACGACACGTTACCAATCTTGTCGTTCATGCCGTAGACCGTTACCATGCTGTAAGCCAGCTTCGTGATACGCTCCAAATCGCTGAGGGCACCGGTCGATACCTTACCGAAAACCAGGTCTTCGGCGGCGCGGCCACCCAGGGCCATGCACATCTCGTCCATGAGTTGCTCGGTGCGGTAGAGGTATTGTTCGCGGGGAAGGTACTGTGCGTAGCCCAGCGCAGCCACGCCACGGGGCACAATGGATACTTTCACGAGCGGGTCGGCAAATTCCAGGAACCACCCCGCCACCGCATGACCGGCTTCGTGGTAGGCCACAATCTCTTTTTCTTCGGGCGAGATGAGCTTGTTTTTCTTCTCCAATCCGCCAATAACCCGATCCATCGCGTCCTGGAAATCTTCCATGTCTACGGCTTCTTTATCGCTCCGGGCGGCAATCAGGGCGGCTTCATTGCAGACATTGGCAATTTCGGCACCGGCGAAACCGGGCGTTTGCGAGGCCAACTGCTTGGGGTCAACGTCTGCCGAAAGCTTGATGGGCTTCAGGTGGACTTTGAAAATAGCCTCCCGCCCAATGATATCGGGCTTGTCGATACTGATTTGCCGGTCGAACCGGCCCGGACGTTGCAAGGCCGAGTCCAGCACGTCGGGGCGGTTGGTAGCGGCCAGGATAATGATGCCCGAATCAGTGGCAAAACCGTCCATTTCTACCAGCAGCGAGTTGAGCGTGTTTTCGCGTTCGTCGTTAGCACCGGGCATGGAACCCCGTCCCCGCGACCGGCCCACGGCATCGATCTCGTCAATAAAAATAATGCAGGGGGCTTTTTCTTTGGCTTGTTTGAACAAGTCACGTACCCGCGCCGCACCCACGCCCACAAACATTTCTACGAAGTCGGAGCCGGAGAGCGAGAAAAACGGTACGCCGGCTTCGCCCGCAACGGCTTTGGCCAACAGCGTTTTACCCGTTCCGGGAGGGCCAATCAGCAATGCTCCTTTCGGGATTTTGGCCCCCAGTTTGGTAAACTTCGAGGGGTTTTTGAGGTAGTCAACAATTTCTTTGATCTCTTCTTTAGCTTCGTCCAGCCCGGCCACGTCGTTGAACGTGATTTTTACCTTGCTGTCGGCATCGAACAACGCCGCTTTCGACTTGCCGATGTTGAAAATCTGCCCACCGGGGCCACCCCCGCCCGACATCCGGCCCAAGATGAAATACATGGCCAGAATCACGGCGATGAAGAAGCCGTAGGAGGCCAGTTGGCCCACAAAGTCGGCCCGCGTTTCCACGTTGTAATCTACCCGTTGGGTATCGGTACGGTCTTTTT
>JAYUKZ010000266.1:0-2798 GCA_043763995.1 Fibrella sp.
GAGAGGGTAGTTGGTGAACCCGTTTTCGCTCAGAAACCGGACGGTCTCCAGGTTTTCGGCATCGTTGTAGGTGCAGGTGCAGTAGATGAGCCATCCGCCATCGGCCACCAGCGGCATTGCCGCCGATACGATTCGTTTTTGGCGCAACGCACACACCGCCACCTGCTCCGGCGACCATTCGCCCACGGCGGCAGGGTCTTTCCGAAACAACCCTTCGCCCGAACAGGGCGCATCAACCAGCACCAGGTCGAAATACCCGGCCAGGGGGGCAAAATCGGCGGGGTCGTGTTGGCTGACCACCACATTGGCGTAGCCCCACTTGTCCATGTTTTCGCGCAGAATCGGGATTCGGGTACGAATCACTTCGTTGCAAACCAGCACACTGTGGGCGGGCAGGGCCGAGGCCAGCAGCGTACTTTTTCCGCCCGGTGCGGCGCACAAATCCAACGCCCGCAGGGGCGGCTGCCCGGCGTAGGGCGTGCGTTTGCCCACGGTTTGGCGCACGGCCTCGGCCAGCAACATCGACGATGCTTCCTGCACGTAATAGGCCCCGGCCTGAAATAGCGGGTCGAGGGTAAAAACGGGCCGTTGGGGCAGGTAGAAGCCGTTTTCGCACCAGGGCACTGGCTCCAGCCCGGCGGTATCGTAGGCCGGTTTACGCGGGTTAAGCCGGATACTGACCGGCGGCAACGTTCCCGCCGTGAATACGCCCAAGGACTCCTCGAAAGCCGGATATTCCGTGCCGAGTTGCTGCTGCATTTGCTCCCGAAACGCGGCGGGCAGAGGTGTACCGTTCATAGCGCAAAGGTAAGGCCACGCCAATGGCTTCGCCAACCCGTTTTACGGGGCCACCAATGACTACCTTTGGGCCACGATGGAGCAGTTCAAGCAAATAAAAACATTTATTTTCGACGTAGACGGGGTGCTGACCGACGGGAGCGTGAACGCGCTGGCCACGGGCGAAATGTTTCGCACGTTCAACATCAAAGACGGCTACGGCATTGAGCGGGCACTGAAATCGGGCTATGGCGTGGCCATTATCTCTGCCGGTAATCAGGACGGTGTTCGGCGGCGGCTGGAATTTCTGGGCATCAAAAATATTTTTATGGGTGGCCCCACCAACCACAAACTCGATGTGTACCTGGGCTACACGACCCGCGATGGCCTGAACGAAGCCGAAATCCTGTACATGGGCGACGACCTGCCCGACTACCACATCCTAAGCCGCCCGGCCCTATTGAGCACCTGCCCCGCCGATGCCGTGTCCGAAATCCAGGACGTATGCCAGTACGTGTCGCCCCTAGCGGGCGGGCGCGGGGCCGTCCGCGACGTGATTGAGCAGGTCATGCGGGCGCAAGGCACCTGGCTTATTCCTTAAACAACCTAAACCTATATCACTATGAATCAACTGCTTACCTTCTTTTTACTGTGCCTGGCCACGGTTAGTTTGGCCCAGAACGTACCTGTGGCCGGTGCCTCGAAAATTACCCTCGTGATCCACGGCGGGGCGGGCACCATTACCCGGCAGAGCATGACCCCGGAACGCGAGAAAGCCTACACTGCCGCGCTGAATCTGGCCTTACAAACGGGCCACGCCATCCTGAAAAAAGGCGGTACCAGCCTCGATGCCGTGGAGGCCACCATCCGGGTGCTGGAAGATTCGCCCCTGTTCAACGCGGGCAAAGGCGCGGTCTTCACCCACGAGGGCAAAAACGAGCTGGATGCCAGCATCATGGACGGCAGCAACCTGAAAGCCGGGGCCATTGCGGGCGTGACCACCATCCGCAACCCCATCAGCACGGCCCGCCGCGTGATGGACAAATCGGAGCATGTGATGCTGATGGGGCGCGGGGCCGAAGAATTTGCCAAAGTGCAGGGCATGGAATTGGCCAACCCGGCCTATTTCTACACCGAAGCCCGCTGGAAGGGCCTTCAACAAGCTATTTCGGAAGAAAAAGTACAGCTCGACCACACCGAAGCGGCCCCGGCCAAAGCCCAGAAAAAGCCCGTGGGCACCAAACTAAAAGGACCCAAAACGGGCTACAATGCCGACGAGACCATTGTGGACACGGGTAAAAAATACGGTACCGTGGGGTGCGTGGCCCTGGATCAGTTCGGGAATCTGGCCGCCGGTACGTCAACGGGTGGCATGACCAACAAACGGTATGGCCGTGTGGGCGATGCGCCCATTATTGGGGCCGGTACGTATGCCAACAACGCCACCTGCGCGGTGTCGGGCACGGGTCACGGCGAGTATTTTATCCGCTCGGTGGTGGGGTATGATATTTCGGCCCTGATGGAATACAAGGGCCTTTCGGTGCAGGATGCAGCCAACGAGGTGGTGATGAAAAAGCTGGTGCAGCGCGGCGGCGAGGGCGGCGTGATTGTGCTGGACCGGCAGGGAAATTTTGCCATGCCGTTCAACTCGGAAGGCATGTACCGGGGCTACATCAAAGCCGACGGCAGCAGCAATGTGCTGATTTACAAGGAGTAGAAATGGTTCACGGCGTAGTCCCCCGCCCTAAAGGGTGCCCGCTTGCGCAGTCGTATCTTCGGCGAAGGCGTACTTTTGAGCAAGCGGGCACCCTTTAGGGCGGGGGGCTACGCCGTGAACTAATTTCACCGGGGCAGTACGGTAAACCGCTGGTTAGTCTGGAAATAGGTAGTTGTGCCGTGGGTGGTTTGCAACAGGCCAACCCGATACGTACCTGGCGGCAATACAGATTCGTAAAAACTGGTGGTGAACCCCGTTGCGAACAGCCGTCCGGTGGTCAGAAATTCCAGGATGCCACTGCGGC
>JAYUKZ010000267.1:0-2786 GCA_043763995.1 Fibrella sp.
ACTCTACACTCTTAACTCTATAAATGTACACCTACACCGCGCCGCCCATCCGGGTTCGCTACGCCGATACCGACCAGATGGGCTATGTGTACTACGGCAACTACGCCCGTTTCTACGAGATTGGGCGGGTGGAAGCACTGCGTGAACTGGGTTTTTCGTACCATGAATTGGAGGCATCGGGTGTGTGGATGCCGGTCTACGAAAACACCTCGCGCTACCACAAACCCGCCCGCTACGACGACCTGCTCACAGTTGTAGTCACGGTGCCGACGTTGCCCCGCGCCCGAATCGTTTTTCAGTACGCCATCTACAACCAGAACGGAGAGTTTCTCCATACCGGGCAAACTACGCTGGTGTTTCAACGCGCCGCCACGGGCCGTTTGTGCGCCGCCCCCGCCGCGCTGACAGACCGGCTTAAACCTTTTTTTTCGGCTGAAGTTGATACCGTGTAAGCAACACATTCACTCTGCCATGTTTGACAAACTAATGAGTTTCCGTGCCTTGACCGGGGCGCGGGTGTGGCTCAGAAACCACAACGCCTTCAACTCGAAAAAAGACTGGTACGGTTTTTTGAAAAAAATAACCGACAAAATAACCGGCAACGAACTGGGCGAACGGGCTTCGTCGGTGGCTTACAGCCTGATTCTGGCCATCTTCCCGACTATTATTTTCTTGTTTACGCTCATTCCCTACATCCATTTCATTCCGAACATGGATCAGCGGATTCTGAGTTTTTTCGCCAGTGTGTTGCCCGCCGGTACGTTCGATGCCGTGGACACGACCATCAAAGACATTATCAGCCGACCCAACGGAGGCGTGCTCTCGTTTGGGTTTATTCTGGCCCTGTACTCGGCCACGAGCGGCATGGTGGCGTTGATGAATGCCTTCAACGCCTCGCACAGAACGGCGGAGCAACGGGGTTTTTTGATGAAACGGGGCGTGGCCGTGGGCCTCACGGCAGCCCTGGCGGTGTCGCTCTTTGTGGCCATTGCCGCGCTGGTGGTGGGCGGCGTGGTGATCGATTACCTGCTGAAATTCGGGTTTTTCAACAATATCATTTTTTACTATCTGCTTAAAATAGCCCGGTATCTGCTCGTTTTCGGGGTTTTTGTGGGCGTGGTGTCAATGATTTATCGTTACGGGCCGGACGTAAACATGAAATGGACGTTCGTCACGCCCGGCTCCACCATTGCCTCTGTGCTCATTGTGCTCAGTACGCTGGCGTTCTCCTACTACGTGGGTAACTTCGGGTCGTATAACAAAGTGTACGGCTCCATCGGAACGCTCATTGCGCTCATGATCTGGACGAACCTGATCTGTTTGTTGTTGGTGCTGGGCTTCGAGATAAACGTCTCGCTTTTCGACCTGGAAGGGGAAAAAGACCCGCAGGTTCGCCAAAAAACAACAAATGCCACCTCAAAATGAAGTGGCATTTGCGAACCCTAACCCATAAATGTGATACCGAGCGGGCTGTAAACCGGTTGGCTTGCCGCCCTGCTCGTATGATGATTACTGCCGAAAAACTATGCCAAACATTGGCCGTGCCAAAAAAAAGGTGGTTTTTTCCGCTTAATCAAAAAAAGTGTTGGTATCTGGTACAAGCGTTACATTTAGCCAGTTCATCACCGCAGCGTACTCCTTCACATGACTTCCCAACGGATTACCCAGCCGGGTAGCACCATTCCGATGGCCCCCTTCCTGAACGCGCACAAGCCGTGGGTGTCAGTGGTGTGCACCTGCTACAACCAGGGACCCTACGTGCGCCAAAGCCTGGAATCGGTGGTGAACCAAACCTACCCCAACGTTGAACTGATCGTAATTGATAATGCCAGTACTGATAATTCGGCGGCAGAAATCGAGGCGTTTTGCGTGGCCTACCCGCAAACGCGGGTGTTGTGCCCGGCCACCAATCTGGGGCTATGCCGGGCCTTTAACCAGGGGTTGGCCCTGGCCATTGGCGAGTATATTATTGACCTGGCCGCCGATGATGTGCTGCTGCCCGACCGCATTGCCCGGCAGGTAGAGCGGTTTCTCTCCCTGCCCGACTACTACGGCGTGGTATTCACCAATGCCGCTTACATCAACGCCAACGGCGATTTTCTGCGCCACCACTACGCTATCCGGCCCAACGGACGTACCTGGGAGACCGTGCCCTCCGGCGATGTGTTTCGGGAGGTGCTGGCCCATTATTTTATCAATACCCCCACTATGATGATGCGCCGCCAAATGCTGGTTGACCTGGGCGGGTACGACGAAACGCTGGCCTACGAAGATTTTGACCTCTGGGTGCGGTCAGCCCGCAGCTACCGCTACGCCTATCTGGACGAAGTGCTGACCCACAAACGGCTGCTGCCCAATTCGCTGGGGCAACAAATTACGCGGCCCCACAACGGTCTGCTCGAATCCAGTTGGCGGGTATGCCAGAAGGCGTACCTCTTGTGCCAGACCACCGACGAGTTCGCGGCCCTGGCCGACAGAATCCGGCGGTTTATTCGGAAATGTTTTTATACCGAACAGTACTACCTGGCCCGGCAGTTTGGGCAGTTGCTGGCCCAAATGCATGCCCTGGACTCGCTCTCGCGCACGGTGCTATTTTTGTGCCGCCTCCACCTGCCCATCAACGGCGTGTACCGCCGCTACCGGCTGGCCAACCGCTAGGTACGTTATGCCCGCCGAGTTAATCAAAGTATACGCCAAAAACCCCGACATGACCCGCATCCGGGCCGTGGCAAAAGCCCTGCGCGAGGGGGCGGTGGTGATCTACCCCACCGATACTATCTACGGCT